>CAIPPO010000083.1 GCA_903866915.1 uncultured Mucilaginibacter sp. | reverse complement strand
GATTTTATTCATTTTTGCCTCAGTTAATATCTAAAAACAATAATGCGCAAAATTGACCGGCTCAGCAAACATATTGTGTAACGGCTTTGTGAAATATTAAATTAAAAATTATGTGGGTTAACGCCTTCTGTTAGTAGGCGTAAACGCGATAACCCCAGGCTGGTAAAGTCTTCGATTTTGCAGAAACTATGGCTTTTTTGCCAGCAAAAACATCAAAGGGAGACCCATAAAGTGACTTATTTTTGATTTGAATTTTTTGCTCAGCTGCCGACAGGTTTAAAATTATTAAGACCCTTTTCCCTGCCTTTGATCTTACATAGGCATAAACCGCATTTTTATCGCCTGCATCAACTTTAGTAAATGATGCGTCAGAAGCTAATGCGATGTCGTTTTTACGTAAGGCAAGCAATTTTTTATAGAAGGCAGCCCGGGCAAAATTTTTGAAGGTCATTGGATCATGCTCGAAAAATTGAACAGCTCTTAATACCGGTTCTTCCTGACCGCTATAAATCAATGGCACGCTGTGGTAATAAGTTTGGGTAAGTACTGCGAACGGTGCATGGGAAGCTCCGGGAAACACTCCGAAATCGGCTTTGTTCCAACTGTTTTCATCGTGGTTACTGGTAAAAAACAACTCCAATCCGTTTTTAGCGTATTCCGTATCATATTTTGTTTTGATGCTGTCAAGTGCATAAGCCGGACTCGCTCCTTTGGCCACATCGATCATTTTGTGGAACATGTCCCAGGAGTAAGTAGCATCAAAACCGCTGCGGTGCAAATAATCTTTGTCGCCCTCTGCCAGCATAAACAGGTTACGCCCCTGACGTAATTCGCTAATGCAGCGTGTCCAGAAACTTTCTGGTACGTTCCAGGCTACATCACAGCGGAATCCATCAATGTTCGTTTTTACAAGCCAGAACTTCATAGCGTTGATCATACTATCCTGCATTTCTTTGTTGGAATAGTCGAGCTGGCGTGTATCGTCCCAACCATAGGGTATAGCCGGTTTTCCGTCTTTATCCTTCACATAAAAATCAGGATGCTTTTGCAGCCAGTAATGATCCGCACCGGTATGATTCGGCACCCAGTCGATCAGCACCTTCATGCCTTTAGCGTGGATGGTTTTAACTAATTGCTTAAAGTCGCTAAAATTCCCGTATTCAGGGTTTATAGTGGTGTAATTTGAAACCGCATAATAACTTCCCAAAGTTCCTTTGCGATCAACCTTACTGATAGGATTAATCGGCATGAACCAAAGCGTTTGTACACCCATCGTTTTCAGTCTGTCGAGGCTTTTAGCAAAGGCCGTAAAAGTACCCTCAGGAGTATATTGTCGAACATTTACCTCGTAAATATTACCTTGCATAATCCAGTCGGGGTGGCCATCGATAGTTTTAGCCGGTTGGGCAAAAACAATATTTACAAAAAATATGGTTAACAGCGTGAGCAACAATTTGCTCCTGTTTGCAATAAACCGGAAATTCATGTTTTTTAGATTTTGCGCTAAATTACTTATTTAAGTGAAATCAGGGTAATTTCGGTCAGTTAAACAATACGATCAAATTTTGGCAGCTTTTGTTTGTATTCTATCAGAAAAGCTTAAATTGGGCTACCAATTATTTGATTTATGGCCAATATTAACGGAACAGGAAAAGAACAACACACTTATGATGCCATTGTTATTGGTTCGGGTATCAGTGGTGGCTGGGCGGCAAAAGAGCTTTGCGATCATGGTTTGAAAACACTGATCCTTGAACGTGGCAAAAATGTGGTGCATCTAAAGGATTATCCAACGGCAACCAAAGGGCCCTGGGAATTTCCGCACCGCACGCGCGAACCTATTGCAGTGACTGAAGAGAACCCTGTTGTGGCACGTTGTTATGCGTTCAGTGAAGCTAGCGAGCATTTTTTTGTTAAAGATAAGCAGCATCCTTATGTACAGGATAAGCCATTTGACTGGATTCGCGGTTACCAGGTTGGCGGTAAATCGCTGTTATGGGCCAGGCAAACACAGCGTTGGAGTAAGTATGATTTTGAAGGACCCGGCCGGGATGGTTTTGCCGTCGACTGGCCGATACGTTATGAAGATATAGCACCCTGGTATAGCCATGTCGAAACTTTCGCAGGCATAGCCGGAAATAGAGACGGGTTGGAAACTTTACCCGATGGGGAGTTTTTACCAGCCTGGGAGATGAATCGGGTGGAAAAAGACATGACCAGGCGAATCAACGCGCATTATAAAGGCGAAAGGAATGTTGTTATTGGTCGCTGTGCGCATTTGACAAAGCCCAATGCCATCCATATTCAACAAGGCCGGGGTCAGTGTCAGGCAAGAAGTTTATGCGAACGCGGATGCCCGTTTGGCGGGTACTTCAGCTCCAATTCTTCAACTATTCCATGGGCACTGAAAACAGGAAATCTGACTGTTCGCCCTGATTCAGTGGTACATTCTATTATTTACGATGAACAAAAAGGCAAGGCTGTAGGCGTACGGGTAATAGATGCCCATACCAAAGAAGCCACTGAGTTTTATGCAAAGATCATCTTTTTGAATGCAGCTACCATTAACAGTAATCTGGTGATGCTTAATTCAACTTCTTCACGGTTTCCGAATGGTTTAGGTAACGATAGTGGTGTGTTAGGTAAATATATTGCTTTCCACAATTACCGGGGCAACGTTTATGCCACAATGGATGGATACCTCGATTCGTACTATTATGGTCGCCGTCCAACGGCTATTATGATGCCTAATTTCAGGAACGTTTATAAACAGGAAATGGATTTCCGAAGAGGTTATATGACTTTTTATTCAGTTGTGCGGGAAGGCTGGGGGCATGATACTAATGGGCAGCAACTGGGTGCTGACTACAAAGACAATATCGCAGAGCCCGGTCCATGGGTTATTTACACCCAGATGCAGGGCGAAACCATCCCGAAAGAAACTAACCATGTTAGCCTGAGCAAAGACGAGAAAGATGCCTGGAGTATTCCTTTGCTGAAAATGAATGTCTCCTATGATGATAACGATGTAAAAAGCATGCAAGATTTCATGAATCAGGCTTCCGAAATGCTGGATATTGCGGGAGCTAAAAATATTGTACAGCATGATACCCAACAAGCTCCTGGTTTGGATATCCACGAAATGGGTGGGGTAAGAATGGGTAAAGACCCTAAAACTTCGATACTCAATTCATGGAATCAGGTACATAGTTGCCCGAATGTTTTTGTTACGGATGGATCAAGCATGGTTTCAACCAGTACTCAAAACCCATCACTTACTTTCATGGCAATCACGGCCCGCGCTGTAAGTCATGCGGTAGAGGAGTTGAAGAAAGGGAATCTTTCTTAAGCGGAGAAAGGGGGCCCGATAGCTATCGGGAGATTTTGGCTGGAAAAATTTACTTTATAGTTTTTAGCTTTCAGGTCCTTATCCTATCTTCGCCGGTATGGCAACAAAACTCACAATAAACAGTAATGGATCCGTCAAAGTAGATGGCGATTTTGAAATAGTAGACAAAGACGGCAACGCATACGGGCTTCAGGGCCGCACCATCGTTTCAATTTGCCGTTGCGGCTTATCCCAAAATAAACCTTTTTGCGATGGTTCGCATAAAGGTCATTTCGAACATGATGCCCATGCATTTGATCTGCCCCCTAAAAAGGTTTAAAGGTGAAGGGTGAAAAGTGAAGGGTGAAAGGTAAAAGGTATTTGGTTCTGGTTTGTAAATTAAGCCTTTATCCATCGTCCTTTTACCTTTCTCCTTTGTCATCCCTCACACGCCTCATTCTAAAATCCACTATCATCCAAGGCAAAATCATTTTTGCGGGTTTGCCATTTTCCATTGGTGAAATCAGGGAATTGTTGTGGCATATTACCTTCTGCCAATGATTTTTCTGAAAGTGGAGTGATAACGCTCATGGTTACGGAATCGTAAACGTCGATAGGTGTAGGACCCTTCTTTTTCACGGCCTCTACGAATGCGTTGAATACGAACCAATCCATACCACCATGGCCTGCACCGGCAGCATCATTAGCATACTTTTTCCAAAGCGGGTGATCGTATTTTTCAAACCAGTCTTTGGCGGCATCCCATTCATCTTCATTTTTCGATTTATTTTCGATATAAACCGATTGGTTAACATCCATCCAAATCCCTTTGGTACCCTGCACCCTGAATCCTAAAGAATAGGGACGTGGTAAATGTGTATCATGGCTCAGCATAATTGTTTCGCCATTGGCGCAATTGATCATGGTGGTAATCACATCGCCATTTTTATAATTGATTTTAGCATTGGGATTACCTGGAGCAATCTCTTCGATATAAGTACTCAATCCTCTTGCTTTACTTGCAAATGATACCAGGTTTGTAAATCTGTTACCCCGGGTAATATTAGCATAATGCATAACCGGACCTGCGCCATGTGTAGGGTAAATATCACCATTACGGTCGATATTAAATTGGGTGCGCCATTGGGCCTCGCTAAAAGCTTTAGGGCCATATTCCGGACCTTTGCCACCAAATGGTTTACCATCATTAAACAAAACATCGCGCAAATTATGCTGGTAACCGCCCTCCAGATGAATGATCTCGCCAAAAAGGCCGAGCCTTACCATATTCAACGCAGCCATCACATCGCGACGGTAACATACATTTTCAAGGGTCATGTAGGGCATCCCTGTTTTTTCGGAGGTATTGACCAGGTCCCAATGATCATCTACCGAAAGACCAGCGATCACTTCGCAACCAACATATTTGCCGGCTTTCATGGCATCAATTGCCTGTGGATGGTGGAATTGCCAGGGGCTAGCTATAATTACGGCATCGATATCCTTGCGATCAAGCAATCCTTTATAAGCATCCAGGCTACCTGTATACTCTTTCGGCATTGGCTTACCGGCTTTTCTGAATTGCTGGCGGCAGAACTCAAGTGAGCTCTCCTGCGTGTCGCAAATAGCTACGATCTCTACATCGTCCCGTAAAAGACCTTCACTGACATGGCTGCGGCCACGTAAACCAACACCGATATAGCCAAGACGCACCTTATTAGCAGCACGCCCAAATAATGCACCCGAAGGCAATAATGTGATTCCGGCAGCAGCTACGGTGCCTTGTTTGACAAATGTTCTGCGATTCATAATTTAAAGGTTGTGATTTTTTTGGACTAATTTAGAAAAATATATTATTGTGTGCGCGCACACTGGTATTTTTTATCTACTTTACTAAATCAAATTTATGTAATAACTTGCTGCATGAGCGAAAAAATACTGCAAATACCTTTTCTGCCTGAAGTTAAGTCAAAAACGCCAATTGCAGAAATAGATCAGTTGCTTGATCAGTTACCAAAAATGAAGCTAAATTTTGCACCCTGGCTACAGTATGATGAAAAGCCGCTGGTACAATTTAGCATTGCTCATAATGGTTTTGCTGTATTGCTCAGGTATGATGTAAGTGAAACAGAAACGTTAGCCAGGTTTACGCAGCCCAACGAACCTGTTTACCGGGATAGCGCAGTTGAATTTTTTATTGGCTTTGATCAAAATGGGTATTATAACCTTGAATTTAATAGTCTGGGTACTTGTTTGGGTGGATATGGCAACAACCGCGAACACCGTACAGATCAGCCTGCGGCGCTATTAAAAACAATACAGTCCTTTGCTAAAAAGCCGGTAGTTGCAGATGGCTTGTCGCGATGGTCATTGGCATTGCTTATTCCGGTAAGTATTTTTCGATTTGATCCAATCACCTCACTTTCGGGAAAAAAGTGCCATGTCAATTTTTACAAATGCGGAGATGACCTCCAAAAACCGCAATACCTCGCCTGGAACAATATTGATTGGCCCACACCTAATTTTCATTTACCGCAGTTTTTTGGGGACGCGGAGTTTATGTAGAAGTAAGCCTGCAATTTAGTTAGCTAGGAATAAAAGGAATAAACAATTAACTTTATTACATAAACCTCACACAATGGATCCTGTTATTCCACAAAAAGAAGGGCGATTGTTGTCGCTTGATGTCATGCGTGGCCTGATCATGATATTTCTGGCCGGTGAAAGTTGCCTGGTATACGAATCGCTTAACAATTTGCATGTTGGCGGCTTTTTCGATACTGTGATGCTGCAGTTTGATCATCATCCATGGAACGGCTTGCGGTTGTGGGACCTGATACAACCTGCGTTTATGACCATGGCCGGTACCGGTATGTATATTTCCTGGCATCATAAGCAACAAAAAGGTATTACCTGGCGCCAGAATTTTAAGCATATCGCATTTCGTTCGCTCAAATTATTTGTACTCGGTACAGCCGTGCAATGCTTTTATGCGGGCAAACTGGTTTGGGAATTATGGAATGTGCTCACCCAATTGTCGTTCACTACGCTGGTTGCTTACCTGATTATCAATAAATCGTATAAGTTTCAAATTGCTATTTCCGTACTCCTGCTGGTTTTGACTGAAGTTTTATACCGAATGATATTGGTACCCGGTTTTAATCAACCTTTTGTTGAATATCATAATTTCGGAGCCTGGCTCGATACGGTGCTGCACGAACCGATTAACAAAGGAGGCTGGGTTACTATTAACTGCTTGCCTACAGCTGCACATACCATTTGGGGGTGCCTGGCCGGTAAACTGCTGGTGTCGGAGGTTGCGCCTCTTCAAAAAGTTAAATATTTCACCATTGCAGGCCTCGTCGCTTTAGCCATCGGTTTTGGACTCGACTGGACCCATATTACACCCATCATCAAGCGGATAGCTACCAGTTCGTTCACCTTTGCTTCTGAAGGCTGGGTATTATTGCTATTGTCGGTTTTATACTGGTTAATCGATATTAAAAAAATAAACCGGTATGCCTGGGTCGCCGCGGTAGTGGGTATGAATTCGATTTTTATCTACTATTTCTTTAATACGGTCGGTTACCAATGGTTCAACGGCGCTGTTGGTATTTTTGTGAAGGGATTTGCAGGCTGGATGGGTATCACACCCTATATTTCAGCTGTTTTAACCGCACTCTTTACGTGGTTACTGGAGTGGGGGCTGTGCTATTGGTTGGTGAGGAGAAAGGTGTTTATTAAGTTGTGAAAGGTTGGTTGATTGGGTTGATTTAGTTGATTGGGTTGAGTATGTTGAGTAGGTTGAGTAAGTTGAGTAGGTTGATTAAGTTAATTGAGTTGATTAAATTAAATCATTATTATGGGTTGAATGGGTAGTGCTCAAATAATATAACCTATCCAACCCAATCAACTAAATCAACCCCATCAACTCAAACTAACAATTTACCAAACAAGCGTTCTTTCAGCCCTCCAAACCAATCTTCCCTTAAAATACTTAATACAATCGAATCTCTCCTCGTGCCGTCTTCGAGCCAAAGATTGCTGCGTAGTATGCCATCTACAGTACAACCTATGCTCTTCATGGCGGCTATACTGCGTTCGTTACGGGCATCGGCCCGAAATTCAACGCGGTACATGTTGAGGGTTTCGAATGCGAATTGAAGCAACAGGTATTTGCAATGCTTGTTTAATCCTGTTCCCCTAAATTTGCTACCATACCAGGTATAACCTAACTGAAGCATCTGGTTACCCGGCTGGATGTCGTAATAGCGGGTACTGCCTGCATACTCGCCTATTTGTTTGTCAAATACAATAAACGGATATTCATTTCCTTCGTTGCGATGCCGAAGTGCGGTTTCAACATAAGCTTTCATACCTGCTTCACCTTTTGGGCTAACAGCTGAATAATTCCAGGTATCAGGCTCGCTGATGGCGTAAGGTAAAAAGTGTGATAAATCGGATTCAAGTAGGGGGCGCAATTGTACCCGCTCATCTTCCAGGATATATTCAGCGGTAGGGTCAAAATTTGAAGGCATAGGTTTTTCGATTTTTGATACAAATCCTTTTAAGGCACCACAACATTAAAATATTATTACGCTGGATTAGTCTGCTTTAGTATGGCGCTGAAATTATAAATTATTTTATGCATTGCCGTAAAAATGCATTGCTATTTTTGTTGAACAGACAGCAAATTTAAACCGCCAATGACGGAAAAACCCAATCAAAAGCCTGCTAAAAAGCCCGGAATATTCAGCCTGCTGATTCCTTACCGTGGGCTGATCATTTTGCTGGTGTTGTTTGCTTTGTTGAGCAATACCGGAAGCCTGTGGCTACCCAAGATCATTTCACACGGTATTGATGATTATATTAAAGGCATCATCCAGCATAGGGGGCAAAAATTTAAATTCGACCTGGTACCGATCATCGTTAAATTTTCGTCGGCGATCGTCGCTATTTTTATTTTCTCCTACATCCAGGCGCTGCTTCAAACTTATGCATCCGAAAAAGTGGCCCGTGACCTGCGCAGTAAATTGTCGGAAAAGATCTCGCGGCAAAGCAATGCGTTTATCGATGAAGTTAGCCCGGGTAAATTGCTGACCAACCTCACAGCCGATGCCGACTCTATTAAGCTCTTTGTTTCACAGGCATTTGTTTCTATCGTTTCATCTGTTTTTATCATTGTTGGTGCCAGTGTGATGCTGCTGACCATTAACTGGAAATTAGCTCTGTGCGTTATCGCCATTATCCCCATCATCGGTATTACTTTTGCCCTTGTTTTAAAAAAGGTAAGAGCATTATTTAAAGAAAGCAGGGCGGTAATTGACTGGCTCAATAAAGTGATCAACGAAAGTATCCTGGGTTCGGCTTTGATACGGGTTATCAATTCGCAACAACTGGAATTCGATAAGTTTTTGAAGGCCAACGCCAAAGCCAAAGATTATGGTTTACAGATACTCCGTCTATTTGCCGGTTTAATCCCTGTAATTACATTCACGGCCAATGTAGCCACGCTTACCATACTAGCCCTGGGCGGTCATTTTGTTATTGAGCGAACGATGTCACTGGGAGATTTTGCAGCATTCAATAGTTACCTCATTCAGCTTATTTTCCCCATACTTGTAATTGGATTCATGAGTAATATCATTGCCCAGGCAACGGCCTCTTATGAGCGAATCAATGCCATCTTAGAAGCCCCTGATCCACGGGAAACAGGTACCATAACCGAAACGCTGCGCGGCGATATCGACCTGGAGAATGTTAGCGTTTATTATAGCCAGAAACCAGCCTTAAAAAATATTTCACTGTCTATCAAAGCAGGATCAAAGATTGCCGTTATAGGGCCTACAGCAGCAGGCAAAACACAATTGCTTTATCTGCTTACCGGCCTGATAAAACCCGATGGTGGTAAAGTAAAGTTCGATGGACGGTCGATCGACGAATACAACAGCGAAGCCTTTCATAGGCAGGTAGGTTTTGTTTTTCAGGATAGTATCATTTTTAACATGAGTGTACGGGAAAATATCGCGTTTAGTGATACCGTCACTGACGAGTCGCTTGAAAAGTCAATACGTACCTCCGAATTATATGATTTTGTGAATTCACTACCCGAAAAATTGAGCACCGTGGTTTCAGAACGCGGATCGAGTTTATCGGGTGGACAGAAGCAAAGAATTATGCTTGCCCGGGCGCTGGCAGTTGATCCCAGGATATTATTGCTGGATGATTTTACAGCCCGTGTAGATGGTAATACCGAAAAGAAAATACTGGATAATGTGCATAAAAATTACCCCGGTTTAACACTGATATCGGTAACACAAAAAATAGCTGCAGTTGAACATTACGACCAGATCATTTTATTGATGGAAGGCGAAATTATCGCTACCGGCAAGCACGAGGAATTAATGAAAACCAGCACCGAATACGTACAGATCTATAACTCACAGCAAAGTACCAGCAACTATGAATTACGATCTAAATAAGCTTTCGGCACAGCAGGAAAAGCGATCGACATTCGCTGCGCTAAAAAAGCTGTTGCAATTAATCTCACATGAACAAAGAAATCTTTGGCTTGCCTTTTTAGCCATTTTGGTCAATTCTGCTGTCAATTTATTCGGGCCACTATTGATTGGTCACGCCATCGACAAATATATTATTCCCAGTTATTATCATGGCGTACTGCTATACTCCGGTATTTTGCTTGCCATGTATGTATGCGGACTATTTGCCAGTTACCTCCAAACAATACTCATGGGTGGGGTAGGTCAGCGGATGCTTTTCACGCTTAGAAATGCTATTTTCAATAAGATACAATCGCTGCCGGTTGCCTTTTTCAACCAAAATAAAGCCGGTGACCTGATATCAAGAGTAAACAATGATACTGATAAAATCAATACCTTTTTTAGCCAGTCGCTGATGCAGTTTGTGGGTGGCCTGGCTACCATGACTGGCGCCAGTATCTTTCTGTTAGCGATCAATTACAAGCTGGGACTGGCAACTTTGGCTCCGGCCCTGATTGCCTGGCTATTTACCAAAGTATTATCGCCATGGGTCAAACAAAAGAACGCGGCCAATTTAAAAAGTGTAGGAGGGATGAGTGGCGAGATACAGGAAAGCCTGAATAATTTTAAGGTGATCATTGCATTTAACCGTCGCGATTATTTTCGTAAAAAATTCGAGGAAGCAAACAGCGATAACTATAAAACCGCCATCAAATCGGGTATCGCCAACAATATTTACCTGCCGGTATATAGCTTAATGGCTGGCTTTGCACAACTGATTGTACTGGCTTATGGTATTTACCTGGTTTCAGTTAATCTGCATCCATTTGGCGCGACAACTGCTGAAGATTTTACCATCGGGTCGCTGATTGTTTATTTAACCTATGCCAATAGTTTTTACAACCCGATGAGGCAGTTGGCATCGCTTTGGGCCAACTTCCAAACCGCAATGGCTGGCTGGGATCGTATAGCTAACATACTCTCGCTGGAATCCGACCTAGTTAAGGTTGAACAAAACACGGATGCCGTTTCAGACGCTTTAATGGAGTTCAGAAACGTTCATTTTTCCTATCCCGGTGGCGAGGAAATATTGCATCGTATCAATTTTAAAATGGAACGCGGCAAAACCTATGCCCTGGTGGGTCCAACAGGTGGCGGTAAAACCACAACTGCTTCACTGATTGCACGTTTATATGATCCAACTGAAGGATTAGTTTTATTAGATGGCCAGGATATAAGAGCTTATGATGCTGCAGAAAGAAGCAAAAAGATCGGCTTTATTTTACAGGAACCTTTCTTGTTTACTGGTACCGTCAGGGAAAATATTCTATATGGGAATGATGATTTTGCACAACATACCACTGAAAAACTCGAAGACACTTTAAAACAAACCAAACTTGACGGTCTGCTTGCTGTGTTTGAAAATGGACTGGATACAAAAGTGCTTTCAGCCAGTGACAGTATAAGTTTGGGACAAAAGCAATTGATCGCATTTATGCGGGCGGTGCTGCGTAACCCGGAGATACTTATACTTGATGAAGCGACAGCTAATATTGATACCGTAACCGAACAGCTCTTAACCGAGATATTGGATCAATTACCGGCTTCAACAACACGCGTGATCATTGCACATCGGCTGAATACTATACAGAATGCGGATGAGATTTACTTTATCAACTCAGGTGAAGTTGTAGCCGCCGGTTCATTGGATAATGCGATCAATATGTTGTTGCAGGGGAAGAGGGTTAGTTAGTGGTTGGTTAATTGGTGATTGGTTAATTTGGGTTTAGTTGTTTAGCCAATTCACGGGAAACTTACGAAGTTTTTAAAACTTCGTAAGTTTTTCAGAATATTAACAAATTACAAATCCCTCCGTACAACTTCGCCCGAAACTTTATGCTTCAATATTAATTTCTTTTCGCCATTAGGCAATATCTCTTCTTTAATGAGGTAGTAATCTTCATCATAGGATGCAAATTCATGGGCTTCGGTCACATCCGTACGTCCGCGCCAGTCGTCGATTTGAATAGGTTCCCATTGACGTGATTTGGCGGAGCGATAAGCGGCATCGATGATACAGTTGACCACATAACCATCATAGAAATTTTCATTAGGTTCACGCTTTTCTTCAATAGCATCAAACATGTCAGTAAACATGTGGTTATAACCTAATTCGTTCACTTCATCGCCGACAGGGAATAGCCAGCCGCTGGATGATTCGGCTTTTTCGGCAACATAATTATTTCCTTTACCTGTGCTGAACATATCGAAACCTGTACGCAGAAAGTTATTGAGCCAGATGGTTCCTTCACTACCCATTACTTCATCCCTCAGGTCCATACCACCACGGAAACACCAGCTTACTTCGAACTGACCTATGACACCGTTGGCATATTTAACCAGGCCAATAGCATGATCTTCGGCAGCGATGGGGTGCACCTGGGTGGCTGCCCAGCACATCACTTCTACGGGCTTAATATCTTTACCAATAAAGTTCCTTGATATTTCAATACAATGACAACCCAGATCGACAATAGCGCCACCACCCGAAAGTTCGAGGTTCCAGAACCAATCGCTGTGCGGGCCTGGGTGTGTTTCACGTGATTTGGCCCAGAGTACCCGTCCAATACTGCCCGATTTTACGCTCGCTAATGATTTAAGGAACTTAGGTGTGTAGCAAAGATCTTCCAAATAGCCGCCCATAATACCGGCATTTTCAACCAGTTCGAGCATCTTTTTGGCTTCGGCACCTGTGCGGCCCAATGGTTTGGTGCACAATACGTGCTTGCCTGCTTTAGCACAGGCCTCTACTGCCGATAAGTGCAATTCGTTAGAAAGTGCGATAACTACCACCTCTACATCAGGGTGTCCCACTACATCGTCCATATTATCACTATAATGCGGCAGGCCGTAGTCGTTTGCAAATTTTGCGGCGCGCTCGGCACTGCGGGAGTATACACTTACCAATTTATCTTTCCGGCGCTGTGCGGCAAGTGAGTCGGCATAAAAGCGGGCGATGAAACCCGAACCAAGGACGGCTATGTTCATTTTAGTTGTTTGTTGTATTGGTAGTATTAGTTGTAGTAGTTTAATTGTTTGTCCCGATAGCTATCGGGATCGTTGTATCAGTTGGTTCGATAACTATCGGGATGGTTGCAAGGGTTGGATAAGATATTTACTGGTTAACTAACCACCAGTTAACTGATCTCAATCGCAATAACCTAAATTTCAACCTGTTTTTCCCATCCTGTTTCTTTTAATGCAGGATCGTTTTCTTTTTTAAGGAAATCGTTGTCAGATAGCGAACCGGCGTCCCAGGTTAGGATGGCTTCATCGGGTACAATTGCTACCGGGGTGTTCCATGAGGTTGACGTTTCGTTATAGGCTAAATTGGACTGCAACGAATAACAGGAAATAATAGACCAGCGCGGATAATCGGACAAATTGGCTTCTGAACGATGCAATAGGTTACTATGAAAGAACAAAGCATCGCCAGCTTCCAGCTCGCAATAAACCAGTTCCATGGTTTTAAGGGCGTTATTGACCATGGTCAGATCGGCGCCAACCTGCTCGCCCGAAAATCCGTGATTTACCCTGCCCAGTTTGTGCGAGCCTTTGATAACCTGCAAACATCCGTTCTCTTTATTGGCAGGGGTGAGGGCCACCATCACGCTAATCAGCTGGTCGGGGAACATAAATTGGTTTTTATACCAATAGCCGTAGTCCTGGTGCCATTCCCAGGCACCGCCAACTTTTGGCTCCTTTTGCATCAGTTTTGAATGAAAATGGCAAACAGGTGTTTCATGCCCCAGCAGATCAGCCACACCATCAATAACCTTATGACTCCTGGTAAGGTAGCCGAATACATCATTGCCCGGGGTAAACCAGAGTGAAAGGCGTGTTTTTTTTCCCGAAAGATCGTTCAGATCCAAGGCATTTTTTCGCATCGCATCATCTTCCAGTGCAATTTTGTACAACTTGTCGATCTCGGCTTTTGAGCAGAAATTTTTGATCAACACATAACCGTCGCGTTCATATTGAGATTTTTGTTCGGCTGTCATGGCTTAATTGGTTTAATGGTAAATCTAAAACATAAAGCTTTATTTGTGAAACCTTTCTGAAAATTGTTTAAAATTGTCCGCGATATTTATTGACTGTATCACAATTATTACCGTAATTGCTTTAAGCTGAACATACCCCTATAATATATGCAAAGATATACCGGCCAGAAACGCATCCTGGTAGCCGTTGATTGTATCATATTCGGTTTTGACGGCTGGAATTTGAAGCTTTTGCTGGTACAGCGGGCCATCGAACCCGAAAAAGATAAATACAGCCTTATGGGCGGATTTATACAACCTTCGGAATCGCCCGAAGATGCTGCCAATCGTGTGCTCGAGTACCGAACCGGTTTAAAAAATGTTTACATGGATCAATTTCACGTTTTTGGAAGGCCCGAACGTGATCCTGTGGAACGTACGCTCTCCGTTGCTTACTATGCTTTGATCGACATCCATCAATATGAGAAGCAGATCAACGATGAGTTTCATGCCGAATGGTTTTTGTTGAACGACCTGCCTGAATTGATATTCGATCATGCCGAAATGGTGAAGCTGGCAAAAAAACAATTGATGTATAAGGCAGCTTTGCACCCCATATTATTTCAGCTGCTGCCCGAAAAGTTTACCATTCCGCAATTACAGGCACTTTATGAAGGTGTTTTCCAGACTCAGTTTGACGATCGAAACTTTAGTAGAAAATTGCTGTCGACCGGCTTATTGGTGAAGCAGCCTGAAAAGGACAAACAATCGTCAAAAAAGGGAGCATTTTACTATAAGCTGGATCAATCGCAGTATAAAGAAAACTTTGAATCCTTCCTCAACCTTGTACCCAATCCCGACAAATTTTTTTAACAAGATCAAACAAGGTTTTTGGGCAGGGTTATCAAAAATGATGTTCCCTGTTCAGGTTCTGAATTAACGGTAATAGTACCGCGGTGATCTTCTATTATCCCAAATACGATCGATAAACCCAGTCCGGTACCTTCACCCACCGTTTTCGTAGTAAAAAATGGTTCAAATATGCGCTGTTTAACTTCAGCACTCATGCCGATGCCCGTATCATTAATTTCGATGGATATATAATCAGGGTAATCGCTTGTTATGATCGTGATGAACTCCTTATCATCTATATTTTTTGCTTTTATCGCCTGTATGCTATTATTGATCAGGTTCATTAATACCTGGTTTATTTTACCCGGATAACAATTCAGCAGCGGCAATTTATTGAGTATGGTTTTAATTTCAATGTTATAGGGTATGGTACTGCGTAATAATATCAGTGTATTTAATACCGCAGTGTTCAGGTCTGCCGGCTTTAGCACCAATTCGTCAGTACGACTGAATGTACGTAAACTTTGTACGATCTCGGTCGTCCGGCCGGCACCTTCTTCAATACCATCCAGTAATGAAAGTATCTCTTGCTTTAAAAAATCAAGGTCAATTTGATTACGATATTGTTCAGCAGCATCTAATATTTCCTGCTTATTGGGCGACAATCCAGCCGCTTTGTAATGATCAATCAGGTTAAACAATTCGAGAAAATCCAGGCGTAGCGGTTTAACATTTGACCCTACAAAATTAATCGGGTTATTGATCTCGTGCGCTATACCTGCGGTAAGTTGGCCAAGTGAGGCCATTTTTTCGGTTTCTACGAGTTTGATCTGTGTCGATTTGAGGTCCTCAATCATTTTAGACAGATCGGCGTTAGCTTCTATCAATTGCTGGGTACGGGCATTAACTTCGGTTTCCAGCAATATATTTTGTTCTGTTATGAGCCGTTCATTCTCCCGCGCTATCGTGAGCGACAACGTTTGAATTTCGGCGGTTTGGCGGCGATAAAAATTAATCTTTTCTGCCAGGGAAATAGAGAACAAAACCAATTGCAATACCGAACTGTAAATAATAATATTTTGCGTAAAGTTGGTATGCACAATTAAGCCGCGGTTTCTGGCAATAGATATCAGCATAGTAATAAAGAACAATCCCCAGCCGATCATGAAATATTTGGCAGGTTTGAAACCTTTGATATACAATACGCTACCTAACACCAGCAGGGTCACAGCCATAATTCCCGCCGAAAGCGTAATGAGGTTGTAAGCAAAAGTTGCGCTGCCAAATAAAATGGCTGCAAATGCTACCGTATAAATAGCAAAAAGCAAGTAGTAGTATTTAATATTGCCCTTTAGGTTGCTTTTAAGTTGTAAAAATTCACCGGCAAATAGTAAAACAGAGAAACCGAAAAAGACGCGCGATATAGGTATCAGGTAATTGTTTAACAAGTTTTTCTCGCTTACAAAAAAGCTAACGCCATATCCTCTGACCAATACCTGAGTAATACCGAGTAACAAGATATAAACAACATAATACAGGTAGCTTCGGTCAGAAACTGTCAAATACAGAACCAGGTTATAAATGGCCATGATTAAAACAATACCCATAAAGCCACCCACAAGTATGTTTTCGAAGTCGGCGTTTTTAAAAAAAGTATTGGCACTATTTACTTCAATGGGTATAACTTCCGAAGCATTGCTTCGTATTCGCAGATAAATGGTACGGACCGAGTCGGGAAAGATTATCGAATTTATAAAGGTGTTATTTTGCTTGATCAGCTTAGTATCCCGATAGGGTATAGCTGAAGATAAATGAATGATATGTCCGTTCGGGCCATCTGCAAAATACAGATCAAAGTTGTCTATTACTGTTGCGCCGATTGTGATGGGGACAAAAGCCCGGGTAGTTTTATTTTGTAATACAAATTTAAGCCAGGTAACATGTTTAGAATAGTTTAATAAAGGCAACAGTGATTTTACCGGGTGGAAGCTTTTATTTTTAACTACATCAG
>CAIPPO010000082.1 GCA_903866915.1 uncultured Mucilaginibacter sp. | reverse complement strand
TAAACCGGCTTTGGCCACCGGTAATGTCGACCTGGTAACTAACGCCATGGCGCGCGAAGTATTGACCAACCGAGAAGGTCTGGCCAGCGGTGTATCCTATGTCAGCAAGGACGATATGCAGGAGTACCAGGTTTACGGACGTACGGTAATATTAGCAGCAAGTGCCTGCGAAAGCGCCCGCCTGATGTTAAACTCAAAATCTGAACGTTTCCCGAATGGAATAGGTAACTCGAGTAATGCGGTGGGAAAATACCTGCACGATTCAACTGGTGCCGACATGGGCGGTATTTTGCCTCAATTATTCGATCGCAAGCGTTATAACGAGGATGGAGTAGGTGGTATGCACGTGTATACGCCGTGGTGGTTGGATAACAAAAAGGATAAACTCGATTTCCCGCGTGGTTATCACATTGAATATGGTGGCGGTTTCGATATGCCGTTGTACGGTTTTAACTGGGGTATCGAAAAATTGAATGGTAGTTATAAAGTTAAAGGAAAACAGAAAGAAGCCGGTGGTTACGGGGCATCTTTAAAAGAAGATAATCGTTTCTTTTTTGGTGCAAGCATAGGTATGGCAGGTCGTGGTGAAGGTATAGCCCGTGAGGATAGCTATTGCGAGATTGATCCGGAGGTAGTGGATAAGTATGGTATCCCGGTTTTGCGTTTCCATACCCAATGGACTGATTACGAGATAAAACAGGCTAAGCATATGAAAGAAACCTTTAAGGAGATACTTACCAATATGGGTGCAGTTATAACCTGGGGTGACGACGATGGCGAACATAACAAATGGGGCCTGCACAATCCTGGCAATATTATACATGAGGCAGGAACCGTTCGCATGGGCAATGATGCAAGAAAGTCACCCTTGAACAAATACAGCCAGTCGCACGATGTCAAAAACCTGTTTTGCGTAGATGGGGGACAGTTTGTATCGCAAGCCGATAAAAATATCACCTGGACCATTTTAGCGCTGTCTATGCGTGCATCAGAGTATATCGTTGACCAGTTAAAGAAACAAAATATTTGATCTTTTTATTATGAACAGAAGAGATTCATTAAGAGCATTGGTAGTGGGCGGCCTTTCAGCTGCGGTTTTGGTTGATGCTTGTAAAACACCTGCCAGTAAAGACGCAGGCTCTGATACTTCGGCCGGTGCCGACCAGGATCATCCTGAACGGATGGTTGAAGAAAAAGCCTTTGATAAAAAATTATTACAAGAGCCCAAATTCTTTACCGACCACGAGTTTGCTACGATCACCATTTTGGGCGACATCATCATTCCCAAAGATGAAGTTAGCGGAAGTGCGTCGGATGCAAAAGTGGCAGATTTTATCGAATTTATCGTGAAAGACATGCCCGAGCACCAGGTACCTATGAAAGGTGGTTTACGCTGGCTCGATCTGCAAAGCCTGAAGCGTTACGAAAAGTCATTCAGGGACTGCGATAGTACGCAGCAGATTGCGATTGTTGACGAGATCGCCTATCCAAAAAAGGCCAAACCCAATATGAAACAGGGTGTTGCGTTTTTTACACTGATGCGTAACCTAACCGTCACGGGTTTCTATACATCCGAAATAGGAGTGAAGGATATCGGTTATGTTGGTAACCGTCCGAACCAATGGAATGGCGTACCCGATGATGTACTGAAACAATACAACCTCGCCTATACCGAAAAAGAACTCAAAGAATGTATCAGCTTTGATACGAAAAGTTGATGTTTAATTGCTGCCTTGATAATGGGCAGCCTTTTTTTAAATCAAAAAAGCCCGGTTCATTAGCAATGGACCGGTTTTTTTTATTGGTGATTTTTCGTCATGTAAAGCCGCAAACGATGCGTATCAAATCATAACATTTACTTTACATTGGTCTATCTACTTTTGCGGCATCAAAAGTCGAATAGTTAATTACCGTTCTTTATTTCGGCAATAAGATCAGTTAATAGAAAAATAAAGAGGGCTTGCACCTCTTTATTTATTTTGATACTCCTGGTCGATAGCATCAAGGATAACTTTACACGCAAACCTGATTTGATCTTCAGTTATTATCAGCGGTGGTGCGATACGCATTGAATTGCTGCAATGCAGAAACCAGTCGGTAATTACACCATTAGCGATACATTGGTCGATCACTTTTTTATTAAAATTGAAGCTTTCCAGTTCGATAGCCAGCAGAAGGCCTTTACCCCGAATCTCTTTAATTGCGGGATGGATGAGTAATTCTTTGAATAAATTTGATTTGATTTCGACTGACGCGATCAGATCGTCGTCTATTAATACCTCTAAGGCTGCTAAGCCAGCAGCACAACATACCGGGTGGCCTCCAAAGGTTGTGATATGCCCCAGAATAGGGTTTTCCTTCAGCGCATCCATGATCTCTTTTGATGATATAAA
The DNA here is from genome assembly GCA_903866915.1 of uncultured Mucilaginibacter sp. Classification (GTDB taxonomy): domain Bacteria; phylum Bacteroidota; class Bacteroidia; order Sphingobacteriales; family Sphingobacteriaceae; genus Mucilaginibacter. The sequence continues at coordinate 17,783 of CAIPPO010000082.1, read as the reverse complement.
AGCGCCTATAGGCATACCACCGCCCAGTGCCTTGGCCATCAGCAAAATATCGGGTATTATGCCAAAATGTTCAAATGCAAAAAGCTTTCCGGTACGTCCCATAGCTGCCTGTATCTCATCCAGAATCAACAATGTGCCAGTTACAGTACAGCGACTACGCAGTGCTTGCAGGTACGAAATGTCGGGTACTCTTATCCCGGCTTCACCCTGCACCGTTTCAACAATGACACATGCGGTTTCGTTTGTAATGAATTGAAGGTCATCTGGTTCATTGAAACGAATGAAATTAATGCCCGGCAAAAGCGGTCTGTAGGCTTGTTTGAATTCTTCATTACCCATTACGCTCAAAGCACCGTGGGTGCTGCCATGGTAAGCGTTATGGAAAGCTATAACTTCCCGTCTATTGGTGTACCGTTTGGCAAGTTTCATCGCACCCTCAAGGGCCTCAGCTCCCGAATTAACGAAATAAACCGAGTTTAAACTGTCGGGTAATAAGGATATCAGCTTTTCCGCTAACCTCACCTGCGGGCTTTGTATATATTCGCCATATACCATCAGGTGCATGTATTTTTCAGCCTGGTCTTTAATAGCCTGGATTACCCGTTTATTGCCATGGCCAAGATTACTTACACCGATACCAGATATCAGGTCGAGATAAGGTTTTCCATGAGGATCATATAAATAAACGCCTTCTGCACGCTCAACTTCCAGCAATAGTGGAAAATCGGTGGTTTGAGCGTTATGGGAAAGAAATAACTGGCGTAGTGTAAGCATAGCTGAATATTATCGGGATCGATTTTTTAATCTCCCAAAATTGAACTTTTCGAAATTGGGGATAAAAATCGAATTTTAACAGCTGTTTTCCGAAATAGGCGGTTAACTGGGTGGGTTATTGGTAGCAGCAGCATTGGGCTGGTTGCGCTCGCGCAGTTGACGAATGAGTTCGTCATTAAATTCCCGTTCTGCTTTGAATAAAGCGCTTACTTTCTCAGCTGGCAAAAATTTCAAAAATTCAGAAGTGTATTTTTTGCGCACGTTGACCAGGTCCGACTCGAAATTTAACTCATTTTTGATTTGTTCAGCTCCATCAGGTTCTGCTGCCGAATTATTGATACGTTTTTTAGTCCTTATTTCAGTTATCTCGGCCTGGTAACGCCTGTAAACTGGCCAGAACTTTGTTGATTCGTCGCTGGTTAGATCCAAACGTTGGGTGATGTAGTGTTCTTTAACCCGTTCAACACGTTGAATAGCGTTTTCTCGTAAAATACGTCTCTCTGCACCAGGCGGACGCCTGATTACAGGCCGAAGTTGACCGAAGCCTTTAACGCTACTTGCCAGCAACAAAAATAAAATAAAGATATGGCGGCTGGTTTTATTCATTTTATTGAGTGGCTGTATCTAAAGCCTGTTGCAGGTCGTTATTTAAGTTATCTGCATCAGCAGCTTTGGTTTCATCCATCAGTGTACGGGTATCATTGCCATCCAAATGCAATTGCAGGTAATTTTGAATGTCTTCTACCGGTAAAGTAGCCAGCGTTTTGTGCAAAAACGACTTGTTATGTTCGGAGTTTGGGTCGATGGTACGGTTAAAAAACAAAGTTCCACCGATACCAAGCACCAGACAGGCTGCGGTTGCGTATTTGATAACCTCCTTAGAAATAAGCTTTTTTACGATAGCGCCGCCTGTACGCTGCTTTTCCTGCGCAACAGTTTGGCTGAGTATGCTTTCTGTAAGTTTATTAAAATAGTTTTCGGGAACAGTGAATTCAACTGTTTCGGTATTTAATACTTCTGCTATCTGGATGCGACTTTGGATCTGCTGCTGCAGGTCTGTGAAATATTCACCTGGAACTGAAAACCCAGGGGCATTTTTATCCGAACTTTCTTCAATACTTATTCTTGATGTAATATTAGCAGAAAGTTCATCAAAATAACCGTATGGAACTGCATACCCAATTTGCTCTTTATCTGCCGACTCTTCGATGCTTATCCTGGCACTGATCTGCTCAGCTGACGAATCAAAATAGCCATCAGGAACAACAAACCCGGTGGTAAGTTTATCTGCACCATTTTCAACATTGATCCTTGCATTAATGTTATCGCTCAGGTCAGAGAAATAATTTTGAGGTACTGTGAAACCGGTTTCCTGGTTGCCACCTTTTGCCTGCTCCAACGAAATTTTTGACAAAACTATCTCATTTAGGCTATCAAAATAGCCTTCAGGAGTTTTAAACGGGCATTCGGGGTTTACCTGTTTAAGTGACATATATTCATTTAGCCATTCCCTGGTTTCACGTTCCCTTTTCATATCTCTTTATAGATGAAATTAAAGCTCAATGGTTTAAACTAAATTTAAAAAATTAATCTCTTGCCAATAAAAATGCCTCTATTTTTTTAACCGCCAGGTGAAAAGATGCTTTTAACGCCCCTACGCTGGTGCCAAGTACTTGCGATATTTCTTCGTATTTCAGGTCGTCATAGTATTTCATATTGAAAACCAGTCGTTGTTTTTCAGGTAAAGTAAGTATCGCTTGTTGCAATTTCAATTGCGCCTTATCGCCATTGAAATAGGTCGAATCGGCCAGCGTATCGGCCAGTTCATAAGCCACATCATCCAGTGGTATGTTGTTTTTCTGTTTCTTTTTGTTCAGGAAAGTAATGCTTTCATTAGTAGCGATCCTGTACATCCAGGTATACAATTGCGCATCATTACGAAAACCCGGTAAATTTTTCCAAACCTTTATAAATGTATCCTGCGTGATATCATCGGCATCATCATGGTCAATGACCATCCGCCGGATATGCCAATAAATTTTCTGCTGATATTTTTTTAGCAATAGGTTAAACGCTTCGTTTCGCGTTTTTTCATCCTGAAACTTGCGTAATATCTCTGCGTCTTCAACCTGTACCGCCATGAATCGAATTTTGTGATCTGCCTTTATTGCGAAAATAGTGATTATTTTAATAATTCGAGCACCTGCGCCGAGGCATTATTGCTATCAACTTTTTGAATGATATGGTTTATAAAACCGTTTTGATCAATAATAAAAGTGGTACGCAAGGTGCCCATATAAACTTTACCGTATAGCTTTTTTTCGCCCCAAACACCATAGGCTTCAATGATTTTCTTTTCGGGATCAGCTATTAAAGTGAAAGGAAGCTGAAATTTGTCGATAAATTTTTTATGCGACTTTTCGGTATCAAAACTAATACCGATTACGTCTAAACCCTTATCCAGCAGCGACTGGTAATTGTCTCTGAAATTGCAAGCCTCCTTCGTACAGGTGGGCGTATTGTCCTGGGGGTAAAAATACAGGATCAGGGTTTTGCCAGTGAAATCGGATAATGAAATAGTGTTTCCGTTTTGGTCATTTGCTGTAAACTCCGGGGCTTTGTCGCCTTCTTTTAATGTGATCATACTATCTTTTAAAATTTGCTGTGAAATGTGCAATATTGTCTTTATTATCGGTTACTGTCAATTCAAAATGATGCAGGCCAGGGGCTAATGTTTGATCGAAGCTATAGCTAAGGAGATGAGTTTTGTAGTCCCATTCCATTAAAACCCATTTGTTATCTATTTTTCCTGCATAGCTTTTTATGCCAGAAAGGTTATCGCCTATTTTTAGCGAAAGCTTTTTCATTTTCGTCATAACTGCGCCCTCCCTGATATTGATGGGCCTGATTGTTGGCGCCAATGTATCGAGTTTGAGATAATAATCACCAAAGGTCCGCACCTTTGCTTTCACATAGCCATTGTCAAATTCTCCTCCTTCACAAATGCCTTCGGTATTGACGATGACTGCTTTTCCGGCAAATTGGCCGATTGAATTATCGGGTTTTATCCAAAGTTCGAATGTGTCATTGATCGGGGTCATACGATTATGTATCCGGTGGACCTCAGAATAGGTTCCTTTTTTCTCTGGCAAAGTGGTGTAGCTGAAATTTAAATCATCATACAAATTCCCTGGCGGGATAATCACTTTCACGTTGTCGGAAGTAAATTCATTTTGTTTGTCGTAATGGAAAAATGCGGTACCTGGTTTAGTTGCAGACGGTAATAATTTCGGCTGGGTCGATTTCACTTTGATAGTTAGTGAAGCAGTATTACCAGCAATATCTTTAACGATATAAGATACCTGGTGTGTGCTATTATCAGTGAAATTGATAATTCCGCGATCTACTGATTGTGGGTAAAGTGTGATCTTACTTTCCGGTAAAATGAAGCATTTTTGAATAAAGCGATGAGATGTCAGAAAAACCGGGTAGTCGATATAGGCATTGATGGAATGCGTTTGGTCGAAAGCAAATCGCTCGGCAGCAAATGTGTAAACCGTTTGGTCGTCAACTTTAAGTTCGATTGAGTAGATGCCATTATGGTTAAACGAGGCGCTGTTCATATCAGTCGCCGTTATTCCAAAGCCTGTAGCTCCGCTTACACTAATCACCTGCGGTTTTATCATGTTATAATGTCCCGCTCCGCCTTTAATTCCAAAAAATTGCCTTGATGTTTTTTCGCTGAAAGGTTCTTCCCCCAGGTGATATACACATACGGTTCCCAGAGCAGGAGGCACATGGTCTTTTATAACTAAACCGAATAGTTGCGGATTGATAGTTTCCTGAGTTAGCGCGTCCCTGATCTCGAAATGCAGGTGCGGCCCTTCTGATGCTCCTGCATTGCCCGACCAGGCAACAATGTCGCCCTGGCAAACCTTCAATTGAGCTGGCTGCAGATCGATATCTGCTTCAAAACTTTGCAGTTGATATTGTTTTTCTTTCAGTATTTTTTCAATTTCGGGTGCAAAACGCTGCAGGTGACCATAAACGGTAACATAGCCATTAGGATGCGTGATGTACAAAGCATTTCCAAAGCCGCCAAACTGTACTCTTACCCGCGAAACAAAGCCGTCAGCTGCTGCATGCACCGGAAAACCGACAGTACCATTTGTTTTGAAATCGAGTCCTGAATGGAAGTGGTTAGGGCGCAATTCCCCAAAGGAGCCTGCAGTACTTGGTGGCAGATCGAGAGGGTAGCGGAAATAATTCATCGGGTAGGTTTTAGTCTGAATAATATTCTGAGCATGGGCACTCAGGATCACACCGGCCCAGATAAAAAATAGAACAAATGACCTAAGCCTCATGCTTATTTAACATAAAAATCAAGCATTCGTTTGCCCTCCAAATAGGCTTCGAGGTGATCGCCGATATTCACTTTGCCAACCCCCTGAGGAGTTCCTGTAAAAATCAGATCGCCTTTTTTTAGTGTGATGTACCGGGAAACAAAAGTAATGATCTGCTCGAATGAGAACAGCAGGTCTTTGGTATTACCCTGCTGCCGAATCTGACCATTGATATCCAAATTGAAATCGAGATTATATAAATCTGTGAATTCTGATTTTGGGATGAAATTGCTCACCGGTGCTGAGCCGTCGAAAGCTTTGGCCAATTCCCAGGGCAGGCCTTTTTCCTTATGCCTGCTTTGTATATCCCTGGCAGTAAAATCGACGCCTAAACCAATCTCGTCATAATAGTTGGCAGCAAATTTTTCACTGATGTTTTTCCCTTCTTTACAAACCTTCAGAACAACTTCAATTTCGTGGTGAATATCTTCCGAGAAATCGGGGTGATAAAAGGCTTTGTTTTCGCGAAGTAATGCGGTATCGGGTTTCAAAAATATAACCGGGACGGTTGGAACAGGGTTGTTCAACTCTTTGGCATGTTCGGCGTAATTGCGGCCTATGGCAATGATCTTCATTCGTAGGTATTTCCGGTAAATTTAGGAAATTTTGGGGATTGTTTGTCCCGATAGCTTTCGGGATGGTTGTATGAGTTATTGTACTATTTTTATTGGCTGGAGAATAGGTTTTGGCCGGAAAGTTTCAATTCACTTTATTCGACAACAAAATGTCTCAAAAAAATAGTGCTGAAGCTATTTGAGGCATGTTTAACAAATAAGCTGAAATTAAAGTACCGAAATCCTTTTGATCACCGATTCAGTTCCGGCTATAACCCGGATGAAATAGAATCCCCGCTGTAACCGGTTGTTTACCTGATAGGTGAAGTTTTGCTCACCGGATGAAATGCGTTGTGAGATAAGGGTAATCACATCATTGCCCAATACATCCACCACCTTTACTGTTACGATTGCATTGCGCGATAAAGTATATTTAATATTGATCTGGTCTGTTATAGGATTTGGGAATACCTGTACATCATTAAGTAACCTGTCATCCGGTCGGGCAACATTTACTTTCTGAACCGAAACTGCCGCAGGGCGAAGTGGTGGCAGTGAAAGATGCAGTCCATTGCGGAGGTACGAGGATTTTGTTGCAGTTAATTTATGAATGGTATCCGCCCGCCTTACGCCATACCCACCCGCAAAGGCAATATTAATCGTTACCGCGAGTACGATCAATATTATCCAGGAAGATCGTTTGGTATAAATTATCCTCATGCGTTGAATTATAAAACAAAAATATAAATAATGGACTCAGGAATTGCGTATGGTTTAATTTAATATTTGATTTTAACAATATTTAACATACAGTTATACTGATTGTACCGATAGCTATCGGGATGGTTGGGCATTGAGGATTGGCATTAGTCTATTGGTAAGGCTTAAATAACCAATGACCAATGCCGCCCGGCACAATGTTTATTTATACCGAATTTTATAAAGGAGAATAATACTCGCAAAAACCAATGTAATGGCATTAGCGATAGCAACAGGAAGACTACCGCTGAGGATGCCATAAATGAGCCAGCAAAGAGTGCCGGCCGTGAAAAGACCATACATGGCTAAAGAAATCCCAGCTGTATTTTTGGTTTGAATGGTTTTGATGGCTTGCGGCAAAAACGAAACGGTAGTGCCACAGGCTGCAAGGTAACCAATGATATCGACTAGCTTTATATGCATCTACAGGTAAATTTAATGAAATAGCGTTAGCAAATCATTAAATTTTCACTTCCGCCGCTTCTTTTCCGACGATGCTGTTCTTATAGCTATAAGAAAAATAAATCACCAGCCCGATGATCAGCCAAATCAGGAAACGGAGCCAGTTGGTATAGCCCATTTCGGTCATCAGGTAAAGGCAGCTGGTAAGCCCTAAAACCGGTATTAGCGATAAATTTTTGACGTATGAAGCAATGGTCAATGCTGCAGTTAATACAAGAAATATAAAAAACGGAAAATTCTCGTAGGCGTTTTTCTCTGTGAATTTGGTGATGATAAAGTTCCTGAAAAAAATCACTCCCAAAATAAACATTACAGGAGTTATCCATTTAGCATTAATGTATGGAAGATGGAAACGGCCCTTGCGTTGCGCCTGCCGGGGAAGTAGCAATACTCCACCGCAAACCAGCACGAAAGCAAATAGGGTTCCGATACTTGTAAGATCGGTAACGATAGTCAAATTAAGGAACAAAGCGGGAATTGCCACTACAAAACCCGTAACCACCGTCGAAAAAGACGGTGTATGGTATTTGGGATGGATACGTGAAAATACTTTTGGCAGCAGGCCGTCGCGGCTCATGGCCATCCAGATTCGTGGTTGGCCAAGCTGGAAGATTAATAAAACGCTTGCTGTCGCAATTACAGCACTGATCGAGATCACATAACTGATGTTATGCAGCCCAACTTTTGCGAATACAAAAGCCAGCGGGTCACCAACCTGTAATTCTTTATAGCTTACCATACCTGTCAAAACCAATGAGATCAGGATATAAAGTACGGTACAAATAATCAGCGAATAGATCATTCCCCGCGGCAGATCGCGTTGAGGATTCTCGCATTCTTCGGCAGTAGTTGATATAGCATCAAAACCAATGTAAGCGAAAAATACGCCTGAAACGCCTTTCATTACGCCGCTGAAACCATTAGGTAAAAATGGATGCCAGTTGGCTGGAGTAACATAAAAAAAGCCGATTAGGATTACGCCGATTACGATAGCGATCTTTAGAATCACCATGGCATTGGTGGCTTTTCTTGTCTCGCGTATGCCGACATATACCAGATAGGTGATGCCAGCAACAATGGCCAGCGCAGGCAAATTAGCTATAAACCTTACCGACCCAATGCCCGGTGCATTGTCCCAGGCTGTTGCGTCCATTTTCATGCGGTCGGTAATATCGGCCAGGTGGTGCGAAGCCTTCAGGCTAAGAATGTCTTTATGGGCATTGAATGCAGTCAGAAAGTCGATAGTCGTCCATCTTGGTAAGTGGATCCGGAATCCGTCCATCAGGTTCACGAAATAGTCGCTCCAGGATATCGCTACGGCTATATTACCTATAGCATATTCCATCAACAAATCCCAGCCGATTATCCAGGCGATCAATTCTCCGAAAGAGGCATAGGCATAGGTATAGGCGCTTCCGGCAACAGGTATCCTGGCTGCGAATTCAGCATAACACAGTGCGGAAAAGCCGCAGGTGACTGCAGTAATCACAAACAATATACTTACCCCCGGACCACCCTGAAATGCCGCTTCGCCGATAGTCGAAAAAATCCCAGCGCCGACAACAGCGGCAATACCCATCAGCGTGAGGTCTCGTACGCGTAATTCTTTTTTGAGGTGGGGGTCTCCTGAATGTTCACCGTCGCTAAAGCCACTTGCGACATCGGATAAAATTCTTTCTATTGTCTTTTTGCGGAATATACTTTTCGACATTCAGTTCTATTGAGTTAGGCTGCATCCAAACATACTATTTTTTTGCATTGAATTAAATAGCATAAATTGCAGCCGTGGAAAAAAGTTTGAGGTCTGTATTACGTAGTATAAGGTGGATGGTTGTCCCTTATTTGCTGATATTGATTATCTGCCTGGTTATCAAACTTAATTTTTCCCGCCCCGAAATTTACTTTGCCGTAAATGGATTCAATTTTCCCCTTGCTGATACCCTGGCGCCCTATATAACCGATCTGGGTGATGGTTGGACTGCTATCAGTCTCTCACTTATTCTCTTGTTTGTTAGTTACCGCAAAGCACTGATCTTGGGAAGTTCGTATGCGATTACGTCTATCTCGGCACAAATCATAAAATTCCTGTTTGATGCTCCAAGGCCTAAGTTATATTTTGGATATCAAATAGATCATGCGCACTTTGTAAAAGGCGTAGAAATACTGAGCCAACATAGTTTTCCATCGGGTCATACCACAACGGCTTTTTCAGCAGCGGTTCTACTTAGCTACTGGAGTAAGAATAAAGGCTGGGCACCCGTATTCTTACTCTTAGCTATATTGGTTGGCTACTCGCGCATGTACCTCAGCGAACACTTTTTTGAAGATGTACTTGCAGGCTCGGTCATTGGATTTGTGCTCACTGTCATTTGGTTGTACTGGCTCGACAGCCGGTCATTTATTCAAAAACCGGGTTGGCAGAATGGCCTGCTTGGCTAGCTTTTAAGCGAGCTCGTTCTTCCGGTGACTCCTGGAATATAAGTACCAACCGCCGGCAATTACTACGATACAGCCTCCAACGACCAGCAAAATTACAAGCGTATTACCCGCTGACGATGCATTATTCATATCGGTATACTGATCATCACGTTGCAATTCTGAGGATAACCTGATAGAACCGAAAAATGCCTTTGCTTCACTTTTAACAAGCTCTTTTCTCATATCCGGGTAGGTATACTGAAAGGTGTAGGTAGCATCTTTGGTATAGATGACCAAAAAATTCCTGTTCTGAATATTTCCGTTACCGTCATCAGTTACGAGTGTAAACGCCTTAGCCTCTAAATTACCAACCGTAGTATCGCGTATGTTTTGTGTGCTGCCATCACCCGTTTGCTGCTGAATACCCTTTATGTAGTTTTTCATCAGGGCCTTCAAATCCTTTTCGCGTTTTAGCGGTTGGTTGTCCTTAGCGTTCGGTTCAACTGTGGTCACCAGGTAACCGAAGTCGGTATTGGCCGAATAAATATGTTGACCCAGCGTATCTTTTTGAGTATACTCTGCCGGCATCGATACCGTAACCAGTTTGTCAACCTTAAGGGGTTTATAACCCTGCCCAAATACTGTACTCACCGAAAACAGCAGGGCAAATAGAATTTTTAGCTTTTTCATATCTATAAATAACACCATATAGGGCCTGTGGTTTTTTTAATTACACATTGTAAGCCTTATGAGTTATTTATCTGTTTGATAGGAAAGGAGTTAAAAGGATTAAATTCTTTTGATGAATTACACTATGGAGACAATTGTTGTAGTAGGGAAGGTCTACAGGACTTCCCAACTTTTTTAGAATCACAGATTTAGACTGATTATTCGTATTTCACAGATTTTGAATTAGCAGCCGCTCTTTTTCTTTTTGTAAAAACTGTCGGACTCCTATCCTAAATCATCTATCTCAGCTTTCACAAAATCCGCCAGTTCCTTAACATAATCGGCGCTGAAATCAAATTTTATACCAGCGGTTTCGTAGATCTGTTTGATAGTTTTGGTATAGCCCAGTTTGAGTGCGTCGATGTATTGTTGTAGACCTTTTTCTGGATTTTCTTTATAGTTTTTCCATACAGCTATAGCACCTAATTGTGCCATCCCATATTCGATATAGTAAAATGGAACCTCAAAAATATGAAGTTGTTTTTGCCAGAGATTGGCCTCTGCTTCTTTATGCGTGCTCCAATTGGCAAAGCTGGCACCGAAGCTTTCAAATATTTGCAGCCATGCTTGTGTACGCTCTTCGTTGGTATGAGTTGGGTTGGTATAGATCCAATGTTGGAATTGGTCAACCACGGCTACCCATGGTAAAGTTTTAAGTACGTCGAACAACTGATCCCGCTTGGCGCGTTTGAGGTCTTCTTCGTTATCAAAATATACGTCCCAATTGTCCATGGATATCAGTTCCATCGACATAGAGGCCAGTTCGGCAACTTCAGAAGGACAATGTTTAAAATCGTTTAGTTCCAGGTCGGCCGTAAGAAAGGTATGAACGGCATGGCCGCCTTCGTGCACCATCGTGGTAAGGTCGCGGAAAGTATTGGCCGAGTTCATGAAGATGAAAGGAGCACCGGTTTCAGCCAGCGGGTAATTGTAGCCGCCGGGAGCTTTTCCTTTGCGGCTTTCGACATCGAACAAGCCATTTTCCTTCATGATTTCCAGCCTTTCGCCAAGATACGGTCCGATATTGCTGAAACATCGGATCGATTTCTCGATCAGTTCACTGCCATCCTTGAAGGGTTTCAGGGCCGACTTGCCAGATACATCTACATCCATGTCCCAGGGTTCCAAATGGTCTAATCCAAGTGCTTGTTTACGTTTTTCGGCCTGTTGGTGAAGGATAGGCACTATAGCATGTTGAATTGCCTCATGAAAAGCATAGCAATCCTGCGGGGTATAGTCAAACCGACCAAGCGCCTGGAACATATAATCGCGGAAGTTTTCGAACCCGGCATTCAGGGCTACCCGGTGGCGAAGGCCTCGCAACTGGTTGAACAGGCTATTCAGCTGATCCTTATCCTGCAGACGACGCGCAGTGATAGTTTCCCAGGCTTGTTGTCTTTTGCTGCGGTCGGTATCCTTTAAACGTACAGCAGCTTGTTCCAACGTAAACTCTTTTTCATCAAGCAATACTGACATGGAGCCGGTGATCGACTGGTATTTTTGCTGTTCTACCTGTATCTCGGTAAGGATGGGAATATTTTCTTCCCTAAATAATTCGAGTGCTTTTTTTACACCCCGCAGGTAGATGAAATATTTTTGCTGGTCCAGTTGCTCAGTATAAGGGCTGGCAACCAGCTTTTTATTAAGCTCATTGCTGTACGGTGCAGTTTTGGGCTCGATCTCGGTAGCAAAGTATTGAAATTTTTGCAGCAATTCTTCGCTGGCGGTATCACAGGTCATGCGGATATAGCGCCAGGCGAAATCTTCTTCGAGCACGGCTTCCAGTTCGCTGCGGTCGCGGAGCCATTGTTCCAGAGCGTCAACAGAATTGATCTGCCTGTCTTTTAGTTCAGTAAACAGTGGTTCCAGGCTTTCCCATTTGATCTCGAAATTCTCAGGAATGTATTTTCTTGGCTTTTTGGCTATCATGGTCGTTATATTTCCCTGCAAATTTAATTTTTAAGTCGGGATTCGACGTAAGTCTGCATCCCGATAGTTTTTGGGATTCCGAAAGATGCATTGATGGACAAAAGGTGTGGTGCGGAAGACAAACGATCACGATGCGAATCTTTGAAATATTAAACTATTCTCACTTTTTTGGTACTACATTTTTTTGTGGGTCAATACTACATGGTTTTGTAGTTGTGCTCAGCCACAAAATAGGTGAATTTTGAGTATACCCAGTTTGAAATAATTACTGAAATATTCTGGTAAAAGTTTTTATCCTGACGGCAGTTAAATGCCTTATCTGCCCAACCTATTTAAATAAGATCAGTTACTGAAGAATTAAATAGCTATTGCAGATAATCAGATTCGAAAGTTCAACCAATCAAAATAGAAAATGAAAAAACTTGTATTGTTCTTTTATTTGGCGTTCTGCACTCTTGCAGGTTTCGCCAGTACACCGAATATTACCAAAGCATCCGACTGCTTCGATATATCCATATCGGTATTTACACCTCAGGTACGCATTGCAGCATCCTATACCAGCAAATGCGGTGTAACCTGGAATATAGTTGCCTATGGTGCAAGCTATGACGAGGCTATGCAGGGGCTGCAAAACATGGCAAAACTTTCAGATGCTGCCTGCGGTACAAACATTTCGCAAATTATTGTGCCGAATTAGCCTGTTAAAAATCACTAAAAATAGGGGTAAATAATTAGCTTTTTTTCCTTCGCGGAGAAGCGTGATTTTCTTCATGACACTAATAACTATAATTTATGTTCAGGAGTTTCGCCATCTTAATTGTATTTGGACTCTTATCGATCATGTCGGTAAAGGCACAAACCAGCGATAAAATAGTTGCTACGGTTGAATATCAGTTCAAATACATCAAAAATGGTGAAACTATCATTGACGACATTGGCATTTTAGACATTGCGGGAGACAAAAGCTATTTCCATGGGAAGGGTGCTGACGACGACAAAAAAATGTTGAACGAAAGAATTGCAAGGGCAAGCAATGGTAGCAATCATATCACTTTAGCCCCCCTAAGCAGCAAGGATTTCGCTCAAAACGCCTGTGAGTTCAAAATAATAAAAGACTATGCAAAGCGGATGGCTGTTATGGTTCAATATATTGGCCGGCAAAATCTCGGATTTGTTAAGGATACTTTAAGTAGCAGGAAATGGGTCATTGGGAAAGAAACGAAAAAGATCGACGGTTTCTTCTGCCGAAAGGCAACAACCAGAAAAGATACTTCAACAATAACAGCATGGTTCACAACTGAGATCCCTTTACCCGAAGGGCCCTATTATTATTACGGCTTGCCCGGCTTGATCGTACAGGTAAGATCAACAGCCGGAATCAGCGCTGAATTATTGCGAATGAGGCCAGTTAACAAGCCCCGGGAGAAAATTAAAACAGAGCCTTTTGCCCTTGTTACGGCAACACAATGGTACAAAGCTGCTGCAAACGAAGCGGCAGCTTTTAAAACCGGACAATTTTCAAATGGCGACGAAGCAAAATTGAAATCTGAAAGTCAATAACGGTAATCACCAAAAAAACTGTGAATGTCCGGTTAATTTGTATCCTCTTTTTCTTTTCCGCAACACTCGTTGCAAAAGCTCAAATAAATATTAAAGGCACTATTGTATCAACAGGTAACAAAGCGATCGCTGAGGCAAATGTTATCCTGTTTTCAAATAATCATCAGGATATATTGGCTTATACAATTACTGACATTGAGGGTAATTTTAGTCTTAAGTCGGTTACAAAGGATAGTACCCTGCTGGAAGTTTCAATTCTTGGGTTTGAAAAGCAAATAATTGTATTAGGGCCGAATATTTCTAAAACGTTTGTTGTTGTGATGAAGCCCGCAATTAACAACTTGCCAGAGGTTATCATAAAACAGGCGCCAGCACCCATAACTGGTAATAAAGATACGATCAGCTATTCGGTCAAAGCCTTTTCTGATAGTAGCGACCGGCGTATCATTGATGTCATCAAAAAACTGCCGGGTATTTCTGTTTCAGAAACGGGCCAGATATTATTTAACAATCGGGCGATCAACAAATTTTACATCGAGGGGAAGGATCTTTTAGAAGATCAATATGCCATCGCCAGCAATAATTTGCCATCAGCTGATGTTGACCAGGTGCAGGTTCTTCCCGATCACCAGCCGATAAAGGCCCTGAAAGGTAGCATCTATTCAAACCGGGCCGCCATCAATATTAAACTTCGAAAAGATGCAAAATCGCGGATCATTGGAATGGGTTCGGTTGGTGCGGGGCTGCCCTTAAATGCAAGGAATGACGAGGTCGCATTATTGCAGTTTAATAAGGATCTGCAATTTATCAATACAATAAAAACCAATAATACAGGCAAAAATCTCGACCCTGAAATACTGGAGCAAAATAAGCCATCCGGTTTGTCTGATAACTATAGCGCCGGAACTCCGCAGCTTTCGGTCTTAAAACCGGATTTCCCCCAAATTGATCAGTCGCGCTTTTGGTTCAATAATAACAACCTGATTGCAAGTAATATTTTGATCGGCGTCAGTAAAAACCTTGATCTGAAACTAAATATTGCCCTGGAAAATGACAGGATAAGCTCCCGATCGTTAGTACAAACCGCGATCTATTTACCCGCTGATACGATCAATTTAACAGAGCATCATTCTTCCATCAATGCCTATTCCAAACTCATTTCCGGCATCGTACTCGAACAAAACACGGATAATTTATACCTGCGAAATAGCCTGAATGGCTATGCGTCCCGGGAAACGAATACAGATGATCTATTAGCTCCTGCATCGGATCAGCAGCTTTTACAACCCCTTTTTAACCTGGTTAACAGGCTAAAAGCGATCATAAAAACAGGTAATAGTACAGTTGATATCAACTCGATGGTTAATTATAGTACTCAGCCACAAAGTCTAACGATAAAACCGGGACTGTTTGCTGATACATTGAATGGGGGCTATTCCTATGATGGGCTTTCACAAAAAGTTTCAGGTAAAACATTTTCCACGGAAAATGATATTTCCTGGTTGTTACGTCTTCGGAATTTTTCGATCAGCACCTTATCTGGATTCGAGGTTAAAAATGATCGGACTAGCAACGCCCTTTTTAAGATTAAAAATGGAATGTATTTAATTCCGGGAGCAGATTTTACAGATACCATTAACCGCCGTTTTAGCCGGGTTTTTGAAAATGTGGGGTTGGCATTTGAAAGCGGTAATTGGAACGGTTCTATTGATCTGAAAAGTAGTTATAATTACATAGAGAATACTGAAAAGCGGGTTGACCAAAATGACCGTTTGCTATTAATTGATCCTGCATTGACGGTCAGGTATACCATAAATGCTTATGTTGAAAATACCCTATCCCTATCCAGATCAACCAGCATTATCAATAATGGCAACAGCAGTTATGTGCTGGTTGATTACAGGGACCTGTTAAGCAACCAGCAAACGATTGATCAGATAAAAAACTATGCGGCAGTTTACGCCCTGAACTATCGAAATATTGTAAGGGGAATTTTTGCGAATTTTGATTTACTGTACGTAAGCACAGCTAATAATTTCCTGGTTGATTACCTATACGCGGGTATTTTAACAACCAGAAATTTTGTAGCGTTCCCTAATCGGACAGAAAGTTTCGGTGCTTCATTAAATGGGAGCAAATATGATGATGTGATCAGGACAAATTTTAATATTGGAGTAAATTATACTCTTAACCGCCTGAATGAGCTGCAACAAAACAACCTGTATCATATCATTGCGGAGGTATATTCGGTTCATACGAGGATCACTTCCAGCTTTTCGCCAAATATTTCGGTCATCTATAATACCAGTTTATCTGCTTTTTATAATTCAAATGATGCAGGAGGGAAGAAGCTGATCGAAAACCCTATTTTATCCTTAAAACAAAACCTATCACTTAAACTATTTTTGCAGCCCTGTTGGAGTATTGGTGGTAATGTTACGCAGTATGCCGATTTCCAACGCTCGATGTCAAAATTCGAAAGTTATTTCGCTGACTTTTATTTTCAGAAAACCTTAGCTAAACCGAAAATTGATCTGTCTGTTGGTGCTGATAATATTTTCGACGCAAAAACTTTTAAAAGCTACGGGTATACAGCAAATATTTTTACGATGTCAGCCTATACGTTGCGTCCCAGGTCGTTGATGTTTAAGGTCAATTTTCAATTTTGAGGCCGATAGGTTAATGCCCATCTGTTTTTTTAAGCGCCTGGTTTTAACCGCAAATTGAGAACTTGCGGAGCATGTGTTTTTTACCGAATGCCCGTTTGCACTATCTTTAATTTTCAAGCGGATGCCCAGCTGTATCCACACATCCACGAGCTCTTAAAAGGCTATCCAATTTGGCAATGAATTTCTGTTCAGCCACCTTGTCAGTATAGGGTACCTGTAAATCCAGTTGCTTTCGGATACTGTCGGCCAGGCTGAGGCTTGCCTTTAAGAGTATCGGTTTTTGGATCAGGTAATCGTTAAGCGCCGTTGCCAGCCGGATCGAGTCGGCTTTGTCTTTCGGGTGCGCCAGCGTGTCCTGTGTAAAGCGTATCTTATTGGCCAGGGCAAATCGTTGCTGCCTGATATTGATGGCGCGACAGGTAAGATCGGCCAGCAAATTGATTTTGTCGGTTTTATTTTCCGCCGGCCTGTTGCATGCAAAAACTAACAGGACCGGTAGTAACCAAAATTTACGCATCACTTATTTTAGGTTAGTTGGCCAGTTGATCAGGGTATTCACGTTGGTGCCAACTTCCTGTCCCATTTTCAAACCTTCTAAATTGTCTTCGTTATAATGAATACCACCGTAGAACCTTGAGTTGGCACATTCCAAAGCCATCTGATTAAAATTGGTGTATTGTCGTGGCTGAAAACCGTACTGTGTCTGGCTGTAATCGGTCAAATTATAATTTCCGCTGCCATCTGTAAACATGGTAGTGAAGATAACCGAGCTGGCACCAGATTCATAGGCATGACCGCTGCAATAAGCCGGGAATGCCGGTGTACCTATCACAGTTGCAAAGCTTGCATCAATATATTTTTTGATATAAGAAACCAGGCGGATACGGTTGTATTGAAATTTCCCTTTCCAACAGCCGATAAAAGCATCATTTTCTGCAATAGAGAGTTTAGCCAATGCAACAGATGCTTTTTCGAGCGTAGCGTTATTTTCTTTAATCAACTGGATCATGATATTGAAAGTGTGCCCGGCAGGAGTACAGGTATTAAATGGATCGTCGGCCCAGTATTTGGCAATTTCAACCTGATCACTTGTATTACCCGTTTTTACCTGGTTATAAACCGCCAGCGCATTAACATAATAGGCCGATCCCGGGTCGGTTGAAAAATCAGTCGGTGGAACCGGAACAGCGTCACTTACATTAGCCGGCAAAAGTGGACGGTTTGTACCCCAATTCGGACTGATAGGACTTGGAACAGCAGGATTGGTTGCCACCCAGCAAGATGGGCAAACCGGGAGGGTATAGGGTAAATTAAAAGGATTCAAATAAGATTTATCACCACCATCTGATTGCGATGAAGCGTATACCGCGGCAGCAACAGCTTTGCCGTACAATACCGACCGCTCGATAACATCCTGGCTAACACCCGAGGATAATTCGTTCAGATTAGCAGTTTCCGTACTATCAACGGTGTTCATATTAAAGGTTGAAGTACTTGAAACAAACATATACCTCATCATTTGTGCT
>CAIPPO010000081.1 GCA_903866915.1 uncultured Mucilaginibacter sp. | reverse complement strand
GGAATAAATTCCGAGAAAGGCCCTTTGCTAATTTCACTTATGGTGATACGTTCAACCGGTACATTATACTTGCTTTTACCTGTAAGCCCGGTAAAGATCACGTAACTGATCAATAATGTTAGCGCTGCAATTCCCGTAACGATCAGGATGCGTTTAGTATTCCAGGCTTTCTTTTCTATTTTTCTATCCACGTCAATTTTTATATTTTATTATTGACTATAAAAAGATATGCCACAAATTAACAGCCTGTTTTTCAGCTGTTTATAATGATCGCATTTCCCGGGGCGTTCGCTTCTGTTACATTGGGTGTTCGGATATGATACAATTTAAATCAGTATCAAAATACAGTTTGACAAAGCTCAACCCGAAATATTCTATTATTAAATTACTCATCATGAAGCTTTTAGTATAAATGCAATACAAAAGCAGGTTTCTTAGCATAAATTTTGCTGATCCAACTTTGTCAATTTTAATAAATAAATTTACGAATTGATCAATTGTATATGTTCAGCCGGACAACGAACTAAATTATTACTATGATATTAAAAAAAGCTACCATTTTAGTTGTTGACGATGATACCGACGTGCTTACAGCTGTAAAGCTTTTGCTGAAAACCGAAGCAGCAGAAGTAATTACCGAAAAGAACCCCGAAAACCTCAACTGGCTGTTGCAACGCAATCAGGTCGACCTGGTATTGCTGGATATGAATTTCAACAGCGCTATCAATACAGGTAATGAAGGTTTATACTGGTTGCGAAAAATTAAAGAATGGAAACCCAACGTTTGCGTCATCATGATCACCGCCTATGGCGATATCGATCTTGCTGTACGTTCATTGAAGGAAGGAGCTGACGACTTTATTGTAAAACCATGGCATAACGAGAAATTGATCGGCACTATTAAAGATCTGCTCGACAAACAAGCTGGTGAAAAACCTGTAAAACCTGTAAAATTCGCAGGTAGTACATCCATACTGGGTGAATCGGATGCGATGCTGGATATCTTTCACAAAGTGAACAAAATAGCTCCAACAGATGCCAACATTTTGATCCTGGGCGAAAATGGAACCGGTAAAGACCTGATGGCCAAAGCTATTCATGAACGGTCATTGCGCGCCGACAAACCATTTGTTAAAGTTGACGTTGGTGCACTGACTGATACGCTTTTTGAAAGCGAACTTTTCGGACATAAAAAAGGCGCATATACAGATGCACGGGAGGATAGGCCGGGCCGATTTGAAGATGCCCATGGCGGCACGCTTTTCCTGGACGAAATAGGCAATATCTCACTCCAGCAACAGGCAAAACTATTAACGGTGCTGCAAAACCGGCAAGTAACGCGGTTGGGAACCAATAAAGCAATCGATATTGATATCAGACTGATCTGTGCTACGAATCTTCCTTTAACCGAACTGGCGAACGAAAACCGGTTTCGAAAGGACCTGATTTACCGGATAAACACTGTCGAAATAAATATGCCGCCACTTCGAAAAAGGGCGGAAGATGTTGTACTGCTAGCCCGGCATTTTGTTAAACTATACACAGGTAAATACCTTAAACCAAGTATGGATCTGGAGCCCGGCGCCCTGCAAAAATTAAGGCAATACCATTACCCGGGTAATGTTCGTGAGCTGCAATACACTATTGAGCGGGCTGTAATAATGGCGGATGACCCGGTATTGAAAGCCGATGACCTGATTTTTTCAATTTTAGAAAACCAGGCCGACGTAGATCAGGAGGCAGACAATGTACCTTTAAGCACACTCGAAAAAAATGCTATTTTAAGGGTTATCGAAAAAAATAACGGCAATATAACCCGGGCTGCTAAAGAACTGGGCCTTACGCGTACCGCACTTTACCGCAGACTGAGCAAATATGATATTTAAAAGATACGAATGGCGTCTCCTGCTCCGCGTGCTACTGCTTTTTATCACGCTTACGGCAACTTCATACCTTGCGGTGCAACATTTTTACCTGTATCTGATCATAACCTGTCCCCTGCTGGTATATGAACTTGCCGAGATGATTCGTTTTCAGAAAAAAGCACAGGATGAGGTGAGCCAGTTTGTTGAATCGATCCATTACCGCGATTTCTCGCGGCATTTCGATGTGCGTAAGGCACCGACAGAATTGAAACCACTGCGCAAAGGTTTCAACGAGATCAACAGCACCTTTAAGCTGATCAGCCGCGAACGGGAAACGCAATATCACTACCTGCAAAAAATTTTAGAGCTTGTTGATACCGGGATACTTTCCTATGATAACGAAACCGGTCAAACAGGTTGGATAAACGAGGCTTTTAAAAAATTGATAGGAATCCCCTACCTTAAAACCATCCATTCACTTGAAAAACGCGAGGAAACGCTTTATGCCGAGATCGTCAAACTAAAGCCCGGCGACAGCAAGGTGATCACTATTAACCGTAACCAGCAATTGATCAAGATATTGTTATCAGCCAGCGTATTGCGCAGCGATGATCGCTTGTACAAACTGGTGGCCTTTCAGAATGTGAGCGAAGCCCTGGACGAAACAGAATCAAAAGCATGGCAAAAGCTTCTTAACGTAATGACCCATGAAATCATGAACTCTGTTGCTCCGATTTCATCCCTGGCTGACACCCTTAAAAACCGTTTAAAAAGTTCGGAACTGACAGGCGCCATGAACGGACAATTAGAAGACCTCGAGCTGGGCATTGATACCATTAAACGGCGGAGTGAAGGCCTGCTAAAATTCACAGAGAGCTACCGAAATCTGAACAAAATCACCAAGCTGGACCTGAAAAAAGTTCTGGTTCGTGATCTTTTCGAAAACCTGAGCAGCCTGATGTCGCCAACGCTGGAGAAGAAAAACATTGAGCTGGAGATTGTTTTACGCGACCCGGCCCTGGTTATCGAGGCCGATATTAACCTGGTAGAACAGGTATTGATTAACCTGGTGGTCAATGCCATTGAGGCGGTAAAAGACAAGCACGAACCGCGTATATCGCTATCGGCTGAAACCCTGGGCAATAATCGAATCGTACTTAAAGTGAGCGATAACGGTCTGGGTATGCCGCCCGAACTGATGGAAAAGATATTCATTCCATTTTTCAGCACCCGAAAAACCGGCAGCGGTATCGGTTTAAGTCTTTGCAAACAGATCATGCTACTGCACCAGGGCAATATCCATGTGCAAAGCACCGAAGGCACTGGCTCAGCATTTATTTTGCAGTTTGCGGGATAGGATAACAAACTCACAAAACAGGCATAGTAGTCCGTAGTCGGAAACTACGGACAGCGCGCGACTCATGATAAGACTGGTATTCTTTGAAAAGCTTATTTATAGACCTGTTTGCTTTTTTCAAAGTATTTCAGTGTAAATAAGCTGGAAGCTTATTTACACTGAACCACGAGTTACGCTACGCTAAACTCGCGGCAGCGCGGTACTCAAAAAAAATCAAGCCAAATTCCTGCCTGCATTAACAATACCATAAACCGTACGGATCACGAGCTTGTTGTAAACATCGTTCAGTTCGGGATTTTTGTTGTTGTTGAGGCATTGAAGGGCATAATGCTGAACTAGAACCAGTGGCAATACAATGCGTTCACGTACAGCAATAGAGCGCTTTTCTACCGGGTATTCCTGCATGATCACCTGGCTGTCGGTCAATTCCAGCAACATGGTGCGGGTTAGCTCAAATTCATCTTTTAAAGCTTGCCAGAAACCTGCAAATTTTTTGTCGTCCTGCAAGTAGGCGGTTACCCGAAAGTCTGATTTCGACATCGACATCATACAATTATCAAGCATGGTCTTAAAAAAGCCTGAACGGGTATATAATGTTTTTACCTCTTCCCATTTCCCCTCTTCTTTTATCTTTTTCAGGGAAGTGCCAACGCCATAAAAACCGGGTATATTTTGTTTTAACTGGCTCCAGGAAGTAACAAAACTGATGGCGCGCAGATCCTCCAATTTCAAAGAAGCATCGGCATTACGTTTGGTAGGCCGGCTACTGATGTTGATCTTGGACAGCAATTTCAACGGGCTGAATTTCTCCAGGTACTCCAGAAACAAGGGATGTTCACGCAGTCCCATAAAAGCCTTGTAACTTTCTTCAGCCATTTCATGTATCAATTGCTTATTTTCAACACTTAACAAGTCGTTCTCATTGGGATTCAAAGCAGAAGTAATACCCGCGTTAATTAGTTGCTCCACATTAAAACGAGCAGTTTCTACCGATCCGTACTGCGAACTTACCGTTTGGCCCTGTATAGTTAATTGAATATGCTCATTGGCAATTTCGCTGCCCATAGAGGCGTAGAAACGATGGGTTTTACCCCCGCCACGTGCTGGTGGTCCGCCACGACCATCGAAGAATGCCAGATCGATACCATATTTTCTAGCCAAAGCAGTAAGTTCTACTTTAGCTTTGTAGATCGACCAGTTGGCCATCAGGTAACCGCCGTCTTTGGTACTGTCTGAAAAACCAAGCATTATAGTTTGCCTGTTTCCACGGCGAGCGAGGTGTTCTTTATAAAAAGGATGCAGGTATAAACTTTCCATGATCCCGGCAGCTTGAGACAGGTCGTTTACCGTTTCAAACAGAGGCATAAAGTCGACCGTCAGCGATTCTTTTTTCCAGCCGCTCCATAAAAAAAGGTTGATCAGCTGTAATATATCTGAAGCCCGCTGGCAATTGCTGATAATGAAGCGCTGGCAGGCTTTTTCACCGTTTGAATATTGAATTTGCTTTACCAGTCTGATCGTATCCAGCGTATCCTTGGTCATATCGGCCTCGTCATCGGGGCAATGAAAATCAGCTTCATTAAAGGTTAAAGCTTTCAATTTATCCTCTTCACTCAGGGCATCATAACCTTTTAGTCCGGCTTTTATCTGCGACTGTTTCACACAATACTGGAAAACAGAACGCAAAATCCGGCTATCCTGCCTGATATCCAGCGTGGCAAAATAGCAACCGAACAATTTAACTTTCTGGATGAAATGATCTACGATATCCACAAACAGACCCAAGTGATCATTGATCAGCGTATCCTTCATTGAATTAAGCAGGGAGAGAAGTTCGCCCTGCAGATCTTTCGGACTTGGCTGCGGATTGAATGCGTTTTGGTAAAGCAGCTTTTCGAGCCTGTTGATGGTTTTCTCGATCCCCCTGAAAGTTACGCGGCGTTTGAGGGTTCTGAAATCGCGGTAATAACAACGGAAAATAATTTGCCTTAAAAAAGCAGCTACCGAAGCTGTAATCTCTGAGGTAACATTAGGATTGCCATCACGGTCACCTCCCGGCCAGAAACCTAGCTCAAGCACCTGATGACCGGCTTTAATTTCAAACTCCTCTTCCAGCTTGGCCTGTATTGCCGATACGGCATGATAAAAAGTATTTTCGAGGAACCAAACCAGGCTCGATGCTTCATCGACCGGCGTTGGCGAAGTTTTATTGAAAAATGGTGTTTTGCCTAATTGCTGTAATAAGGCATCGATATTATTCAGGTCGTTGATCTTAAGCGCCTCGATCAGGTCGGTAATAATACCCAAAACCGAACCCGGGTAAAACTGGGTTGGGTGCGCCGTTAAAACCAGGCGCAAGGAAAAATCATCCAGTTTTTTGCTGATATCGGCACGTACTTTTTCACTGCCAGCAGCTTGTTGTAATAAGCTTTGGAGGGAGCCGCTATCATCGGTTCTGCCAATTTTATTGAATGATGAATCTTCAACCGCATCAAACAAAACTACCTGGCGTTCAATGTATTGTATAAACCTAAACAGGCGATTGATTTGTTCCTGATGGTCGATACCCGGAACATATTTATCAAAGAAAGATTCAATAATTTCTGTGGGCGATAATTGCTGACCCGCGCCTTTTTCGCAATGCGAGCCAAAGAATGGCAGTAAAATGCCGGTATCTTTTACCTGGTAAAAAGGCAGCGTTTGGAACAGGCTGTTATATAACTCAAAGCGGGTTACAACTTCCTGGTTAAAGATAGTCTCCTTGTGGCTGAGCTTTAGTGTGGCTGGCATAAAAAAGGGCGAATTTTATTGGTTGCAAAATTTCGGTGTGAATTTAATTAATTTTATTAAAAAAACTTACTAAAACTATATATTTAATAATATTAAAACCATATTAATGCAATAATTATCAATTCTGAGGCTAAAGATTTAATTTTTGTAAATTTGCAGGTATAAACACCTGTTTATTTTATGAATATCCAATCGAGGGAAATAAAAGGCTTTTTTTACAGTCAGTATTTTTCTGATGGCCTGAAAACCAGCGCGGGAATTCTGATCCCAGCCCTGCTGTTTAAATTCCTCGATCAGTTTAGCTTTGGCATTACACTTTCACTTGGTGCGCTCTGTGTTTCGGTAGTTGATACCCCGGGACCGTTGCTATACAAACGCAATGGCATGTTGATTTGCGTGTTATGTGTTTTCCTCGTCGCAATTTCAACCGGTTTCGCCAGACAAAATCCTATTACACTGGCAGTGGCCATCGCTATCATGTCGTTTGTATTCTCGATGCTGGCGGTATATGGAGCAAGAGCAGCCTCCATTGGCACCGGGGCTTTGCTGACTATGGTATTTATGATCGAAAAGAGCTTAAGTCCGGGCGAAGTGTTAGGATACAGCCTGGCTATTTCTGCAGGGGGTGTTTGGTACCTTATTTTTAGCCTGCTTTTTTCCAGTATCCGACCCTATCGTGCTGCGCAGCGGGCACTTGGAGAAAGTATGATGGATGTGGTCAAATTCCTGAGGATCAAAGCTGATTTTTACCGTTATGATACCGATATCGACGAAAACTATAAGAAACTGGTATCGCAGCAGATACAGGTAAGTCAGCATCAGGATCTGGTTCGCGAATTACTATTTCGCAGCCGGCTGATGGTGCAGGAATCAACCAATGCCAGCAGGGTCTTAGTGCTTACTTTTATCGATCTGGTCGACCTGTACGAGCAGATCATGGCTACCCATTATGATTACAGCGAGATTCGCAACCGCTTCGGCGATTCGGGAGTACTGGAAGAAATAGCACGCTTGCTCGATAATTTGGCCAAAGAACTGGAAAACATGAGCTATGCGATGCTGGCCAACAGCAGGCAGGTTCGTTCGCACGAATTTAATGCACAGCTTGAGCATTTGAAGCGGAGCATTGATGAAATTGCGGTGTCGGGTAACAGCAACCTGGTACTGAAAAAAATACTCATCAACCTGCGCGATCTCAATCAAAATATCCACAATATTTATAACTACTATAATTCACGTTGGTCAAATGAACCTGTCATGAAGCTGCAGGAAGTTGAATTTTCAAAATTTGTGGCCCGGCAAGATTATGAATTGCAGGAGTATTTCGATAATATCACGTTTTCCTCGGTTTCTTTTCGGCATGCGGTGCGCGTATCGCTGGCCTGTTTGGCAGGCTTTATAAGTGCTCACCTGCTTTTCCTGGGCCATCATAGCTATTGGGTGTTATTGACTATCATCGTCATTCTTAAACCCGGTTTCAGTCTGTCCAAACAGCGTAACTACGAACGGCTAATCGGTACGATTATCGGTGGTATCGTCGGCTTTTTATTGTTGAAGTTCGTTCCCAATAAAGATGCACAGTTCATCCTGTTTATTATACTGATGATAGGAACCTACAGTTTTACGCGACTGAATTATACCATAGCCGTCATTTTCATGACACCTTACGTGTTCCTGCTTTTCCAGTTCCTGGGGGTAACACAAACGAGTTTGATACAGGAAAGAATTACTGATACAGCTATCGGCTCAGCTATAGCATTGATATCCATCTACCTGGTTTTGCCGCGCTGGGAGTTTGAGCAAGTGAACGAGAACCTGGCAGCGGTAGTTAACGCCAATGCCAATTACCTGGCCCGCATAGCTGACAGAATCACAGGCAAAACAGTCGATATTACCGATTTCAAACTGGCCCGCAAAGACATTTATGTTAAATCAGCTAATTTATCAGCTATGTTTGAGCGGATGACCTCGGAGCCAAAAAGCAAACAAAAAAATATCCGCGACATCCACAAGTTTGTGGTGCTTAGCCATATCCTTTCCTCCTACCTGGCCAATTTGGGGACGGGACTAAAAACAAAGACCCCGGCAAAATCTGAACCTGAAAATACCCGGCTCATCCGCAAAAGCATTAATGTGCTCAATGAAACTGCCAAACGTTTGGGCGGAAAAACGGTGACTTTCAATGCTGAAAAAACGGCTTTACCTGTTGAAAAAACTGACCTAAGCCCGGATGAAGCCTTGCTGCGCGAGCAATTGGGCTTTGTGAACAAGATCAGTATTGATATTGAAAGGGTGACGGAGAGGATAATGGGATAAGGTAATATTTAGGAGGGAAAATTTGATGAAACGAGAGCGGAAATATGGCATTGGAATCGTTGTTCTGCTCATACTATTATTGATATTAGGTTTCGAATGGATCAATGTCAAATCGTATGATGAAGATTTAAAATTTGCAGGCCTTGATGTTGACCACGAAATGAGTCGAAATCTAATGATCATTGATACACTGATTTTTGTAACATTTGTGTCGCTTACCTTTTTATTGTTCCAAATCAATCAGAAGTAAACCGATCAAGCTGCGTTAGCGATAATAGTGGATACCGGCCTTGTGGCTAAGGCCTGTGCAGTATGAACGGATAGCGCGGCCCCGCTTCTATCGGCGGGGAACGCCTAGTTTAACTGAATTCCTTTAAATGCTATCTTGAAGAATAAAGACAGCAAATCAACACTTCCTGAAACATCATTGTCACCAAACCGATATCAGGAAAATTCTTCAATCCTAAAAATCAAGGTTCAGACAAAATGCCTTGCCTATCCCAAGAGTTTTCTCCTCGCCCCCTTTTCAAAGCCCTTGACCCTTACAGCAATGACAGTTTCTTATTTTTTACCGGAAGTCCCGCCACGCGCCACGCGCCCTGCGCCCCCCGCTACAGCAACTCTGTCGCCAAATTAGCAAGCTCGCTGCGCTCCCCTTTTTGCAGGGTGATATGAGCATATAAAGGGTGCCCCTTGGCTTTATCGATCAGGTAAGAAAGTCCGTTACTTTCAGCGTCGAGGTATGGGGTATCAATCTGGTATATATCGCCGGTAAACACAAATTTACTGTTTTCGCCGGCACGTGAGATGATGGTTTTAATTTCGTGTGGTGTCAGGTTTTGCGCTTCATCCACAATAAAAAATATTTTGGTAAGCGTACGTCCGCGGATAAAGGCAAGCGGTGTGATGGTTATTTTATCGTTGGTAACCAATTCATCGATCTTTCCCTGCATCTTTTCATCTTCGCTGAACTGGTCTTTGATAAATTTAAGGTTATCCCATATCGGAGCCATATACGGGTCGATCTTTGATTTAACATCACCCGGCAAAAAGCCGATATCCTTATTACTTAAAGGCACAATAGGGCGTGTGACGTATATCTGCCGGTAATATTTCCTTTGCTCAAGGGCACCGGCAAGAGCCAGTAAAGTTTTCCCGGTACCAGCATTACCTTGTATGGTAACCAGTTTGATGTCAGGGTGCATCAGGGCATGAATTGCAAAGGCCTGTTCGATATTTTTTGGTGAAATTTTAAATACCGGGTGCTCAACTACCCGCTCCAGCATGCCCGACTGGTTATTATAAAATGCCGTAGCAGATGACCTCTTACCATGCAGCGTATAAAAATGATTATTGGTGCCCGGTAGGTTTTCGATCTCACTACCCGGCAAAAAGCCATGTTTATTTAATTGGGTGATCGCCTTATCTGATACTTTATGGAGTACCGATGCGCCGGTGTACAATTCATCAAGGTTTTTTATCTTGCCGGTCTCGTAGTCTTCAGCATTCAGGTTCAAAGCTTTGGCTTTTAGCCGCAGGCAGATATCCTTGGATACCAGTATCACCTTTTTTTCAGGAAATTCTTCCTGCAGGCCCAGTGCAGCGTTCAATATCCGGTGGTCGACCTTATCGCTACCAAAAGCCGCTTCAGCATCAATACCGGCCGACTTAACATCCATTACCACTTTGAAGCTTCCCTTATCTTTGCCTTTAAAGGGTATCCATTTGTTGAGCAGGCTTTTTCGGGAGATGATATCCATCAGCCGGATAAAACTACGTGCCTCGAAATTGCGGGTATCGTTCCCACTTTTCATGTTATCCAATTCTTCCAGCACCTGGATGGGCAGCGCCACATCATGTTCCTGGAAGTTTTCAAATGCATTATGGTCGTACAAAATGACTGAGGTGTCTAATACAAATATTTTAGCTCTTTCGCTGGCTGCCATAGTTGGCTAAAATAGGGATTTTTTGGTGTCAGTTGAGTCGAAAATTTAATTGTGATGAGATAAAATTCCCGTTAAAAAGACAATAGTTAATTTCTGGAGAAAAACCAAATGTGAGGCTCACACCTTAAAACTATGAAGCAACTTTTAGGAATAATAAATCTTTTGATTTTTTTGCTACTTTTAAAGCGCATTTCGCACTTAAATTCTTTCCTGCAAAAGCCTAAAGCTATTTTCCGGATTTATGTTGCGTTGGAGATATAATATATTAGAATGCCACACCGCGAACACTTTTCAATTTTAGTAATAGAGGATAATGAGGGGGATTTTATACTGATAGAGGAATTCCTCCTTGCACAATTTGAGGATGCAGCCATCAAACACTGCAAGAATTACACAACGGCTAAAAAAGTATTGACCGAACATACCGATCAGTTCAATGTTATTCTCCTTGATCTTTCTTTACCCGACAAACATGGTGTTGATTTGATAAAGGAAGTTGTCAGTTTCGGGGTAACCGTGCCTATCATTGTTTTGACAGGGTATATCGACTTTGAGTTTGGCGTAAAATCACTTTCGCTGGGCGTATCAGATTACCTGTTGAAAGAAGAATTGACGGCGCTAAGCTTATATAAAAGCATTATTTACAACGTAGAACGGAAGAAGATCACGGCCACATTGGAAGAGTCGGAAAAACGCGTTCGAACGTTTGCCAAACAACTGAGCGATGTCGTGGAAGAAGAACGATCGCGCATAGCCAGAGAGATTCACGACGAATTTGGGCAGCAGTTATCCGGTTTAAAAATGTCACTTACCTCATTAAAAAGGTTTTCGGAGCCAGGTAATGATATTGCATCGGTTATTGATGCACTGCTATTAGATATCAACCAAAGTATCAGTACGATCAGGCAGATCGCCAACGAATTGCGCCCGGCATTGCTGGACAAACTTGGTTTGTTTGCTGCAATTGAATGGCTTTTGAATCAATTTCAGCAAAAAAGCGGCATTGATACCCGGATCTATATTGATATCGACCAGCCACCTATCAACAAATCGATCGAGATCAATATTTTCAGGATTTTCCAGGAAGTACTGACCAATATTTATAAGCATGCCAATGCTACCCTGGTCAATATCAGGATCGAAAACAGAGATGGTGTGATCAATATGAAGATCATTGACAATGGAAGGGGCATCAAATCAAGTACCTTACACAACCCAATGTCGATGGGTTTATTAAATATGAAAGAACGTGCTATCCTTATAGGTGCAGAATTAAATATCAGCAGTGCCGACAATAGTGGCACCACCGTCGAACTTATCTTCGATGTCAACCAAAAGCAGACACTAGAGAACAAACGGGTTCTCTACAATTAACAAATCCCGCCCTGCACCCTATTGCCTAATAGTCCCCTATTCTCAGCTGTCTTTATCATCAATCATTTTTTTGGGGAAATCGCAAATAAAACAGGCAATTTTTGACAGAATTGTTAGAAGTTAAAACAGCAAGCAATCAATACTTTAGGCCTGCTCTTGTCAACCAAACAACTACAAGGTTTTCATATAACGTTCTATAGCATTGGCCCTGGAGTTTCAACAACTTTGAGAAGCAAAACCCAAAAGCATGAACGAGCAGCCAACATTTTATCGCCTTTATTGCACTAATATCAAGTGCCCGATCTCGATCTACGAAAATATAAGGGAATTCAGGATTCCGCTTACAGTATCGAACCTGATAACACCTTATGCTTGTCCGGCCTGCAAAAATACGCTGGTATCGGCCATTGATATCGAGCTTGAACAGTTAACAGCAGAACTGGGCGTTCGCATGCCCGATAAAACATTGTTTGACACCAATTACTGAGCAGCATGAACTTAAATTTTCAACTTCTGGTATCACTGATCCTGTTAGGAGTTTATGTTTATACGATCGTTAAAGCTCACATTTTGATCGCCAGGTTAGATCGCCGTGAGGGCGTGTTGCGAGAGCCGCTAACGAACCTAACGTTCAAGTTTGTAAAGCAGTTTTATGTATTTGAACCCGAAGCCCGGCAAGCGGCACTCCTGTTAAAAATTAATAACTGTACTGTTTTTGTATTTTTTAGTTTGCTGGCCTGGTGGCTATTTACCCAGTCGCCCCTGATCTGAAGAAGTATTAGCTGAGCTACCAGCTATAAAACGAAAACGGAAACACACTCTTTCGAATGGCTTCCGCTTCCTGTCTTTTACCCAGCCGTAACTGTGCAAAAGCATCAAGTTTTGTGTAAATGACCAGCCTTTTCTTTCAGTCCTTTCGGGCCAAATTACCAGACGAATTGCCTTCCTGCTAATATACTCCGTAAAATATCTTAGCTATTCGTCAATGCTTGTTTCCTGCTTCGCTTTGTTTTCAGCGGTTTGCACCGTTGTGGTTCCGGATTTCTCAGCGGCTCGCGCCGTTTAGGTTTCCTGGTTTCGCCATTTTGCTTTTTCCTTGTTTTCAGCGACTTACGCCGTTTCGGTTTTTGCGTTTTCAGCGGTTTGCACCGTTTCGGTCTCTTTGTTGTCAGCGACTTGCGCCGTTTCGGTTTCCCTGGTTTTTTAAGCTAATTTGCTCATTTCCTGCTATGCTTTGTAGTGACCTGCCGCTTCCGTCGACTTTCGCCGCCGTTGGCTTTAGGTTACCGGGGATATTTTCTGATGATGATAAACCGGTCTGAAAACCGTTTCCTTTCACTTTTTATATTCCCTCCAAGCTGTCAAAGTACGTCGTTCTTGATGTTATCTAAGGTAGTTGGAGGACTAACGCATGTCAAGTTTTTTTTCTGTTTTTTATGAACAGTTTCCTAACAGTTTTAAGCTTCTTGTTAACAATTGATTACTACTGATTGACAGGCTTTTATGCAAATAAAAAATCAATATTTATCGGCTTGCTAACATTATCAATTTTAACAAAAACCAGTAAAATTGAACGACCGGGTATTTAAAAAAATGCGTAAAATAAGGGATTGTCAGAAAAAAATTGATTTTACCACCTTTAATTTAATGAATATTTAACTTTTAATTCAAGAACAAAATCCTGATAACCGGCCGGGCGATATCTCGTTTTTGCCGTATTTCAGGAAAATAAAGAATTATCAGATAGTCACAACAAACGGATCAAAAAACAAAAAGGCCTCCTGGACAGGAAGCCATTTATATTTTATCCGGTATCGGACAATAAGATCACTGGATCACATTAGTATCATAAAGCACCTGGTTCATATTACGAACCGCATCGGCGCTCTTGTTGAATTCAGCTTGTTCGGCATCGCTCAGGTTAAAGTTAACGATCTTTTCCCAGCCACCTTTGCCCAGGATAACCGGCACTACCAGCGAAATATCTTTCTGTCCGTATTCGCCATCCAACGCAACACCGCAGCTGATCAATCTCTTTTCGTCGCGTACAATGCTTTCTACCATCGACAAGGTTCCTGCTCCCGGTGCGTACCAGGCCGAAGTACCGATGAGTTTGGTTAAGGTAGCTCCGCCTACCATGGTAGCTGCAACAACTTTATCCTGTTGTTCCTGGCTCAGCAACTGCGTTACCGGAACACTGTTCCAGGTAGCATGTTTGATCAATGGGATCATTGTAGTATCTCCGTGACCGCCGATAACCACTGCATTCAGATCTGATGGCGAACAAGCCAATTCCTGGCTCAGGTAATATTTGAAGCGTGACGAATCAAGCGCTCCACCCATCCCGATGATACGGTTTTTAGGAAGGCCCGAAGTTTTCAAAGTCAGGTAATTCATTGTGTCCATCGGATTAGAAACAACAATGATGATGGTATTCGGAGAATATTTAAGGATACTCTCGGTAACGCTTTTTACGATACCAGCGTTGGTACCGATCAGCTCCTCGCGGGTCATACCCGGTTTACGTGGCAATCCCGAAGTGATCACTACCACTTCTGAATCGGCTGTAGCGGCATAATCATTCGTAACACCCTTTACTTTGGTGTCAAAACCAAGTATCGCGGCAGTTTGGGTGATATCGATCGCTTTACCTTCGGCGAAGCCTTCACGGATATCTAATAAAATAAGTTCTTCGGCTAATTCTTTTCTTGCGATATTATCTGCGCAAGTTGCGCCTACAGCCCCGGCGCCAACGACTGTGATTTTCATGTTATTTGCTTGTTAGAAGAGGACATTTATCTGAAAACCGGTAGGATGATCCGGCAGGTTTTACAATGCAATTTTAAGAAATTTCCGGCATAGCACCTGAAATAAATTCAAATATAAATTGTTGAAAATAATTGGGTTTAAATTATCATTTTGATGATTTTAATAGCCCGATCGGGATAGTATTTATAAATATTGCAATTTGAAACAATCCAACTGCTGATATTAGGTTTTGGACGCGATTTTTTACAAAAAAACAGCAAAGCCGGGTTTTTTAGTTCTTACCGGCAACTTATTGAGCCTAATTAGTGATTTTTTGCTATTTTTTATTCATTTGGACAATAATTATCCACATTATTGAAAAAAATTCTAATTTTTTATTGCAATTGTGATGAAATTTGCAAAAAATATTTACATTCGCCTCTGATAATTGAATTACTTGTTATAAAACTAAATAATCGACAATCCAAATCCAAAAAACAACTAAACAATGGCAAAATTAGAGTACATCTGGCTTGACGGCTATAAACCTACCCAAAGCCTCCGTAGCAAAACAAAAATTGAAGGTGACTTCAGCGGTAAATTGGAAGATTGCCCAAACTGGAGCTTTGATGGTTCATCAACCGAACAAGCACCGGGTGGTTCTTCAGACTGCGTATTAAAACCAGTTTTCATCGTTCCTGATCCACAGCGCAGAGATGCTTACCTGGTAATGTGTGAAGTACTGAGCGCAGATGGCACACCACACGAGTCGAACGGTCGTGCTACCATTGCAGATGATGATAACGATTTCTGGTTTGGTTTCGAACAGGAGTATTTCCTGTGGGATCCTGAAACCAACAAACCGCTTGGCTTCCCTGCCGGTGGTTACCCAGGTCCTCAAGGTCCTTACTACTGTTCAGTTGGTGCCAAGAATGCTTATGGCCGCGATATAGTTGAAGAACATTTGGACGCTTGCCTTGATGCAGGTTTAAACGTTGAAGGTATCAACGCTGAAGTTGCTGCCGGACAGTGGGAATTCCAAATCTTCTCTAAAGGTGCAAAAGAAGCCGGTGACCAAATTTGGGTTGCCCGTTATTTATTGGAAAGAATTGGCGAAAAATATGGAGTTGCTATTAACTGGCATTGTAAACCATTGGGTGCGCTTGACTGGAATGGTTCGGGGATGCATGCTAACTTCTCTAACGAAGTATTAAGAACTACTGGTGACGAAAATGTTTACAAAAAGATCCTTGAGGCTTTCCGCCCGGTAGTTGCTGAACACATTGCGGTTTATGGTGCTGATAACGACCAGCGTTTGACCGGCAAACACGAGACTGCTTCAATCCACGATTACAGCTATGGTGTATCTGACCGTGGTGCTTCTATCCGTATCCCATTGTACACTGTACAAAAAGGCTGGAAAGGTTATCTTGAAGATCGTCGTCCGAATTCAGCTGCCGATCCGTACAAAGTTGCTGCACGTATCATTAAAACCGTTAAATCGGTATTATAATAATTTTAATTACCCTAATTAATTAAAAACCGGCCCGGGGAATATTTTTTCCTCCGGGCTTTTTTATTTACTGTTCCCTGGTAAAATAATAGCGGTAAGTAGCGCCATCCGTGTTGCCCTGAAAGGCAGAAACCTCAACCGAAGCAGATACGAGTTTCCAACCGGCATTAAAATAAGGTTTCAATGCGGTCAAAAGGGTATCTTCATGGTTGGCCAGGTAGTCTTTCATTTTGCCATGTGATTTCAAATCGATATCTATTTGCAATTGCGCTGTATCGGTCCGTGTTACAATCATGTTGTGTATGCGTCCTATTTGAAGACTACGATATTCGTAAATGGTGATGCTCATATAGTCGGTTTTCGACTTCTGCTGAGCCATTACATTGAGACTGGCGACTATCGTCAGGCATATCATAAGAAATTTTCGCATGATGGTTTTTTTTAGGTTCATGCAAATTAGGTTAAGTTTGGATGCCTACCAATACCAAGTAATCAAAAATGACTAATTAGTCAGGGTTTGTTTGGGCGATCAAAGGCATCAAATTTTCAACGGAAAGGTTATAAACATAAACCCAGGACAATACCGCCACCTGATCCGTTTCAACTTCAGTTAATATTCTGACAAATTCGTTAGGTTGAGGCTGGTCGATACCAAAACCTTCGTAGATATCCAGGATACCCATCACCTTTTCCGGATCTTCCATTTTTAGCAGCACGCCCTGTACCTCATTTGTACCATCGGGGTGCAACACTGCCCCGGGATAGTCGCCCAGGTCAAATAACTTCGCTTTCAATTTAGCCGAAGCCAGCAACACACTATTCTGACGAAGAAAGGCACCATATTTGTTTTTTTCGTCGAGCAGGGTGCCATAAACAAATAGCAAATCGATCATAGGTAAGCTTTTTTTATATTTACCTTTAACTATTACTTTACAAAATACAAATTATAAAGCAATTAGTCTAGCTTAAATTGATTATATCGCTAACTTGTTCGCTCGTTAATCGTATTAACTCATTATGAATAAAGAACAAATCCTCGGCTACTTAAAGGAAAAAAATATTGATAAAATTAAGTTCGCCTTTGCCGATATCGATGGCATTTTAAGGGGTAAGATCATCAGCATCGAAAAATTTATGGCAGGTTTGCAAGACGGCTATGGCTTTTGCGACGTGGTCTTCGGCTGGGACAGCAACGATACCTGTTACAACAATACCGAACTGACCGGCTGGCATACGGGTTACCCCGACAGGCCCGCACGTGTTGATTTGTCGACTTTCCGTACTATTCCCTGGCAGGATAACATTCCTTTTTTCCTGGCCGATTTCAGCAAAGCTGATGGTAGTCATTTGGAGGCATGCTCACGCAGTTTACTGAAGCAGGTAGTTAAACAAAGTGCAGAGCTAGGCTTTCACGCTGAATTTGCCCAGGAGTTTGAATGGTTTAATTTCAGGGAAACCGCGCAAACTTTGCAGGATAAGCACTTTACTGATATTCAAACGCTAACTCCCGGCATGTTCGGGTACTCGATATTACGTACCTCCCAAAACAGCGATTATTACTACGACCTGTTTAATTTACTCAAAGCATTTGATGTGCCGCTTGAAGGCTTGCATACTGAAACCGGTCCGGGTGTTTACGAGGCTGCAATTGCGCATGACGAGGTTTTGCATGCTGCAGATAAGGCAGTGCTTTTCAAAAATGCGGTTAAAGAAATCGCCGGCCAACATGGTATACTGGCCTCATTCATGGCCAAATGGAATGAAAACCTGCCGGGCTGCAGCGGGCATATCCACCAAAGTTTATGGGATAAAAAAAATGGGAAAAATCTTTTTTACAGCGCCGGTGACGAGAACAACATGAGCGATTTGCTTAAACACTATCTCGCCGGGCAATTGCATTGCTTGCCGCATATCCTGCCTATGTATGCACCTACTATCAATAGCTATAAACGTTTGGTTGAGGGCGCATGGGCACCAACCACGGTCACCTGGGGTTTGGATAACCGTACAACAGCCATCCGGATTCTGCATCCATCAGAAAAATACACCCGGCTCGAGACCCGCATACCGGGTTCCGACAGCAACCCATACCTGGCAATGGCAGCGGCATTAGCCTCGGGCCTATATGGCATTAAGCATCAATTGCCTTTAACTATCGAAGCTACCAGCGGTAATGGCTACCAGGACAAAAGTAATGGTGTTTTATCGGCTAATTTACATGAGGCCACCCAGGCCATGCGGAGTTCCCCTATTGCCAATGAGCTTTTTGGGGCCCAATTTACAGAACACTTTACCCAAACCCGTTTATCGGAGTGGAAACAATATACAAAAGCGGTAACGGATTGGGAGTTGAAGCGCTACTTTGAAATTATATAGTTTATTATTAACCACAGAGTTCACTGAGAAAAAAACAGAAGAGCACCGAGAAATACATGAACGAAAACGAGATTTCGGGTAAAATTATAGGTTAGCTATCGAAGTGCACAAAGCTTTGGGTCCCGGATTACTTGAAAGTGCTTATAAAGAATGCTTGTACTATAAGCTTTTCCAGTCGGGTTTAAATGTTGTGAAAGAAAAGGCAATGCCTTTGGTAATTGAGGACGTTAAACTGGAATGCGGTTATAGAATTGAT
>CAIPPO010000080.1 GCA_903866915.1 uncultured Mucilaginibacter sp. | reverse complement strand
TTCACATTTTTACGAACTTGGTATTGCCAATTTCGGATTGGTTATTATTGTCAATTACCCTAAGTACGTAAGTTCCGGGTTGCAGGTTGCTTATATCCGTTTGCCAGGTTAAAGAAGCCGTAGTAACCTGACGGATCATCAAACCCGAACTGTTGCTGATCTGGATATTGAATTTGCCTGCGCCGGCCAATGCCGTGGCAATGCCAAGATTAATGGTTGAAGACGCGGGGTTAGGGTAAACATTGATATTGCTTTTTGCGAGGCTGTTGCTCAATCCCGAATAAGATATGGGCATTGCCGGAGAATAGGATACCTGGTCGTCAACGTTCTGCGACTGCAAACGGTATAGGTTGTTTGCCGAAGGACTATTATCTACCAATCCATAGCTTCCAGCTCCGGTGCTTGCCAGGCTGCCTATGACCTGATAGGAAAGGCCGCCATCAATACTTCGCTCAACTGTGAAATTGGTGTAATTCTGTTCGTTCTCTGCAGCCCAAGTAATTTTAACCTGGTGCTGCTGTGAGCCCGTTTTTACTGCGTTAAAACCAAGCAGGCGATAAGCCAGCGCTGCATTTTCGCGTATCACGAGTTTAAAGCGGTTAGCGCCAAAAGAGCCGGTGTCGCTGGTATATACGTTGAAACGATAGGTAAGATTATGGCGCATATCCAACGAATCCTTTTTGTAGGCATCCATCAGCCATACATCGTAGAGTTGCGGAATACCGGTTAGCTCCGTCAGGTTTAGCGAATAGATGCCATCTGCCTGTGCATTTACATTCAATTTGATAGTTTCGCTGCCTTTGGGTAAAGGTTGCTGATTAATTGCCAGGCCAATATTATCGGCCGAAAAACTAGAAAGGGCAACTTTCCCCGAGCCGTTTTTGTAGAGTGCATCAGTCTGCGGGTTATACTGTGGGTTCAGGTTTTTACCTAAGGCTATAAAAGTATCGTCGGTATTTACCGTATCCATTGCTATTTGCAATCTCAGGTGCTGGTCGCTTGCAGTCTGTGCATTGGGCTTTCCCATAAAAAGGTCAAGTCCGGTATTTTCCTGAGTTACAGCTTTGGCAGTTTCATAAAATGTTACAGAGGATGCAGCCCCGGTAGCCAGAACGAAAAATGCCTGACCGCTAACGATATACCTTGATCCGTGATTGGTAAATGCGCCGCCATATTGATAAACATCGTAATTCTGGGTTTTGGGATTCAGTTCGTAGATGCTGCTTGAAATGCCATTACCATAAATGCCCGTTCCGGCTGTGGTCCGGTAGGTTTGCCAATCGATTGTTGATGGATAGGGGTTGCCAGCCAGGTTAAAGCCACGGTAACTAATTGGTGTTGCCAGGGTATAACTTAGCGTAGTTGTGCCGGGGTTAAACCAGTTTCTGAGTGTAATAGTGCCCGTATTCATGGTGCCGCTGGTGCTTAGCGTGGTATTTTCCGGAACCGGGAAGGGCGATGTTGTTTTCGAAGCGAAAGAAGTGCTGCGGTTACCCCTGAAAAAGCAAAGGTAACCCGAACCCACCGGTATATTGTAGTTGGCGGTGTAAGTGGCATCATTCATCGTATAGGCATAGGCAGTTGCATTGTTGATGGCCTTTATGCCGATAAAATTACTGTTCAAATACGTGGTAAAAGCGGGGCTGGTTTGGTTTTCACGGTAGAGGTAGAGTGTGGGATTTGCCGCCACAATATTATCGAAACCGCCGGTTGTTGTGGTTCCGGTAAGATAAATGGCGTTTTTTAAATAATTGATGCTGTAGACATTCGCACTGCCCACCGTTGCCACATAAACCGGTGACGAAAGCAAACGATAGGCACGATAACCAGCTCCGCCCTGCAAATAGCGCTGCACCGCGAAAGTGCCCGAAACGGTATTATTCAGACCCTGGGGGATCTGATCAACAGCCCCTGTACCGTAGGCATCTGATTGAAAAGTGAAAGTTCCGGAGTTGCTGATGCCGCAGTTGTGCGAGCTTGTACTATTATAATGGATATACGATGTTGAGCCAACGTTGAAAGTACCCGACGCATTATTGGCTATCGAGGTGTAATTATCGAGTATGACCTCGCAGGAAGAATTTGAAGTACCAGCATTAAATGTTCCCGAATTCGAGATCTTATTGACAGCCGAACCTGTGCTGGTACAGGTTATAATGCCTCCGCCGTTAACTTGAAAGCTGCTGCTGGCGTTATTGGTTAGGTTTGAATTATTACCCTGCAGCGTGATATTACTGCCCGAACCACTGAAAGTGCCCGAGTTAAGCAGCTGGTTACTGTTATTGACGCCTGAAAAAACAAAACTCGAGCCGTTATCATTGAATGTTCCGCCTGAATTGTTTGTCAGGTTATTATTGCTGCCCGAAAAGGTTAAACTACAACTCGTGGTACTGTAAGTGCCGCTGTTTTTTAACTGACAATCGCTATTGGCACCCGAAATAGTGTAGGTAGAACCATTGTCGGTAAATACGCCCGTGCTTGTGTTGTTGATATAGCTATCGTTTCCTGATAATTGGAAGGTACATCCACCTGTGGTTGTAAAGGTACCGGCGTTGGAAATTACTGCTCCTGACCCGTTTAACTGGAAAGTGGAAGATCCGGCAGAAAAAGTTGCGCCCGCATAGTTATTAATATAGGAAGGGTTATTAGACAGCTGAAATGTATTAAGCAAAGAAGCATTGAAAACCCCGTAGTTATTGATAGCATTGTTGTTATTAGATAACTGAAAGATGCTAAAATTAGTTGTGACCGTGCCCGTACTATAATTGGTAAGCACTGATGCTGAACCAAAAGTAACGACATCGAAACTAAAATTAAGGGTTCCATAATTAAAGATGCCGTTTCCGCCATTAGCAGGCAGTGTGATAAAACTGGCCAATCCGAATGAAACGTTGGTTGTAGCATCGGTAGGCGAGCCACACGTCAGGAAATCGCCGTTTTGGAAACTGATTGATGCTATCGTTACAGCACCCGACCCCAGGAATTTAATAGACGAATTATTATTCGCTAAATTAATACCCGAGCTGATCGTTAAACTATTTCCTGCCGTAGTAATGGTAAGTGTACAGGTGCCCGAATTTTGATTGATATTATTTAAGGTAATCGGGGTGGTTAAGGTTACATTGTAAGTGCTGTTATTAAATTGGGCCACATCGGTGCTGCCTGTTTTACCCGGATAGCCCGTATTGGGCGACCAGTTTGCGGCAGTATTCCAATTACCTGTCGCTGCCCCTACCCAGGTGTAGGTGGTAGCTGATGCATTCAGGATATTGAAAAATATCAAAATAGTAATAAATGTAAAAAGGCGCATCTTGAATGATTTAAGACTGGTCACGACCTATATTTCTTCGTATTTTTTGCCAAAACAGGCATATTTTTTTAGTTTTTT
Source organism: uncultured Mucilaginibacter sp. (assembly GCA_903866915.1). Classification (GTDB taxonomy): domain Bacteria; phylum Bacteroidota; class Bacteroidia; order Sphingobacteriales; family Sphingobacteriaceae; genus Mucilaginibacter. Next base: position 86,793 of record CAIPPO010000080.1, on the reverse strand, counting down.
GATAAACCCCAATTGAGTTTTATTAATTGTCTCCTTTAAATTTTATTGTCGGGATGTCTAAAAATCTGCCGCAATTTTTAATTAAAATATTGCTTTATAATTAATCAACCGATAAATTGGGCATCTCCCTGATGCTATGTACGGAATACACTAAGAAGGGTTTCGTGTTTAAACACTTTATGATTAAAAAAATATGAAATAGTATATAATAAGCCAGATTTTACCGGGATTAAAGTCCTTGAAATTTTGAAATACTGCCAATAACCTGTTTTTTTGAGAAAAATGGCTATTGAAATAACCCACAGGTCATATTAATTATTAAATAATATTTAACTAATGGTTGTATTCGGAATGAGAGAAAAAGGGAATGTTATTAACTATTCGCGCGGGAAATTGCCTGCCTGCGATACAAAGTGTAGGCAGCAAAAGCAGAAGCAACAATAACTAAAATGATCACCCAGGTGTCGAGCGGGCAGGTAGTATCCGGGTCAGCACCACCGCACGGCTCACCTTGCGCACACGCCGAAACGATGCTGAAAAGGACTAATACGATGGTGCCAAAGCCGGCCTTAATTTTCATTTTACAGTGTTAAAAACCTTCAAATGTACAACTTTATTTTAACTGACATAACTTTTGGTACAAACTTTTACGGATACAATTCCGTAAATGTTGCGTCTTACTTAAAAAGGATGCTATTTATAAATTAAAAAATATAATTTTAGCCTGCATTCACCGTTTATCGCTGGTCTGGCTTTTATTTATAATTAATGGGGCGATTTGAAATTTTATCCCTGACCGCGTAAAATTACTTTTATCTTGAACATCACATTTACCAAACGTCAATATTTACAACCGGTACGAATGAGGATTAATTACTCTATTTTAATTGCTGCTTTTTTTGTCCTTATTACAACCGGCACCTTTGCCCAGCAAAAACTGGTGACAGAGGAGTATAAACGCAACCTCGAGCGCATTTCCGTAAACGCAAAAAAAGATCAGGCCCTCAACAAACAAAAGGCACTGGCATTGGCACAAAAGCATGGATGGGTAGTTCGCCGCAATACCAAAGGCGGTGGTGTAGTTCAACTACAGGGGATAAACAAGCGGGGTTTCCCAATTTATCTGATAACTCACGACAATATCATATCCGCTGCCACTACCAATACCAATGCTGTTCAGCCGGGCGGTTCACTGGGGCTTAATTTATCAGGCTCCAGTTCCTTCCTGAAAAACAAACTGGCGATATTTGACGGGGGATGGGTTTTTAACGGGCACCAGGAGTTTGCAGGTAAAACCATCACCCTTGAGGGCAGTTCTTCAACCATCGATCATGCCACGCACGTGAGTGGTACGATGCTTGCCAAAGGGGTATATCCTCCTGCAAAAGGCATGGCCTTTAATGCCAGTACCCTAAAATCTTACAGTTTTGATAACGATATCAGCGATATGAGCGCAGAGGCACCTAACCTATTGCTATCCAACCATTCTTATGGAGATGAAGCAGGCTGGGTTTTCGATGGTAACTTTAATCGCTGGGAATGGTACGGTTTGCCCGGTGATTCGGTCGACTATACCTTCGGGTTTTATGGTCAGCGTACACAGCAGTTTGATCAGATCGCCTATAACGCTCCTTATTATCTTATTGTTGAATCAGCCGGCAATGCACGTGGCAGTACCGGCCCCGCTATCGGAACCGACTATTATGGCTACATGAGCGCTTCCGACCAAACTCTGGTTGATAAGGGCCCGCGCCCGGCTGGGATCAGTAGCAATAGCGGCTATGAAACCATTAGCAGTACGGGCAACGCGAAAGATATTTTAACCATAGGTGCGATCGACCCCTTACCTAATGGTCCAACCAGTTCTTCATCGATCAATTCTTCTTATTTCAGTAGTTGGGGACCAACTAATGACGGCCGGGTTAAGCCCGATCTGGTAGCGAATGGTTTGAACGTATTATCATGCGGAGCAGGCAGTGCAACCAGTTACCTGGTTTTTTCAGGCACTTCGATGTCTGCACCTAATGTTACCGGTTCTCTTTACCTGTTGCAGGAGTATTATGCGGAAAAAAACTCAGGCAATTTTATGCGTGCTGCGACGCTCAAAGGACTGGCCTGTGCCACTGCTTTTGATGCCGGTAATCCGGGTCCCGACTATATTTATGGCTGGGGTTTGCTCAATACAAAAAATGCTGCGCAGACCATTACCGATAACGGTACTAAAAGTTTGATCAACGAAAAAGCACTTGCACAGGGACAAACCCAAACATTTAAGGTAATAGCTTCGGGCAACGGAGCGCTGGTTGCTACAATATCCTGGACCGATCCCCCGGCTGATACGACAACTACTGGTGTGATCAACGATCGTACACCCAAACTGGTCAACGATCTGGATATAAGGATCAGTGACGGCACCAAAACCTATTATCCGTGGGTACTCGATCCGAACAACCCCGCCGCCCCGGCCACTACCGGTGATAATATAAGAGATAACGTTGAGCAGGTATATATTGCTGGGGCAGTACCCGGACGTTCGTATACCATTACTGTTTCGCATAAAGGAACGCTAAACTCCGGTTCACAGGATTTTTCGATCATTGTAACCGGGGTAGGTGGCGCTTCCTACTGCACATCGGCTCCACTCTCAAATGCTGATTCGCGCATCAATAATGTTAGCCTTTCCAACATCAATAATACACCGACACCGGGCTGTACCATGTATTCAGATTATACAAATCTGACTGTGCAGCTCGAGCAAAATAAAACCTATCCATTGTCGCTTACGCTGGGTACCTGCGGTGCTAACTTTAATAAAGCAGCCAAAGTGTTTATCGATTGGAACGCTGACGGAGTGTTTGAACCAAATGAACTGGTCGCTACGAGCAATATCATTTCCGGTACTGGCGTTTTCACTACCAACATTAAGGTCCCCGGGAGTGTGGAAGCAGGCAATTATAGCCTCATGCGCGTGGTGCTCACGGAAACTTCTGATACGTCTACTATTAAAGCCTGCGGTAATTACGCGAAGGGTGAAACCGAGGATTATCGGGTACAGTTTTTGCCAACCAGTATCGACGTAGGCGCCGTTGCTATTGTTAGCCCTTCGGCCGGGGGCAACTGTTCGGGCCAGACACCGGTAACCGTTACACTGAAAAATTTCGGCACTCAGGTGCTGAGTGAGATACCGGTAACCGTTAGTATCACTGCCGCCGACGGAACAATATCAACCTTTAACCAGCTCTACACCGGAGTGCTTTTACCTGCTTCCGAGGATAATTTTACATTTACAACGCAGTTCAGTGTTTTGCCGGGTGCAACTTATTATATCACAGCAAGCACCAATTTAGCAACGGACCCGGTACCTGGTAATAATTCAGTAAAGGACACGGTTATAATCGCAAATACGCCGGTAGCATCAGGGCTGAGTGCCCGCTTTTGCAATACCAGCAATACTTACCTGCTGTCGGGAACCGGCGATGGCGAACTGCTTTGGTACCAAAATGCCACTGACGTTACACCATTTGCTTATGGATCGCCTACGATCACCGCACAAGCGCCAGTCAATAATACTTACTATGTGGGGCTGAATGATTTTAGCAGCACCGTTGGTCCGGCTACAAAAACTGTTTTTTCTGCTGGAGGCTATAACCAATTTACACCTTCGGTCAATGTTTTTACAAGGATCCCTATTGTGTTAAAAAGCGCCCGGCTTTATATTGGCTATTCTGGAAAAATAACTTTTAGTGTCGCCAATGATAACGGCGAAGTAGTATCTTCAACAACGATCGATGCCGTTGCAACCGCAACCAATCCAAAGCCTGGTGCACAACCTGATGACCCAAATGACAATGGGCAGGTATATCCCTTAAATCTTTTATTGCCTGCTGCCGGTAATTATACCATCAGCACTATCTATGATGCAAACGCTACCATTTACCGAAATAATGGTGGTGTCACCGGTTATCCTTTTAAGGTCGGAGATGTATTCAGCATCACTGGTAATTCGGCAACTTCAGCTACTGATACGGCTTATTACAATAAGTTCTACTACTATTTTTATGACCTTACGCTGGCTAGTCCTGGCTGTAGCACAGCCTCCAGGGTTGCCGTTAATATTGATAAACCGGCAATCAGCCAAAATGGTACCCAATTAAGTTCAAATTTTGCAACGGGCAACCAATGGTACCTGAACGGAGTAGTGATCAATGGCGCTACCGGGCAAACATTTTCGCCAACACAGAGCGGTAATTACAGGGTAGACGTAACATTGGCCAACAGCTGCGTTTCACAGTCGGATAATTTCACTTACGCGATATTATCAATTAATCCAACTACAAATCCAATCGGCCTGACTATATTTCCAGTACCGGCGAATAGTCAGTTGAACGTTGTCTTTGCTGCACCCGCTGCTGCCGATCTTACCCTCAGCATTGTCAATAGTATCGGGCAAAATGCTTATTCACAAAGCCAGGCTATCCCTGTTGGTAATTTTAGCACGCAGATCGATGTGAGTCATTTGGCTGCCGGAAGCTATCTGTTAAAAGTACAACTCGGTGAAAAAGCTTATACCCGCAAGCTTGTCATCGAGCGCTAATTCAAGCAAATAAGCGGCAGGGACGTTTTTGCCGGGCTTATTTGAAGCAATATTTTACACCCAGGCCCGGAGCAATATCAAAGAATGGCCCGGTTGCCAATTCTATTCGAGGATTGAGGTCGAGGCTGATAGCGATCGGCGACTGAGGGATAACATATTCTAGCCCTACAACACCATCAGCGCCCAACAATATCTGACTTTTTGAATAAAGCTCGTTGCTTCCGTCAAATCGTTGGTAATATCCGGCACCAACGGCACCAAGGTGTGCGCCAAAACCATAGTAAAACCTCAAGCCTTCAACCTCAAAAGCAGTATGGTTTATTTCGTATAAACCAGTTAAAACCAAGCCATGTGGTGAGCGCAAACCGGCAATCGCTTCAAGCGAAGTGCTGCTGTTCATGAAATATTTGGCCGAGACCCCATTCTCGTATCCTCCGAATTTTAATCCGGCTGCGATCTGGTAGTTGGGGTTATAATCCTGTGCTTTGGCGTTTGTTGCGCTTAAAGTTAAGCCCGTAAAGATGAGTAAAAGGTAATAATATTTTTTCATGGAAGTTTTTTGCATTAACGTTAATAATTTGTTCAAATATAGTATGCTTTATCTTTCTAAGGTTTTTTTAAGCTTTTACCCGCTAGTCAAACCTGTAATTGGCCTAACACTTAAATTGGAAAAATGTTTTTTTGATAAAAAGACGCTTCGCAGCAACAATTTGTTACGTTGGTTTAAGTTAAAAATAGGTTAAATTAGGCGGCATTATTCAAACACATATGTTCAAGCTTTCTTCTAAATACCTCATTGCCACGTTCGCTTTTTTAGTTGTTCTGGTAACCTATAAACATACACAGGCCCAAACCACGGGGTCTGAAGCACCGATTTATAAAAATGGTATGGTGGTATGTGCTAATCCAGATGCTGCAAAAATTGGGCTTGAGGTGTTGAAAAAAGGAGGCAATGCAGTTGATGCAGCTGTCGCCGTTCAGTTTGCACTTGCCGTTACTTTTCCCGAAGCTGGCAATATCGGCGGTGGAGGCTTTATGGTATTCCGTTCAAAAAGCGGTAAAACGGCAACACTTGATTTTCGGGAAAAAGCCCCGGCAAAAGCTTTCCAGGATATGTTCCTCGACGCCGCAGGAAATGTTATACCCGACAAAAGCCTGGCCACACATCAGGCATCGGGTGTACCGGGCTCAGTCGCCGGCATGTTTGAGGCCCATAGCAAATATGGAAAATTAAAATGGGCTGAATTGGTACAGCCCGCCATTGAACTCGCCAAAAACGGTTTCAGGGTAAGCAAACGTGCCGCTTCTGAATTGAATTGGGCGGCAAAATATTTCAAACAATTAAATCCTGGCAAAAGCTATTTGCTGAAAGAAGGCGGATGGAAAGAAGGCGATTTGCTAGTACAGGAAGATCTTGCCAAAACACTCGAACTGATTCGCGACAAGGGCAGAGCAGGCTTTTATGAAGGTGCGGTTGCTGATAAAATTGTAGCAGAAATGCAAAGCGGTAATGGCTTTATTAGCAAAGAAGATCTAAAAAATTATCAGGCTGTTTGGCGCAATCCGCTCATTGGCAACTATAAAGGGTATAAGATCATTGCTATGCCGCCGCCTTCAAGCGGGGGAGTGGCTTTGTTGCAATTGTTGCAATCGGTAGAAAAGTATCCTTTGCACCGCTGGGGTTTTAATAGCGACTCAACCATACAATTGGTTGTTGAAGCCGAACGCCGCGTTTATGCCGATCGCTCCAAATACCTTGGCGACCCCGATTTCTTTAAAGTTCCAGTGGATACATTGCTGAACCCGGCTTACAATGCAGCGCGTATGAGCAATTTTAGCTGGGCTGCTGCAACGCCAAGTGCAAACATCGCACCGGGTAATTTACCTGGCTATGAAAGTGATCAAACTACCCACTATTCTATCGTGGATGCCGAGGGTAATGCAGTTGCGATCACTACCACACTCAATGACTCCTATGGCTCTAAAATATTTGTCAACGGTGCAGGCTTTTTGCTGAATAACGAGATGGACGATTTTAGTTCAAAACCGGGTGTGCCAAATATGTTCGGACTGGTAGGTGGTAAAGCCAACAGCATCCAACCCAATAAACGCATGCTTTCATCGATGACGCCTACGATTGTTGAAAAGGATGGCAAATTATTTATGGTAGTGGGTACGCCGGGAGGATCAACCATTATAACATCCGTCTTTCAAACAATTTTAAACGTGATCGAATTTGACCAGAACATGCAGCAGGCAGTAGATTCGAAACGCTTTCATCACCAGTGGTTACCCGATGAAGTTACTATTGAACGTGGAGGTATGGATGCTGAAACACGAAATAAGCTAAAACAAAAAGGTTATAAAATTGTGGACCGTGGCCCAAGTGGTCGCGTTGATGCCATCCTGGTAACACCGACAGGCTACCAGGGCGGTGCTGATCCGAGAGGGGATGACGATAAAGAGGGATATTGATTTTTGGGTATTAGTTAGCGGGTATCGGGTAGCAGGTATTGGTCAAGGTTAAATGTATTATACATAAAACCTGATACCCGATACCCGATACCCAATAACCCAATCTCCATGAACCATGAACCATGAACTAAAAAACGCCAATGCCATCGCATATTAAACACCAGGAAACGATCGACTATTTTATGAAAGTAGTTTGGCAAACCATGGCCAACCGCTACAATCAATTGGTTACAGAGTTTGGGATCACACAGTCTATTGGTTATCTGCTCATCAACATCGACGAACAGGAGGGGACAACCGTATCGCAGGCCGCAGCATTGTTAGGGCTAAAATCAACCAGCCTTTCGCGGATGCTGAACCAGTTGGAAAAGTCGGGCCTCATTTACCGTGAATCGAATCAGGGCGATAAAAGGTCGGTGAAAATTTACCTTACGCCGCTGGGTAAAGAAAAAAGACACCTGGCACGTGTGGTGGTAAAGCAGTTTAATAATTACTTAAACAAACATATCAACGAACACGACAAACAATACCTGATCGATCTGCTTAAAAAGATCAACAAGCTCACCGTCAATTATAAGCCTGAATCATCAACTGGCTAAATTGCGATGCATCTGAACAAAAAATACAAATTCTCCGGCATTTACGACCTTAAATTTAAACTTCGGCAATACTTTCTTACCGGCACTTCGTTGCAAATATCTGCTTTTGCACATCCTAAACATGAAATAAAGCCTGTTGACGAGCGTTTTACCGATATTAAAATTGCGATGTGTTAAAAAGTGTTAAGCTGTCGTTTTTGAATTATAAAACGATAAATTTGCCGGTTGTAAAAAAGATGCGGTGGTTAATGTTATTATTGATGGGATGTTTGCTTTTGTCGGCTTGCACAAAAACTCAAAGTGCGCTTGAAGCCTATAAGGCGCAGGCGGCTATTGACGACAAGATAGTGGCACAGTACATCCAGGCAAACAACCTTACCGGTATTGCAAAAAAAGTATCAGATACCTGTGGCGTGTACTATATTGTTTTGCAGCCGGGCCAGGGCAACACTGTTTTTACAACGTCGACCCAGGTGACGGTAGGCGATACGGGTAAATTATTAAGTACTGGTAAGGTATTTACCGAAACAAATAACTTTCACCCATCCTACGTGCTGGGCCAGGTGATTTTAGGTTGGCAATTGGGTTTACCCAAAGTTAATCAAGGGGGGATTGTCCGTTTGATCATTCCCTCGCGCTATGCATACGGACCCGACCCGCAAACATCGGTCGGTTTACCCGCTAATGCTATACTCGATTTTGACATACAACTATACGATGTAACGAACTGATATAAATGAAAAAAACTCTTTTTACCCTACTAATACTTTCTACGGTGGTTGGAATAATGTCCTGCCGCAAAAGCGGATCAATGCCGAATATCAAGCAATATGACGACCAACAGATACAAAGTTATATCAGTGCCAATAGTATCTCCGGAATGAAGCGGGATACCGTTGGTGGCGATACAACCGGTATCTATTACCAAATCATCCAGCAAGGTACCGGTGCTCAGTTTGATTATACTGACTCATTATTTTTTACCTATACCCTGAAGTCATTTGATGGACTTTATAATAATACAGATACTGTCACCGACCACTTTGATGGCTTGCTGGGACATACGGCTCCAAAAGGACTTACAACAGCACTACATGATGTGGTAAAGTATAAGGGCACCAAAGTACGAATACTTATCCCTTCTCATCTGGCTTATGGGCTGGCAGGGGCAGGTAGCGGCAGTAAAACTATCGTGAACGGCCGTATTGCAGGTAATCAGTGCCTTGATTATACGCTTTATGTAGTGCCTGACCTGGTTGCTTATGACGACCAGGTGATACAAAATTATATAGCTGCCAATAACCTCAGCGGTTATACAAAGCTGCTTAGCGGACCAGCTACCGGAATGTATTACAAAATTACCGTTCCACCTGTTAACGGCAACCTGATCACATACAACTCCTCAGTAACACTTTATTATACCGGCCAATTAATGGATAATAGTTTCTTCGATGAAACCTATGCTCCAACTGTTATTCCGCCAGCTACAACTACTACCGCAACCACTTTTACTGATTTACAGCAAATTACGCCTGGTTTCAGAACAGGGCTTTTTTTATTAGGAAGTGGCAACGGTTCAATTTCTTTGCTGATCCCATCAAGGTTGGCCTACGGAAATACAAGTTCAAGCGGCTCGACAACCACTATTCCGGCTAATTCGTGCCTGCGGTTTGAAGTGCAGGTTACAACGGTGGTAACAAATTAATTATTTGCTTAGAGCCTCTTTAAATACTTTCAAACATCGTTCACGGGCAAAAGTATGCTCAACTATGGGTTTTGGATAAATGCTGAAGTCGGCATATTCCGGAACCCATTTTTTGATATAGGCCAGATCCGGGTCGAATTTTTTAGTTTGTGATTCCGGGTTGAAAATGCGGAAATAAGGTGCGGCATCCGTTCCCGAACCCGCCGCCCATTGCCATCCCCCTACGTTACTCGATAGCTCAAAATCCAGCAGTTTCCGTGCAAAATAACGTTCGCCCCACCGCCAGTCTATTAGCAGGTCCTTGGTCAGAAAGCTTGCCACAACCATACGTACACGGTTGTGCATATAGCCAGTGGCATTCAATTCGCGCATGCCCGCATCAACCAGCGGATATCCGGTTCGCCCTTCGCACCAGGCTTTAAAATGTTCCTCATTATTGCTCCATTGTATCCGGTCATATTCAGGCTTAAACGCATGGTTGATGGTATGCGGAAAATGAAAAAGGATCATCATGTAAAATTCGCGCCAGATGAGTTCGTTCAGCCATGTTTTTTCGTCGGCGGCAAATCCCTTAGCAGCCAGCTGCCTGATGCTAACCGTACCAAAACGCAGGTGAAGACCAATATGGGTAGTGCCTTCTACGGCCGGGAAATTCCGTTTTTCAGCATAGTCTTTAATGAATGGTTGATACTTTATCGGCGGTGGCGATAATTTGCTTTCAGTAAAACCCATTTCAGCCAGCGATGGGATCGAAAATCCTTCTGTCTGGTATAAATTACCAAAATTCTTTTCTGTCGGATAGGGTTTTAAATAAAAGGGTCGGAGCTTTTGATACCATTTACGCATATAGGGCGTAAAAACGGTATAAGGCTTGCCATCGTCCTTAACTACCTCATTTTTTTCGAATATTACCTGATCTTTAAAAGTTTTAAATGCGACCCCATTTTTGGCGAGCAGGTGTTCAATGGCCTGGTCCCGTTTTTGGGCATAGGGTTCATAATCGTGATTAGTATACACGTTGCCAATTGCATATTGGGCTAGCAGCGTTTCCCAGGCATGCTCAGCAGTATCATAAATAACCAATAAAGCGCTGCCTGACTTTTTTAATTCTTCATCCAGCTTTGTAATAGTTTGGTGAATGAAAGTAACCCTGGCATCATCACGGTCCTGAAGGTTGTCGAGTATTTGGCGATCGAAAATAAAAATACAAAGTACCGGGTTTGCTGTTTTTAATGCATGGTATAAGCCCGCATTATCCTCCAGCCGCAGATCCCGCCGGAACCAAAATATATTGACAGGTGTTTTAAACATAAATAGGTTGTAGTAATGATATTATATTTCGATTTAATACCGTATTCCTTCCTAAACCAGGCTGCAACCTGGCTCAATTTTTACCCGTAGATATCTTTCAGCGCTTCTGATAGCACGGGATGTTTGAAAATATAACCGGCACTTTTGATTTTTTCGGCCGAGGCCCGCGTGCTTCCTAAAACAATGATACTCATCTCGCCCAGCAGCAGGTTTAACACAAAAGCGGGCACGTTGAAGGGCCAGACCGGGCGGCGCAACTGTTTGGCAATGGCTTTGGTCAATTGTTTATTAGTGGCGGGCTCAGGGGCAACCATATTGAATACGCCCTCCAGCGTTTCGTTTTCCAGCGCAAAAAGGTACATGCCAATTACATCGGTGTGGTGTATCCATGGGATCCATTGTTTGCCATTGCCGAGTGGGGCACCCGCAAACAGTTTTACCGGTAATGCCATTTGTGGCAATGCACCTGTATTTTTATCCAACATCACACCTGTTCGGAATTTGACGATCGGTAGTCCCAATGTTTTTCCTTTATCGATGGCTCGTTCCCAGGCAATACAACATTCGGACATAAAACCTTCTCCTGCGGCACTTTGTTCGCTCAGGATCTCGTCGGCTCTATTGCCGTAATAACCCACAGCAGTAGCTGAAATGATTCTTTTAACCTGGTTCGGGCGGGTTTTAAGTAAATGGTAGATCAAGGCAATGGAATTGGTGCGGCTGTCGGTCAGTTCTTTTTTGCGCTGCTCCGTCCATTTTTTGTCGGCTATGCCGGCGCCGGCCAGATGTATCACGGCGTCAACTCCTTCGATGCAATTTTCATCGATATGCCCGGCGTTTACGTTCCATGTAAATGTTCTTACTAGCGGATCATTGCCCGGTTTTCGACTGAGCAGACTTACCTCATAGCCCTGCTGTAGCAAGGCTTTGGTGAGTTGCCTGCCAATTGATCCTGTTCCGCCTGTTATCAGTACACGTTTAATTTGTCCGCTCATAAACATTGGCCAATATAGGTATTATGAAGGTATAGAAACCTTGCTTTGGTTGTGTATGAGTTCCAAAGATTGCTTAAAACTGACATATTGTTGCGGACCGATATCCCAGATCCGGGTATCGGCGCAAACTGAATTATAATGAAGATTGGCTAGCAGGTTTTGCGCCTCAGGATAACTCAGCGGCGAAAGGAAATTAGCAATATAGGAAGCCAGTCGCGTGCCGAGTGCGGGTAAAACCAGGATGTTTTTTTTGCCCGGTTTAAATGTCGCGCAGTAGTCGAAGAGCATCTGCTTAAAACTGAATACTTCCGGCCCGCAAACACTTAACCTGTTACCAAAGGTTGCTGCATTAAGCAGGCAGTTTTTTAAATAGCTTAAAACATCATTGATATAAACCGGCTGTATCTGTGCTGCCGCCCAGGCACTGGTAATAACAGTTGTGGTATGGTGCGTAAGGGCGTCAAAAAGTTCCATGGCCATGCTACCCTCGCCAATCACCATTGAAAGCTGCAGGCAGGTAAAAGCAGCCCTGCCGCCAGCCAAAATTTCGTCAGCTACCTGTATTTTGGGGTTATTTAAGTTGCTGGTAGTAATAACCTGGCGGCAATCTGTTTGATTGAGCGCGTTCATAAAATTTTGTGCCGAAAGCGCCTCTAATCCTGCAAAACCGGTTGTTTGTGTTAGTCGCCCGCCCAGATACAATGCAGCATCAATGTCAACCGGAAATGGTTCTATTGCAGCATTACGCAACAGATCCGCCTGGATGACCTGGGCTCCCTCATGTTTTTTTTGCGACATGAAATGCTTTTTGTCACGCGCAAGGCAAATAACTTCATGCCCATTTTGCAACAGGAAGGGGATAAGACACCCTGCTATATAGGTGTTTGAGCCTGCAAGTAGTATTCTCATGCTAAGCTCAACAACAATATTTTGTTTAACGTGTTTTTATATGCCGCATTTAAATCCAAGTCCGTAATACCGGCGGTTGTCGGTAATGGCAGAGCTGTTGTTTTGAAGGATATTTCTGCCATTAGCAAACAGGTCGACGTATTTTATTCCAGGTATCCTTATCCTGGTGCCAAAATATACGTTTTGTATCGTAAATGAATTATTATCGGATGGTGCAATAAAATTAGGTGCGGTTGCCAGTGCGTTGATCAGGTTATCGGGTCTTTCGCCAAGCTGGTACAGAAAATCGATTCCTGCAAAATAGTTTTTGAAAACAAAGCGATTGGTATATCCTCCCGACCAGCGATGGCCCTGGCCCAGGTAGCTTGCGTTATAAAGGGCTATAAGTTGCGGATTATCGGTTACCTGTAGTTCGGTTTCGGCACCTGTAAGCATCGCATTCCAGGTAAGCGTAGGACTGTGTAAGTTGTAGTTCAAACTGAAGCGCGTCGTTACAGCGCGTCCGTTGAAAGGAATAAAGCCTATGCCACCGTTGGCATCAAGCGGAACTCTCGATTCAGAGAAATATGAAAAGTTTTTGTATTCGTAAGTATAGGTAATTGAAAAATTTCTGCTAATACCAACCGACGAACCGAGGTGGTAATTATTGTATTGCTGATTCTGGTCATATCCACGGAAAACATATGGAACAGCACCAGGAGGTATCATTAAACTATAGGTCGTTAATGAAGAATAGTCGTCGCCTGTTGCCTGGCTTTGGCGGGCATAGGAGGCATAGATCTGCCATTTAATTGCTTTTAGGCCAACCAAACGAGCCGGGCTGAATGCAAAATTAAAGAAAGGCAAAATGTGTCCCGGTGAAGTTGCGCCCGAGGGAGCGGCACCCCGGTTAAGCAAAGCAATGGCTCCGCCCTGAATATTGAATGCATCCTTATAAAACAAATCAACCGTGGGCGTTAGCAGGAAAGATTTATAAGCAGCCCGGCTCGAAAGCGTTTGGGTGTAAGCAAAAGGGGTGACATTGGGCGAATAGGATGAACGGGTAGTATTATATACAATTGAATCTTCAAAATCACGATAGGTCATGTTCAGTGTAGATTCAAATTCCAGGCTATCCATTTGTTTATGGTAATATAGATAGTCGCGGAAAAGCAGGTTGTGCGATCGCTCGTTACTCTGAGGTTGCTTGACCTGGGTATTGGTATCTATCGTAGATTGCGTTTGATCCGTTTCAAAATAGGTGTAATGATTATAAGCTAAGCTAAGTCTGTTGGTTAAACCTTTGCCGATATCCGTTTTTAAATTAAGCGTTGAATTGAACAGGTATTGCGATACATGGCTATTGCTAAATATATTACCTATCGAGCCATAGGCTGCTGTATCGCGGCTGTACGATTGGTTTGCGACCTGGGGAACATACCCTGCTGTAAACGAAAGCGTGCTGGTTTTGCCGAGGTTCACACTGGCAAACGCATTTATTTTGAAACGATTGAAATGCGGTGCCTGGAGGAATTCCAAACCATCGCCATTGAGGCTGGGATCAACGTCGCGCTGGTATTCGGCGGTCAGGCCTATGGTACCTTGTTGATAGTTTTTGTAGCCAGATAAATAATATTGATCATAGACACTACCAGTGCCCGAGCTTTGCAGCGCATTATTGTTGTTGTTGCGGATATTAACAAGGCTGTTTTGGCCGTTCACTTCTATGCCCGATTTCCCTTTACGTATAGTACGTAATTTGATCAGCACCAGTTGCTGCCCGTTTGCTGCTCCGGCAGCTTGTGCAACAGATCCTTGTATGAGCGTAACTTGTTCAACATCAAAAATGCTGTAGGCATTAACATCGGTAATGATGTTGCCGTCGATGACATAAAGTATGGATGCCGACTGCGTATAGGTGCCATTCAACCAAACATTTATGGCGTCTGAAAGATTGGTAACCTGGTATTTTTCGAGGTCGGAACCCGAAATACTCGATGTTTGCGTAGCACTTTTTTTGGCTAAAACACGCCCGAGGTCGTAATGCAAGGAGTCATCCTGCGCGTAGGCGAAAGAAAACAACAAAACAGCCGATAAGGTCGACAGTAATAATTTTTTAAACATGATTGTGAAAGGTGTTGAGGTTGAGCAACGTAATATTATTTATATCTTTTTGATTATCAGTTACTAATCAATAGCCAAAATTCATGCCACCATTGTAATGTCAGCCCGCATTCAATAAATGAGGCGGATTTTTCACAAGCCGGGATTAAAAGAAATAAAAAGGTAGATATTATTGGACATTTGGGGCAATAGATAGCCCTATCCAAGCCCGCAAAAATAAGCGTTGGTCCCTTTTTATCAGGACTTTAGCTAAAGGTAATATTTAATTGCGGGTATTAGAAATATTAAATATTGACATTGTCAAGCACAAGCACACGGCCGCACAGGGGTTTAGCATATTGCTCGGCGAAAATAATATGGGTAGGGTCGTGCTGGTATAACTCCTCCTCTTCAAGCGTGTTAAAAAGCAGCAGTAACGAAACATCATAAGTATTGTCGATCACATCGCGGTTAGTAGCTGCGGGCACACCAATATGGAAATCACGAATATGGGTAATGGGTTTTAACAATTCCAGGCCTTCAATCAGTTTAGCCTTATCCTCTTTGTTTTTTAACCAGAAATGAACGTGGTGAACGAAGGTGTTGTGCAGATACATGTGTTCGATTTTTCGGGAAAATTGTAAATTAAAAACAGCAAAGGCAAATGTATTTAAAGATATTACAATTCAGTGGGACATGGCATGATGCACCAGCTTCAAAATGTTAGCGATAAGTCAAATAAACACTCATATTAGAGTTTAAACATATTATTTCCGTAATTTATTGCAAATTTGAAGGTTAACCGGGCAGAAGGATTATAGTATAACTAGCAAATGAGCGGAAAAACAATATTGGTTTGGTTCAGGAACGATCTTCGTATCCACGATAACGAAATATTGCTGGAGGCCACCCGGAAGGCCGATAAAGTGCTCCCGGTTTATTGTTTCGATCCTTTTTATTTTTCCACAACAGCTTATGGACTACAGAAAACCGGCGGCGTGCGCACCCGCTTCCTGTTGGAATCTGTCGCCGATTTGCGTTTAAACCTCCGTAAACTGGGCGGCGAGCTGGTTATTGTTACCGGCGACCCGGCAGAACTAATACCACAACTAGCACAGCAATATCAGGTTAGCGAAGTGTATCACCACCGCGAAGTAGCCGTTCAGGAAACAGCCATTTCTGAAGCGGTTGAAACAGCGCTCTGGAAAATTAAACTGAACTTGCGGCACTTCATCGGGCATACCCTTTATCATAAAGAGGACCTGCCATTCCCTATCAAAGACATACCCGATAGTTTTACCCTGTTCAAAAAGAAAATTGAGCGCGACAGTAATGTCAGGCCCTGCTTTGAAACCCCCGGTCGGATTGAAACGCCGGAAATAGCCGAACCGGGCCCGCTCCCTTCATACGCCGAATTGGGGATAAGTCCTCCTTTTGATGATTCGCGTGCCGATTTCCAATATCAGGGTGGCGAAACTACAGCTTTGCAGCAAATGCACCGGTATATCCAGATGCTGGATCATAGCCCGCAGCCAAAAAATGCCAAATACCATACAGATAATCCTTCCCGTTTATCAGCATGGATATCGCTGGGCTGTTTGTCGCAGCGAATAATTTACCATGAAGCAATGAAACTTACCCAGGGAACCAATGCCTCCGGGTCGACACTCATCATCGAATTGCTTTGGCGCGATTACTTTCGGTTTATGTTTAAGAAGTATGGGCGCCAGTTTTTTAACGCCGAAGGTTTTAAAACCGAAGCCCCGGAAGCTGCAGTCAACCAGCATTGTCTTTTTGAGCAATGGACCCAGGGCCATACCGGTGTGCCCTATATTGATGCTGCCATCCACGAATTGAACGCTACAGGCTATATCAATAACTTTAAGCGCCAGGCAGTTGCAGCTTTCCTGGTTAATAATTTAAAGGTGGAATGGCTGAAAGGTGCGGCTTTTTTCGAGGAAAAGCTAATCGACTACTCACCGGCCAGTAACTGGGGCAATTGGGCATTTATAGCTGGCGTTGCCAATGATACCCGCGATGATCGTTATTTTCCGGGGGCAAAACAAGCTGCAAAACTCGAAACAGATAGCGACTTTATCAACACCTGGCTGGCCGACAGCAGTAGTGAGCTGATCATTGCATGAGGTTTTTATACCAGTCGGTATAAATATACCAGGCGTTTTTCCGTAAAAGCAGGTTCAAAAGCATTTTATTATGATGATTTGTAAATAAATTACAAAGTTTACAAATCGATATGCTTAATTTTGTGCCGTTTTACCGATTTGAATCTGCATGGATCGCCTAAATTATATTGACAGCGGCAACGCTGCCTACATTAACACTCTTTACGAAGCCTATACCCAGGACCCCGACTCGGTTGATTTTGGATGGCAAAAATTTTTCGAAGGTTTTGACTTTGGCCGCGAAGCAAAAGGACCCATTGGTGCCCCGGCTTCTGCCGAAGGTTCTGACCATTTTCTGAAAGAGATCAATGTGCTGAACATGATCAATGGCTACCGCACGCGTGGTCACCTGTTCACCAAAACCAACCCGGTGCGCGAGCGCCGCAAGTATTTTCCGGGCAAGGAACTGGAAACCTTTGGCTTAAGCGATGCCGACCTGGGTACGGTTTTCAACGCGGGTATTGAAGTGGGCCTTGGCCCGGCCACGCTGCACGACATCCGCGAGATGCTGGAGCAAACCTATTGCCAGTCGATTGGTGCCGAATATAAATATATCCGGAATCCCTTCAAGATCAAATGGTTCGAGGACCGGATGGAAAGCCACCGAAATACACCCGCATTCAGTACCGAAGAAAAGCTGATCATGCTGGATAAGCTGAATCATGCTGTAATTTTCGAAAACTTTTTGGGTACAAAATTTTTGGGCCAGAAACGCTTCTCGCTGGAAGGTGCCGAGGCGCTGATACCGGCAATGGATTCGGTGATTCAAAAAGGTTCAGAACTGGGTATACAGGAATTTGTTATTGGTATGGCTCACCGCGGACGTTTGAACGTGCTGGCAAATATCATGGAGAAAACTTATAAAGAAATTTTCTCGGAATTTGAAGGTAAAACTTATGATGAAGAATCGGGTTTTGGCGGCGATGTGAAATATCACCTCGGTTATTCGACCGATATGGTTGCCCGCAACGGCAAAAATGTACACTTAAGCCTTTGCCCAAACCCTTCGCACCTGGAAGCGGTCGACCCCGTGGTAGAAGGTTTGACCCGCTCCAAGATTGAATTTAAATACGACCACGACTATACCAAGATAGCACCTATACTGATCCACGGCGATGCCTCTATTGCCGGACAGGGTATTGTATACGAAGTGCTGCAAATGGAAAAACTGGAAGGGTACCGCACCGGCGGCACTATTCACCTGGTAATCAATAACCAGATCGGCTTCACTACCAACTTTAAAGACGCCCGTTCGAGTACCTATTGTACGGATATTGCCAAAACAGTTCTTTCCCCGGTTTTCCATGTGAATGGCGACGATGTGGAGGCACTGGTTTATACCATTAATCTGGCAATGGAATACCGTCAAACATTCCATGATGATGTGTTTATTGATATTTTATGTTACCGCAGGTATGGTCATAACGAATCGGACGAGCCAAAATTTACCCAACCCTTACTTTATAAGGCCATCGAAAGCCACCCTAATCCAAGGGAAATATATTACCAGCATTTACTGGCCCAGGGTACCATAACACCCGACCAGGCAACGATCATGGAAAAGGATTTTCGCGACCTGTTGCAGGAAAAGCTGGACGAATCAAAGGCGCTTGAACGTTTTACCGATACCTTACAGATGTTTGAAGGTGCCTGGGAAGGGCTGCACCTGGCCTCGGAGCAAGACTTTACTACGCCGGTGGCAACAGCGGTTAGCAAAGAAGAACTGGTTGAGATCGGCAAGAAAATTACTGATTTACCGAAAGACAAAGAGTTTTTCAAAAAGATAGAAAAGCTGTTTGACGAACGCAGCAAAATGGTAAATAAAAGCCATGTGTTCGACTGGGCCATGGGCGAGCTGCTTGCTTATGGCACGCTGCTGAAAGAAGGCCATCCTGTTAGGTTAAGCGGCGAAGACGTTAAACGCGGTACTTTTTCGCACCGTCATGCTGTACTGACACTGGTTGACTCTGAAGACGAATATACACCATTAGAGACCCTGGGTACCGAAGCCCGTTTTTCAATATATAATTCCCTGCTGTCAGAGTATGGGGTTTTGGGTTTTGAATATGGTTATGCCCTGGCTAACCCTAACGCGCTGACGATTTGGGAAGCTCAGTTCGGCGATTTCTTTAACGGAGCACAAACCATTATCGACCAATATGTAGCCAGTGCCGAAACTAAATGGCAGCGGGGTAATGGCCTGGTAATGTTGTTGCCACATGGATATGAAGGACAGGGTCCGGAACATTCATCGGCCCGTATCGAACGTTTTCTCGAGCTTTGCGCCGAAAATAATATCCAGGTTGCCAATTGTACCACTCCAGCAAACTTTTTCCATATCCTGAGACGTCAATTGCACCGCGAATTCCGCAAACCACTGATCATATTTACGCCAAAAAGCTTGTTGCGCTCTCCGAAATGCGTATCGCCTTTGGCTGATTTTACTGAGGGGCATTTCCAGGAGTTGATAGAAGACAACTATGCGGATGCCAAAAAAGTAAAACGCGTATTGTTTTGCTCGGGCAAGATCTATTACGAGTTACAGGAAAAGCAATTTGCCGATCAGCGTAAGGATGTTGCCATTGTGCGTATCGAACAGCTGTATCCAACACCTGAGCATCAGATGCTCAAAGTGAAAGAAAAATATGCCAAAGCAACAGAATTTTTCTGGGTACAGGAAGAGCCCGAAAATATGGGAGCATGGCCGTACATGTGCCGCACCTTCCGCAAAAGCGAAATACAACTGGATGTGATCTCGCGGCACGCGAGTGCCAGCACAGCTACTGGTTTCGCTAAACAGCATACAGCACAACAATTACATATTATAGCCAAAGCTTTTGATGCCGAATCGGCTGAAGAGGTAACGAAAACTGTTAAAAGGGCGGCCCATAAAATGTCCAAAGTTGCCGCTGACTGATCAACCTGATTCTGAAACGTAATATAGAAAACGTCCAACCACTACAATATGAGTTTAGAAATTAAAGTTCCGCCGGTAGGCGAGTCGATAACCGAAGTAACGCTATCACGCTGGCTGAAAAAGGATGGCGATGCAGTTGCGATGGATGAAATAATTGCAGAACTTGAATCGGACAAAGCTACATTTGAACTGACCGCCGAAAAAGCAGGAACTTTGACAACCGTAGCGAAAGAGGGGGATACTTTGCCCATTGGAGCCATAGTTGCCAGTATCAGTGAAGATGGCGCGCCTGCACCCGTAAAAGAAGTTGCTCCGGCCCAGCCGGTTGCGGCCCCGGTTCCTGCTGTACCGGCCCCTGCACCTGCTGCTGAAAAAGCAAGTTCGCTGGCGATAAAAGTACCTCCGGTAGGGGAATCGATCACAGAGGTTACCTTGTCGCGCTGGTTGAAAAAGGATGGTGATACCGTTGCGATGGACGAAGCACTGGCAGAATTGGAATCGGACAAAGCAACATTTGAATTAACTGCCGAAAAAGCAGGGGTATTAAAAACCATCGCCAAAGAAGGTGATGTGTTGGCCATAGGCGCAGTTGTTTGTACAATTGAAGGTGCAGGTGCCGCTGCAGCAGCAGCTCCGGTTACGGAACCAACCCCTGCTGCCAGTTCAGACAAAGCAGCAAGTTATGCTTCCGGCACCCCATCGCCGGCAGCAGCCAAAATATTAGCGGAAAAAGGGATCGATCCGAAAGCCGTGCAAGGAAACGGCGTAGGAGGCCGCATCACCAAAGGCGATGCGATCAGTGCCGCTACAGTTGACATGGTATCAGAAAACCCGCAGGGTGGACGTTCAAAAACCGGCGCGCCTGTAGCACCGGCAATTGGTGCCGCTGCTAAACCGCAGGAATCCGCTGTAAAAGTGCAGGCTCCAGGTCGTGAGCGTCGCGAAAAAATGTCGCCGCTGCGCAAAACCGTTGCCCGCAGGCTGGTGGCCGTGAAAAACGAAACCGCCATGTTAACTACCTTTAACGAGGTTGACATGTCGCCCATCATGGAAATCCGTTCTAAATACAAAGATAAATTCAAAGAAAAACATGGTGTTGGCCTTGGCTTTATGTCATTCTTCACCAAAGCGGTTTGTGAGGCATTAAAAGAATGGCCCGCTGTTGGTGCACGTATCGAAGGAGAAGAAATTGTATACAGCAACTATGCTGATATCTCGATAGCTGTTTCGGCACCGAAAGGATTGGTGGTACCGGTCATCCGCAATGCTGATGGCATGAGCCTGGCTGAAATTGAAAAAGCCGTGGCCGGACTTGCCGCCAAAGCCCGCGACAATAAGTTAACTATTGACGAAATGACCGGCGGTACGTTTACCATTACCAATGGCGGCGTATTCGGTTCGATGTTATCTACGCCGATCATTAATTCGCCCCAATCGGCTATTTTGGGTATGCACAATATTATCGAACGCCCGGTAGCTGTGAATGGGCAGGTAGTGATTAAACCGATGATGTATGTGGCTTTATCTTATGATCACCGGATCATTGATGGCCGCGAATCGGTAAGCTTCCTGGTAAGAGTTAAGCAATTACTGGAAGATCCGGCCAGATTGCTGCTGGGTGTCTGACCGCAACCGTCGAATTTTTTGATTTAAAATATTCGCTGAATAAGCATAAATGAACCCGGTTAAGCCGGGTTTTTTTGTATCCTTTTTTTCAATTAAGAATAGGAATAGAAAATATTTGCAATTCACAAGCAAGTATTATATCTTTATAACTCATACTTATTGCACTAATTGAAATATTTTTTCCCTCCGCAATAATATTCCAAAAATTACTACGTTTTTTCTTTGTAACTTTTCTGTTACAAAACACGTAATACATTTTTATAAAATGTATTGGGGCCTAAAAAACTCTGTTACGTAATAGAAAAATTAACTACCAAACTATGAAAAAGCCCCTTATGATGCTTACAGCATTTGTTGCTGTATTATTAGCCGTATTGTATTCGTGCACGCACGATGTCATTAAACCCAGTTCATCAACAACAGCTACGTCGACCGGAACCGGATCAGGTACTGGTACTGGTACCGGCACTGGTACAGGAACAGGAACAGGAACAGGAACCGGTACAGGAACAGGAACAGGAACAGGCACCGGAACAGGCACCGGTACTACGAACGCCGTATGTTTTCAGACAGACGTATTGCCCTTATTTCAGACATATTGCGCCAGTACCGGCTGCCACGATGCAACTACTGCGAAAGAAGGGTTGACATTAACCAGTTACACAAATATTATGAAAGGTATTACTGCCAATAATGCTGCAGGAAGCAGGTATTATAAAGTAATAACCGGGGGTTCGATGCCACCGGGTAAATCTCCGCAGTTGACAGCCGCACAAATTAGTACCATTTCTACCTGGATCAGCCAGGGCGCTACCAACGCAACCTGCGTGGTAAGCACTTGCGATACTACAAAAACTACCTATACCAACGGCATCTCGGCCATCTTTGCTACGTATTGCAATGGCTGCCATGGTGTAGCACCTGGTTCAGGAAATGTGGTGCTGAGCGACTACGCCAGTGCAAAAGCTGCCGGAACTTCAATGAAAGCCACCTTCCTTAGCGCAATCAGCTATACATCCAGCACTTCGGCAATGAATATGCCGCAATCGGGCAAATTGCCCGACTGTCAGATCACGCAAATCACTAAATGGATAAACAAAGGCTGCCCTCAATAATATGATCAAGAAAAATTCACACCTCGTCATCGTTGTTTTGGTATTGCTGGTTCTGGTTTCCGGTTGTTATTATGACCATGCCAATCTATCCTATCCGCAACAAAACTCAACAACAGCTACCTGTAACTTAACCAGCGTAACCTATAGCAGCAGCGTAACCGGCATATTAAAAGCAAATTGTTATAGCTGCCATTCCGGTTCGGCAGCCGCGGGTGGCGGTGTCCAACTGGATACTTATGCAACCTTAAAGGTATATGCAGCTAATGGACAATTGCTTAACTCAATCAGCCATACCGGCAGCGTTCCGGCTATGCCACTCAACGCCGCGCAGATATCATCCTGCGATATAAGTACTGTTCAAAAATGGATCAATAACGGAACACCAAACAATTAATAGCTAACCATGAAAAAAGTAATTTTACCCCTATTTTATTTAGCCATTGCGAGTGTAGCAGCAAATGCACAAAAAGTGTATGCCACAAAAGCCGGGCAAATTAAATTCAATGCCAGCAGCCCGATCGAAAAGATTGAGGCCGTGAACAACCAGGTCGACAGTAAGTTTGTCGACAAATCGGGCCAGATCGTTTTCAGCGCGCTTATCAAAAGTTTTAAGTTTGAAAATCAGCTGATGGAGGATCATTTTAACGAAAATTACCTCGAAAGCAGTAAGATCCCAAAGGCCGAATTCAGGGGCTTTATCAGCAATATCGCATCAATCGATTTTACGAAAGACGGCAAATACTCTGTAACGGTTGAGGGTACGCTGAATCTGCATGGCGTTCCGCAAAAAGTGAGTACGAGCGGTACGCTCGAGATCGTTGGCGGTAAGCCGGTCATCATCGGTGTATTTAAAGTTAAAATAAAGGATTATGGCATAACCGGGCTGTACATTGGCGACAAAATTGCCAGTGAAGCAGAAATAAGTGTTAACTGCAAATACGAGTAATTTTGAAAAGGCGATCTTATTTTAGCAATTACCGGGGATACCTGGTCATGTTGATCTGCTGTCAATTGCTGGCAGTTGCAGCACGTGCGCAAACTGTCGACTTGTTTAAGATGCAGGACGATCAGAATAAAAAAGAAAAAAAGGAAACAACGGATATTACTACGTCCATTTTTAAAACCACCCGTATTGTTAACAGCCAGTCGATAGAGAATACCGGCGCAGGTGTACTCGATCTCAAAATATCGCACCGTTTTGGGATGGTTAACACCGGTGGATATAATTTTTACGGACTGGATCAGGCAACGATGCGCATCGGGGTGGATTATGGAATCAGTAACAGGCTGGAGATCGGTATAGGACGAAGTACCTACAACAAAGAGTATGACGGTTTTTTTAAATTCAGGGTTTTGCGCCAATCAACCGGGAAAGTGAATATGCCTCTTTCATTGAGCCTGGTATCTACGGCGGTACTCAATACATTGAAAGACCCGGCTTCGTCGTACACCCTGCATTATTCAGACCATGCCAGCTATGTAAATCAGATTTTGCTGGCCCGTAAATTCGGCGATTTTTTCTCGCTGCAGCTGGCGCCAACTATGGTACATTTTAATATTGTGCCTACAAACGCCTATCGTAATGATCTTTATTCGATGGGTACCGGCTTTCGTTTGCGCCTCTCAAAACGCGTAAACCTTACCGGCGAATACTATTACCAGGTACAACGCATACCGGGCTATTATAATTCCGCTTCGGTAGGCTTCGACATTGAAACCGGCGGCCATGTATTCCAGCTGTTTTTTACCAATTCCACCGGCATTAACGAACGCAGTTTTATAACCCAAACCGATGGACGCTGGGGTAACGGCGGTGTCCATTTCGGCTTCAACATATCAAGGGTATTTACCGTAGTAAAGCCCAAACAGGTGAGTAACGATAAAAAATGGTAATATGAAAAGAAAAATATTAGGGAGCGCATTAACCCTGGTGGGTTTACTGGCAGCCGGCGTTTGGTATTATGTATTTGTTTATTCAAAAACGCACCATCGCAATGTAGCGGATGAAAAGGGTTTGTTTGTTCAGGCAGGACAAATTGTTAAAGACTATGAAAACGATGAAGCCGGTGCAAACAAAAAGTACCTGAACAAAGCGATCGAGATACAAGGCCTCATTCTGAAAAAAGAAAAAGACCAGGCGGGTAATACTACCATCACTTTAAAAAGTGGCGATCCGATGGCCAATATCTTTTGTACCCTAAAACCTGGCGAAGCCAGTAAGCTACATGGCAACCAAATGCTGATCAAAGGAATATGTACCGGCTATTTGAGCGATGTGGTTTTAAATGATGCCGTTGTTTTGAAATCTGAATAACTTTCTGTCAGCCTATTAATGCCAACTATTGTTTATACCCTTTAACCGGGCCTGCCGCGTATTTTAAACGTTGCAGCCCGGTTATAATTTTATCATTGATGCCTTTTTGGATTATAGATCAGTATTTTTATTCATTGAGCAATAAATGATGTAGTGGAATATTTTCAATTGTCGCAAGTCTGTTACATATTTGCGGAACATAACCAATAATGACAAGCAACCCAGAGCACCTAGTAGCTGAGTTACTCGCTATACAGCAGAAACACAAGTCTTTTTTCAGTAAAAACAATCAGGATATATTTTCTTGTGTTTATGTCAAGTGGAGCGAACCTGTTACCCTGCATATCATTACCGATATTTTGCCTGACGAAATCAGAGCTGATATCCTTTCGATAAATTTTAGAGACTGACGCGTGTTGGTCTTTTTGTCGCAAGTATGGGAGTGAATCCTACCCAGGTTTAACCTTTCAAAACGTCAACATAGCACCGCAGCATTTGGTTTCCCTCTTGAGAGGGGCAGGGTTGTGTTAATGAAGCGGCTGGCTTTTTTTTAATACCCCAGCTTACCTAAACCAACCGTTTCAAAGTACCAATGGCGCCGGCATGCAAGCCCTCGTGGTAGAGTAAAAATTTAAGTGCATCATCTATATTATCGATAGCGACGTCATAGCGGGTCGACCAGGAAGAATATCCGCCGAATAGCTGTTGGTCATAATCGACTGCTAACTGATCCGGGTCATTTGCAAACAGGGTTTTAATGTTTTCTATTTCCTCTGCACTCAAATCGCCATCAGGTTTACTGCCAGAGCGGTACTTTTCCCAAAACTCTTCGCTGATATTGGCAGTTAAGCCACCCCTTTTATAGCAAATTCCCTGCATGGTAGCAACCAGGTGGCCCAGATTCCAGGCGATATTATTGTTGAAGCCGGCCGGTATCTTATTGAGTTGTTCGGGGCTGAGGTCGCTGATGCTGGCTAATAAAAATGTTCTTACTTTTTTTAAGGTGTCGATCTGTGCGTTCATAGGTATCGTTTTAGCGTTTCGTATAAGATACGTTAGGCAACGAATATCCTGAATATTTATAAGATTTTTTGAACGCTGAAAAAATATAATCAACAGCCTGTTACCTGTTAAAAAAATTGTTGTTACCCGGGATAAAGAGGCATATGATGCCTCTCTGGGTTTGCCTGTCAGCATACCGGTTCGCATTGAAAAAAATACTGTATTTTAGTATCCAACCATTTTCCTAAATTGTTCAAGAAATGCTGCGATCTTCCAGGTATCTTCTATTTTTTTTATCCGGACTGGCATTGCTTGTGTGGTCATGCCGTAGTGGTAATAACAACACCCGCCTGGTGGCAAAACCAAAATATTACCCTGGTCTTGCCGACACTACCTGGCGGGTTTCCGGCGGATCAAAAAAAGTTCAGCATTATTCGGTTCTAAGTCAAGTTGATACGTCTAATGTAGATAAACTGCAGGTAGCCTGGGAATACCATACCCACGATGCCGATATAGCTGCACATTCGCAGATACAATGCAGTCCGATCGTGATCGACAGTATCCTGTATGGTACCACACCTAAATTACGCCTGTTTGCCCTTAATGCCGCAACGGGTCGCGAAAAATGGGTATTTGATCCGGCAGGCAATAAAAATTCATCACCTGCAAATTTTGGGATGAACAATAACCGCGGTGTAACCTACTGGGAGAGTGGTAGCGACCGTCGGGTGCTCTACTGCGCCGGGTCATTTGTTTACGCGGTAAATGCAGATGATGGCAAGCCGATTGGCAGTTTTGGCAAGCAGGGCAAAATTGACCTGCATAACGATCTTGGACGCAATGCTAGCCAGCTGTACGTAACGGCCACCTCGCCGGGTATTATTTACAAAGATCTGTATATTATTGGTAGTCGCGTTAACGAAACCGCCGATGCGGCACCCGGCCATATCCGTGCTTATGATGTGCGGACAGGCAAACTGAAATGGGTGTTTCATACCATCCCTTATCCCGGCGAAAAAGGCTACGAAACCTGGGAAGATACCGCCGCCTATAAACACGTAGGTTCGGCCAATAGCTGGGCCGGTTTCAGCATGGATGAACAGCGCGGTATACTCTTTGCCCCAACAGGCTCGGCTGCTTACGATTTTTGGGGCGGCAAACGACTTGGTGCGGGCCTTTTTGCCAATTGTGTGCTGGCACTGAATGCCGAAACGGGCAAGCTGATATGGCATTACCAGGTTATTCACCACGATATGTGGGACAAAGACTTACCAACGGCACCGGTTTTGGTCACCATCAAAAAAGACGGTCGGGATATTGATGCCCTGGCACAGCCTACCAAGCACGGTTTTATTTTCGTGCTCGACCGGGAAACCGGCAAGCCGCTGTTCCCTGTGAAGGAAATGCCGGTACAAAGTACATCTGATCTGAAAGGGGAGAAGCCATGGCCTACACAGCCAGTCCCGCAACTGCCGGTGCCTTATGCACGGCAAACGCTAACCGAAAAGGATATCAACCCCTATTTGTCTGATAGCTCCAAAGCCGAAGTGTTGCGGCGATTAAAAACTTACCGCTACGGGAGTATGTTTTTGCCGCCGGGCAAAAAGCCATCGGTTATTTTGCCGGGTTTTGATGGCGGAGCCGAATGGGGCGGCCCGGCTTACGACCCAACTACCGGCATTATCTATATCAACGCCAACGAAATGGCCTGGATCATGACCATCGAGGCTACGCAAAAAGCGCCACAAAGTCCCGAGAATTTTGCACAGGCAGGAGAGCGGCTTTACAGGGCCAATTGCCTTGGTTGCCATGGTCCTGAAAGAAAAGGCAGTGGCAATTACCCTTCGCTGATCAACGTTCAAAACAAATACAAAGATCAGCAGATAGCAGACCTGCTCAAAGGCGGTCGCCGGATGATGCCATCGTTTAAACAATTATCGGCCCAGCAGGCTAAAGCAATTATCGCCTTTATTACCAGCAATACCGAAGCTGAAAAAACTGCTTTTATCCCCGAGCATAAAGCGGATGACCCCTACCTTGATATACCTTACCAAATGGCGGGCTATAACAAATTCCTGAGTAGGGAAGGCTACCCTGCAATTGCACCACCCTGGGGTACGCTCAATGCCATTAATTTGAATACCGGCAAAATGTTATGGCGGATACCACTCGGAGACGATCCTGCTCTTGCCGCACCCGGCCGTATAACCGGCACCGAAAATTATGGCGGTCCGGTAGTTACTGCTGGTGGCTTGTTGTTTATTGCTGCAACCAAAGATGGTAAGATGCGTGCCTTTAACAAACGCACGGGCAAATTGCTATGGCAATACCAGTTACCGGCAGCAGGTTTTGCCACCCCGGCCATGTACGAGGTGGAAGGCCAGCAATACCTGGTGATCGCTTGCGGTGGGGGTAAGCTGGGGACAAAATCCGGGGATAGCTATGTGGCTTTTGGGCTGGGGAGGTGATTCGTGACCCCAACCTCCTCCTTCCACTGATGCTTTGGGGAAGGTATCGCACGGGGCCGTAATTGTCGGATGTTTTTAAAAAATGGTGTCGTTGCGAGGAGCTGCGTAAATTAGGGCGCAAGGGGCGACGTGGCAATCGCAAGGTATGCCTTTAGGCTTGTATCCGGGTTGATTTTCGTGACCCCAACCTCCTCCTTCCCCTGATGCTCAGGGGAAGGTATCGCACGGGGCCGTAATTGTCGGATGTTTTTAAAAAATGGTGTCGTTGCGAGGAGCTGCGTAGGTTAGGGCGCCAGGGGCGACGTGGCAATCGCAAGGTATGCCTTTAGGCTTTTATCCGGGTTGATTTTCTGTGACCCCAACCTCCTCCTTCCCCTGATACTCAGGAGAAGGTATCGCACGGGGCCGTTTGCTTTTGGGGGGGCGAATAAGCCAATAACAAGCGATGTCATTTCGAGAGAGCGGGTCGGGCCCTGCAGGGGGGCGACCGAGAAACCTTTAACGCCTAACCTTGGTTGCCGCCGGTTCAAGCGTCTCGCTTGAACCACAAAAAGTGTAAGCGTCCCGCTTACAGCTTCACTTACAATCAAGACTGATGCCCGATCGAAAGCACCAAAATGAACGCTTAAAATCCTCATTCACAATAACTAACAAAAAATCGAAAATTTCACTGGAAATGGCACAGTCCAAAACCCTGTTTTTATTTCAAATGTACCTTGAAAGCCAGAACGTTAGCGGGTACCAAAAATTACCGGTTGAATTTTGTGTAATACGTTGATAATGAATCAATAACGCCAGACAAAAATTGGCATCGGACATTTTCCGGTATTTTGGACTGTTAGGTGTTGACTTTCAGGTATTTGCAATTTCCGGTCAGCGGGGTCGATTTGAACACTTAAGCGGCTGGCCAACAAGGTGATACAACAAAAGAGGTATTTGCACCGGACATCTTTAGGCCTAAAAGCAGGCATAAACGGCTCTCGCACAAGGTGTTTTCGGGTGAGAACAGGCATAAAACAGGTGTTTTTAGTGAACACCTGGTGCCTTTGAACAGCTTTTTTACGCCATCTACTTCAAATTAATCTTCCGGACTTACGCGGAGTTTCACGGACTTCCGGACTAATAATTACATTTGTCGTCATGCCAGCAGCTCTGAAAAATAAAAAGAATACCGATAAACTGATCTGGTATTTCCTTGCGGGCTGGACTTTGCTGAATGTTGTGCAGGCCATAACGGCCGAGATCCACGCCGATGAGGCCTATTACTGGCTCTACTCCCGCTACCTCGACTGGGGTTATTTCGATCACCCGCCCATGGTCGCGCTTTTTATCCGCGCCGGGGATAGCATCATACATTCGGAATTTGGGGTGCGTATGGTAACCGTGCTTTCGAGCACCGTATCGTTGTACCTGCTTTGGCTCATTGTAAAAAAATATGGTGCCGAGGCTAAATGGTTCATTTTAATGGCTTCGGGCGTGTTTATTTTTAACCTCTACGGGTTTATGGTGACACCGGATGCGCCGCTGTTTCTGTTTACTGTGCTGTTTTATTTTATTTACCAGAAATATTCGGACGAGGATCATATCAAATGGGCCCTGCTGCTGGCGCTAATTATCGCCGGGTTGTTGTACAGCAAATACCATGGTATCCTATTGGTTGGCTTTACCGTGCTTTCGGACCTGACCTTGTTCAAACGAAAAACATTCTGGTTGATTTTGATGGCTTCGGTTGCGCTTTATCTGCCGCATATTTTGTGGCAGGCAAATCATGGGTATCCCTCAGTCAACTATCACCTTTTCGAACAAACCACCGATCACTACAATTTCGACCAAACCTGGACCTATTTTCCGGCGCAGATATTGATGGCTGGCCCGCTAATTGGCTGGCTTTGGTTTTACCAGGTTACCCGGGTAAAGGTGGAGGACCGGTTTATCCGCTGTTTGATGGTTAACGCCGGGGGTACCTTCCTGTTTTTCCTCATCAGCAGTTTCCGCGGCGAGGTGCAACCCCAGTGGACTTTGATCGGTTTTGCGCCATTGGTTATACTGGCGCTCATCGCCTTCAGGCAGGGTGGTAACTGGCGCCCATGGGTTACCCGCCTGGCGGTTGTAAATACACTATTTGTAATCACTATCCGGGTATTGATTATTACCTCTTCACCTTTGATTCGCATGGTTGGCCAAATAAAAAGCCAGTTTGGTTACCGTGAATGGACCCGCATAATCCGCCAAAAAGCAGGTGATAACTACGTGATCTTTAATGAGGGATTCCAGAACCCCTCGAAATATGATTTTTATACCAATAGCTCCAGAGGGTTTGCCTACGATAACCGCAATTACCGGCTTACGCAGTTTGATATCTGGCCGATAGAAGAGGGTTTTCAGCAACAGAAAGCCTATTTTGTGCTGCGCAATGCGGTTAAAGGTATTACTACCGATACCCTGCTCACCCCGGCCGGCACCTGGTATGCCGGTTGGGTAAATGACCTGCGTACCTACCAACAAGTAAAAATTGAATTACCGCAATACCAATATAGCGTCAAAACCGGCGCAAAGTTGTCGCTGAATCTTAGTATCACCAATACTTACAGCTATCCGATCAGTTTCAGCGATAAGGGCTATAAACACCAGGTGGTACTTGAGGCCTGTATTTTTAAGGGTATTGATGGGCAATCGGTACAGGCGTCGGGATCAGATTTTCACCTTATTACGCTAAAACCCGGTGAAAGCAAACTTTATAGTTTTAAGTTTACCGCGCCGTTACTAAAAGGGAATTACAACCTGCTTTTTTCCCTGCGAACCGACCCGTTTCCGGGAAGTAAAAACAGCAGGATCATTAAATTGAATGTTGAATAAATTAAAAATATGATCAAAAAGCTCTACCTGATTCTACTTTTCGTCCTTATTTCGAGTGCAAAGTTAGTAGCGCAAACGACACTGGATGTTGATTTTACCGGACTTGGTTTTTTAGATAACCGCGAGTATAAAGATTTTGTAGCACGATCAAGAACCTATTCGGGTACCCGTACCGCATTAAGTTTTGGGTTGAATATTGATTCGATGAATCGTTTTGTAGTAGGCACCAATGCCATCCACGAATTTGGCGCTCAACCGTATTTTCTTAATGCAAACCCTATTGCCTACTACAATTTTAAAGGCAAAAGCTGGAACTTTTTTGGTGGTGAGTTTCCACGGGATGGTACAGTGTCTCAATATCCCCGCGCGTTGTTAAACGATACTATGATGTATTATCGCCCCAATGTAGAGGGCTTGCTTGCACAATATCATTCACCACATTTGATGGAAACAGGCTGGATCGACTGGATGAGCCGGCAAACCAATACGCAGCGCGAAGAATTTTTATTTGGCTCCTACGGCAAATGGATACCTTGCTTGAATGCCCCGTTATACATTACTCATTATGCCGTTTTACTGCATGACGCCGGCGCGGCGATATTGCTTCCGGACGATCATATTGTAGAGAACGGCGGAGCGCAGGTGCTAATGGGCATTGATTTAAGCCGCAGGCAAAAACTGCTGGATTCGCTTACGATAGGCGCAGGAACACTCGTTACTTTAGACCGTGAAAGAGGGTTGAACGGATGGCAGTCCTCGTCTGGGTTTATGTTAGATATTTATGCAGGTTTCGGGCATTTTGCTGTTCACGATGAATTTTATGACGGGCAACCGGGTAAAGGACTTACCTATGCAGATGCATTTTACACCAAACGATTTTACAATCGCCTGGACCTGATGTGGAATGCCTTCAATGCGAAAGGTTTAACCGGTAAATTTGTGTTGAGTATTCACCGCACACCGGGCTATACCAGTAATCAGGAAGTTTTCAGGGTGACTTATGATTTAGGCCGAAGGAAACTGGCAAGTTTTTGAACAAACCAATTTGGTCCCTAAACAAAAATGCCGCGAAAATCGCGGCATTTTTGTTTAAAAAGTTTGTTGGGCAATTTTCTCAATCACCGCCAATATCGCCACTACCAGATTTCGATTTGAAAACGCTTTTCGGGCTGCCTCCGTAGCTGATATCGCCCGAACCAGATACTGATGCGTCCAGTTTGTTGGTAGCGTAAACCGAAGCATCTCCTGATCCGCTAATGTGAACAGTTGTATTAGCGGTGTGTAGGCCGCGTGCGCTGTAGTCGCCCGAGCCGCTGATTCTGATCTGAGTATTATCTGCATGCCCCGAAAGTTTAACATCGCCCGAACCTGAAATTCCCGCTTCCAGATATTTCACTTCCAGCATACCGTTTACATCGCCGGAGCCGGAAACATGCAAGGTTAGTTTATCGGCATGAATACCTTCGGTAAAGGCAACATCACCTGACCCGGTAACCCCGATGCTATTGATGTCCTTGACGGTGACATATACCAATATTTTGCGGTGATGAAATGCATCGCCCCAATGAAAGGATTCGTTATGTTTATTGTAAACTTTGAGCACCCCGTTACTAACTTCGGTGGTAATCCGACCGATCACTTCTTCAGGTGCTTCAACTCTTACCGATTCGGTCGAACCTTGCGTTAGTTTAACATCAAATGGCCCACCTACCTCCAGGGCATGGAAACCCGACAAATGCCGGTCCTCAGTTTTTTGCTGTGCCGTTGCTGAGGGGGCGGCTACACTATAGGAAATACCCGTAATTACCAGGCAAGCGAAAATAGTTCTTGATATCAATTTCATAATTTTTTGTTTTGATAACAATAAGACACGGGTTGCTATAAAGATGTTGCAGGCATTTGAAAAAAAAATTCGGGACACTGTATTTCAATTAGTGAATTAATCCACCCCAATATTCACCCACTACTCAACTAAAACTCCAATATAATAATTAAAAGTGTCAACCTCAATATTGTCCTTTGTCGCCCCATTAATATCAATTATTATTGGTCTTGTTGATGGCTTTATAAACTGGTATTCGCCGCCTTTAATCCGTACCCTTACAGGCATATTAAAGCCTTTGGCATCGGCTAACCAGCGGGCTGTAAGTTTTCCTTTGCTGCTGACTGAAAATTCCAGTATCGGTAAATTTTTATAATGCAGGTACTGGTCAAATACAGGGCGCAGGTTGATACCGGATTGATCGCTGATGTAGTTAACGATATCAACATAAGTAACCGTTTGGTGATAGAAAGTTTTGTTTAACCCCCGAAGGATGCTGCGCCATTTTTCATCATCATTGATGATGGTACGGATCATATTCAGCAGGTTGCCGCCTTTGTAGTACATATCGCCCGAGCCCTCTTTGTTCACGTTATAGGGTCCAACAATAGGGCGGTCATTCGATATACGCGGGCGTGTGCCATGCACATATTCCTGGCCCGCCTGTTTGCCGTAAAACTTGTCGATGAACAAGGATTCCGAATAATTGGTGAAGCTCTCGTGGATCCACATATCACCCAGGTCTTTCGAAGTAATATTATTACCGAACCATTCGTGGCCACTTTCGTGTACAACTATGAAGTCCCACTTCAACCCCCAGCCTGTACCCGACAAGTCGTTACCCAAATACCCATTCTGGTAATGGTTACCGTAGGCCGTGCCGCTTTGATGTTCCATACCCAGGTGATGCGACTCGATCAGTTTATAACCGTCTTCATAAAATGGATAGGGTCCAAACCAGTATTCGAACGCAGTAAGCATATTCCTGGCATTCGGCAACAATTGTTTTTTGGCTTTGTCGAGGTTATAGCTCAATGGCCAGAAATCCATAGTCAGTTTGCCTTTTTCTCCATCGAAGGTATCTGAGAAGTGGGTATAATCGCCAATATTCGCTTCAATATCATAGTTATTGATGGGGTTGGCCACAAACCAGTCGAACCGGGTATAACCATCTTTCAATTTGGTGACTTTGCGTAGTCGGCCATTGGAAACATCCTTTAATCCCGTTGGTACGCTAATGCTGATCAGTGCGCTGTCGACTTCGTCGGCCTGTTGATCTTTATTGGGCCACCATACGCTGGCACCCATGCCCTGGCAAGCCGTATTTACCCAGGCATGCCCCAGCGAATCTACATTGTATTCGACGCCGCCGTCCCAGGGAGCACGCTTAGCGATGGTTGGATGCCCCGAATAATATACCGTAAACTCATCTTTACTATCTTTTGGTATTGTTTTGGGGAATGTGATAAACACCGCATTGAACTCGCGGGTGTAAGGCAATTCCTGTCCCTTATAAACTACTTTATCTACATTCAGGTTGGCAAACAGATCGAATTGAAGTTTTGTAAAATCGGTCGTTGCAGTGAATTTGAATAAAACATTGCCGCTGATGGATTTATCCGGAATATCAAACTTAACATCCAGGTGGTAATAATTAATATCGTAACAGGTGCGTAAAGGCGACAAATACCCCCGCAGCGAATCGGCGCGGGTAAAGGTTTCTTTGTCGGCACCCAGTTGGGCGTACGTATTAAAACTTACCGCTCCAACGAACAGTACTGTGAATAATAAGAGTTTTTTTATCATTTTCTATTAATCGTGTTGCTTAATAATAATTTGCTGCAGGATGTTGCTGAGATCTATAAACGTGTTATTCAAAACCTCAATTGTTTTTATCGATACCGGACAAATTGATATAAAAATCAAAAGTATCGGCCTCCAAATTACCTTTACTTGCTCCAGGTATATTTAGTTGCTGAAGCACTGTAGTTGGGTAAATCACTTGGTATTCACCGCCTTTTACACGTATTTTTACCGGCATATTAAATCCCGGGGCATCAGCTATCCATTTACAATAGGGTTTTTCGCCTTTCCATACAACTTCCAGTGTCGGCAATTTTGGATAACGCAGGTACTGGTCAAAAACAGGTGCCAGGTTAATGCCCGATTGCTTTACAATATACCCTATGATATCATCATAGGTTACCGTTTGGTGATAAAAGGTTTTGTTGAGCCCTCTTAGAATCTCGCGCCACTTGTCGTCGTTATTGATAATTACCCTGACCATGTTCAGCAGTACTGCGCCTTTGGGATACATATCTTCGGACCCTTCTTTATTTACCCCATAGAACCCTACTATCGGACTAGTATTAGCGATGCCTTGCCTTAAACCATAAACGTATTCACCGGCTGCTTTTCTTCCATATTGGTAATCTATAAACAGGTCTTCTGAGTAGCAGGTAAAACCTTCGTGAATCCACATATCGGCCAGGTCTTTTGCAGTAATGTTGTTTCCAAACCACTCGTGTCCGCTTTCATGAACCACAATATAATCCCATTTTAAACCCCAGCCGGTTTGTGAAAGATCCATGCCCAGATAGCCGTTCATAAATTGATTGCCGTATGCTACTGCACTTTGGTGCTCCATGCCCAGGTGCGGGGTTTCAACCAGTTTATAACTGTCTTCATAAAAAGGGTAGGGGCCAAACCAGTATTCAAAAGCCTTCAGCATAGG
This sequence comes from uncultured Mucilaginibacter sp., assembly GCA_903866915.1. Taxonomy (GTDB): domain Bacteria; phylum Bacteroidota; class Bacteroidia; order Sphingobacteriales; family Sphingobacteriaceae; genus Mucilaginibacter. Next base: position 51,086 of record CAIPPO010000080.1, on the reverse strand, counting down.
TGGCACGTTAAGCGCAAATTGTTGCTGCGCTTTAGCAAGGTCGGCCGGCAGCACCCAATAATCCAGGTCTAATTTCCCTTTTTCACCGTTATAAGAATCTTTAAATTCGGTATAGTCGCCAATGTTTGCCGTAACATCATAGTTGTTTATGGGGTTGGCCACAAACCAGTCGAAGCGGGTAAAGCCATCACCAAGGTCGGTCACTTTACGCAGGCGACCATTTGAGATATCTTTCAAGCCCTTTGGTACGCTGATACTGATGAGCATACTGTCCACTTCATCGCTCAAATGATCTTTATTGGGCCACCATACGCTGGCACCCAAACCTTCGCAGGCGGTGGCTACCCAGGGTTTGCCTGTTTTATCTTTGGCATACACTACGCCTCCATCCCAGGGCGCGTTTTTTGCAACGATCGGGTTGCCTGAGAAATAAACCCGGAAAGTATCCCGCGCACCTTTTTGTATCGTCTTGGGAAAGTTTATAAAAACAGCATTAGCTTCCCGCGTAAATGGCAGGGATATTTTTTTATAAACAACTTTTTCCACTTTAAGGTTCGAAAACAGGTCGAACTGCAGTTTTTTGAAATCCTGAGTCGCGGTAAATCTGAATAAATTGCTGCCGCTAATGAATTTTTTATCAATATCAAATTTAACATCGAGGTGGTAATAGTTGATATCGTAGCAGGAGCGTAAAGGCGTTAGCGTTCCCCGGAGGGTATCTGCATGGGTAAAATGGGTTTTATCCTTCAATAGTTGGGACATTGCAACATTATTCAGTAATGCTATCCCCAATAAGATTAATAGTGTTTTCTTCATAGCGCGAATGAAATCCGTCAGTATAAATTTAGCAACAATAACGATAATGGGGTGATTTGTTTTCGCAAAGCTATAATGTGGTTAGAGTTGGCTAAAATATGGTGGGGAGTCCTGACTGCTTTTTTCGGGACCCCAACCTCCTCCTTTCCCCTTTCGAAAAGTGGAAGGTATCGCACCGGGCTTGGGATACCTTAAATAAATGTCATTTGGAGTGAGCGGGTTGGGTTGTGTTAAAGAGCGATCGGGAAAACTTAAACGAATGATAGTGCCCAACTTGAATGAATTAAATTCTTTACGTATTAAGTTTAGCCCAGGCCCCTGCCGTCTTACATGCTTTATAGGTTTTCTCGTCGCCCTGCGCGCCTTTCCCTTTCGCCCGTTCGAAATGTAATTGACTCTTCTGAAAAAATAGAAAAATATACGAGGTTGATTAACAAATCAACAGTTAACTAATCACTAATCCCTAAAATCCTTACCTTTGGGCACCAATCTGCTACAATACTATGCAATATGATGTTATCGTGATCGGTTCGGGCCCTGGAGGTTATGTGGCTGCGATCCGTTCGGCCCAATTAGGGCTCAAAACAGCCTGTATCGAAAAATATGCCACTTATGGCGGCACATGCCTCAATGTGGGTTGTATACCTTCCAAAGCTTTGCTTGATTCGTCTGAGCATTATTATAATGCTGCTCATGCATTCAAGACCCATGGCATCAATCTGGATAACCTGTCGCTGGATATGGCGCAGATGATGAAACGCAAAACTGAAGTAGTAGCCAAAAATACTGCCGGTATCAGTTTCCTGTTTAAAAAGAACAAAATCGACGGGTATCAGGGTATAGGCTCATTTAAAGATAAAAATACCATCAGCATAAAAAAACCAGATGGCACTACCGAAGAGATCACAGGTAAAAATATAATTATAGCTACAGGTTCAAAACCATCGGGTTTGCCTTTTATCCAGATAGACAAGAAACGCATCATTACTTCAACCGAAGCTTTGACGCTTCAGGAAGTGCCTAAGCATTTGGTATTGATCGGTGGTGGTGTAATTGGCTTAGAATTGGGCTCGGTTTATGCACGCCTGGGTGCTAAAGTTTCAGTTATCGAGTTTATGGATTCTATCATTCCTACGATGGACCGCGGATTAGGAAAAGAACTGCAAAAGGTTTTACAAAAGCAGGGTATGGAATTTTACCTGGGTCATAAGGTTACCGGAGCTAATTTAAAAGGCAAGGAAGTTACCGTAACCTTTGATGCACCCAATGGCGATAAAAAAGAATTAAAGGGTGATTATTGCCTGGTTGCTGTTGGTCGTATTGCCTATACTGATGGACTGGGGTTGGATAAGATTGGACTGACTGTTGAGGAACGCGGTCGCAAAGTTACGGTGAATGATCACCTGGAAACCAGCGTCAAAGGAGTTTATGCTATTGGCGATGTGGTGAAAGGCGCTATGCTGGCCCATAAAGCGGAGGACGAAGGAACTTTTGTGGCTGAGGTTATTGCCGGTCAGAAACCACATATCAATTATAACCTGATACCCGGCGTGGTTTATACCTGGCCCGAGGTTGCAGCGGTTGGTCAGACCGAAGAGCAGTTGAAAGCATCTAACATCAAATATAAAACCGGTTCATTCCCTTTCCGCGCCAGCGGAAGGGCAGTTGCCAGCGGCGACCAGGATGGTTTTGTAAAAGTATTGGCCGATGCAACCAGCGACGAAATTTTAGGTGTACATATCATAGGTCCGCGTGCTGCTGATATGATCGCTGAGGCTGTGGTGGCAATGGAGTTCCGTGCTTCGGCGGAGGATATATCCCGCATGAGCCACGCTCACCCAACTTATACTGAAGCATTCAGAGAAGCTTGTTTGGCGGCGACAGATAACAGGCCGATACATATTTAGGGTGTGTTTGGCACTGAGCGCATGGTGGTTCGTTTGTGATAGTCAGTAACCGGGAATTAAAAAGATTTGGGAAGTCTTTAGGAATTCGCAAATCTTCGATTCTGTCAAACCCAACAAAAATTCCGAAATTCGAATTCAGCTTATGCTACAAATCCAGGAAAACATATCCCTTAAAAACTTCAATACTTTCGGCATTGATGTCTCAGCAAGGTATTATGTGGAGATATGCCATGAGGATGAACTGGTGGAGCTTTTCCTCGATCCGCAATGGCTTGACACGAAGCGCCTGGTGCTGGGTGGCGGGAGCAATATGCTGTTCAAAGACGATTTTAATGGTTTGGTTATCCGGATCAATATTCGTGGCATTGAACGCCGGCTTCAAAATAATGACGTATTTGTAGAGGCAGGCGCCGGAGAGGTTTGGAACGACCTGGTAAATTATTGCGTCGACAGGGGTTACGGCGGTATCGAAAACCTGAGCCTGATACCCGGTTCAGTTGGGGCATCGCCAGTACAGAATATTGGTGCTTATGGGGTTGAACTGAAAGATGTATTTAAAAGCTGCCGTGCTTTTGAGATCGCAAGCGGTCAGTTTAAAACTTTTATTAAAACCGATTGCAGCTTTGCCTATCGCGAAAGTGTATTCAAAGGCGCACTTAAAGAACAGTATATTATTGTTTCGGTAAAATTGCACCTGTCGCTTTTACCTAACCTGAACCTGAAATACGGTGCAATAGAACAGGAACTTCAAAGCCGCAATATAAGCGAGCCGACTTTAAAGGATGTTTCAAAGGTGGTTTCACATATTCGCGTTTCTAAACTGCCAGACCCATCAACTATTGGCAATGCAGGAAGCTTTTTTAAAAATCCTATTATAAGTCGCGCCCAATTTGAAGAAGTGCATTCAAAATTTCCCGAGGTAGTTAATTATCCCGCAGGCGATGATTTCAAATTAGCCGCAGGTTGGCTCATTGAACAATGTGGCTGGAAGGGTAAAATTGTTGGTAACACCGGAACCTGGCAAAATCAGGCCCTGGTTTTGGTGAATCATGGCGGCGCTACGGGCGAAGAAGTGTACAGTCTTTCGTCGCAAATCATAGACAGTGTGTACAGTAAATTTGGCGTTTTGCTCGAACGCGAAGTCAACATTGTCGCTTAATTAAATTTCTTCTCAAGTAATTGATCTATTGATTTTCCGGTAGTTTCGCTCGGTAGCATATACCGTATTTTTGTGGAAGTTTATTTCATAAAATACTATTATTCAATTGTTTGCAAATAAAGTTGCAGCTGGGAAAATAACAGCTGTTTTCGTTAACTGAAAAGCTGGAATTGCCGTACTGAACCATCGGTGCCGGGATTACGGTATCATGTTTGCCTTGTTGAGCCTACAAACACTTAACAGAATGACAGCGATCGAATTTAACACCATGGTACTACGTCAGGCACCCTCATTGAGGTCGTATGCGCTGCACTTCACAAGGGACGCTGATGATGCTAACGACCTTGTACAGGATACCCTATTGAAGGCTATCACTTACTACAACAAATTTAAAGAAGGCACTAACCTAAAAGGATGGTTATATACCATCATGAAAAATACTTTCATTAACAATTACCGCCGTTTCGTAAAAATGAGCTCATTTGTTACCAAATCTGACGAGATATCTTCGGCCAATCTGGTATTCAGTTCGACCTGCAATAGCGGCGAGGCAAAATTTGTAATGGATGATATTGTAAAGGCATTGGACCGCCTTCCACAAGATTATTACCAGCCATTTACGATGTATTTCGACGGTTTTAAATACCACGAGATTGCGGATCAACTTGAAATTCCGATCGGGACAGTCAAAACCCGTATTCACGTTGCACGTAAATTGTTGAAGAAAAACCTGAAAGCTTATGATCAGGGAATCAATAAGCCGGTTTATGCCGAGGACTGAAAATAAACAATCACTATATATCATCGCGACGAAACCTGCTTGTGCAGGTTTCGTTTTTTTTTTGTTCCCGGCGAAAGCATCACTATATTGACATCATGTTTGGCGTGCCAGGCAAATATGATTATGATTGAATTACCTAACTATACCCGGTCGCAGCTGGCCTTACGCAATGGGCAAGATAAGCCCGAAATTTGGGTTGCCTTTAAGGGCAATATCTATGATGTAAGCCGAAGCCGGCTATGGCGAAACGGCAAACACTATGAGCACTGGGCCGGGCAGGATCTGACAAAAGAACTAACCGACGCTCCTCATAATGAATGGGTATTTGAGCATTTTGAACCAATAGGAAGGCTAATATAATGCGGAGTGCGAAATTAAATCAAATCATTTCGCAATTGGCATTTCGCATTTCGAAATTAAATCAAATCATTTCGCATTTGGCACTCCGCACTCCGCATTTACAAGATTTCAAATTTCGACAGGCTTACAAACTGCTGCACCCTGTCGGCAATTTCCTTTTGGGTCAGGTGTTTTAACTTCTCGGGTCCGAATTTCTCTACGCAAAATGATGCCAGGGCTGAACCGTAAATGATGGCATTTTTCAAATTATTGAAGTTAATGGTACCAATTTTAGCTATATAACCGATAAAGCCCCCTGCAAAGGTATCGCCTGCACCGGTGGGGTCAAAAACCTCTTCTAATGGTAATGCAGGTGCCGAAAATATTTTTCCGTCGCCAAAAAGCAATGCGCCGTGTTCGCCTTTTTTGATGATCAGGTATTTGGGACCAAGCGCCAATATGTGTTGCGCCGCTTTTGCTAAAGAATACTGGCCTGACAATTGCCGTGCTTCCGCATCATTGATGGTAAGCACATCCACTTTTTTGATGGTTTCCAGTAATTCATCCAGCGCCACGTCCATCCAAAAGTTCATGGTGTCCAGTACGATCATCCTTGGTCTGGTTCTAAGGCGTTGTATGACCGTTTGCTGCACCTGTGGTGAAAGATTACCCAGCAGCAAAAATTCGCTGTCCTGGTACGACTCAGGTATGATGGGATCAAAGGTGCCCAGTACGTTCAACTCGGTTACCAGGGTATCACGGCTGTTCATATCATTATGGTATTTCCCACTCCAGAAAAACGATTTCTCGCCTATTTTTACCTGTAAACCTTCGGTATCAATATGATGCTGGTTAAACGTATCAATCTCGCTTTGCGGGAAATCATCACCAACAACTCCTACTATTTTCACCTGATCACAAAAATACGATGCCGCTAAACTGGCATAAGTTGCCGCCCCGCCAACAATTTTATCCGTCTTCCCAAAAGGGGTTTCAATGGCGTCAAATGCCACACTACCAATAACTAATAAACTCACCCTGAATGTTTTTATAAAAATTTTACGCAAATATTGTGAAATTAACCCGGAAATCATACTTTTGCACACTCCAAACCGGAAAGCACACCGCTTGTGAGGAGTTGAGTAGTTCAGGTGATAACAGTCCCTTTCATACGGGATCAATTAAAAGTTGAACAGGATTAGAGAAAAAAAATTCCTGAGTAGCTCAGCCGGTTAGAGCATCTGACTGTTAATCAGAGGGTCGCTGGTTCGAGCCCAGCCTCAGGAGCAAAGCCCCACACGCCCGTGGGGCTTTTTGTTTTAAAGGTTACTATAATTAATACCGGTAAGAAATGTTTTGGTATGAAGAGGAAATAAAACGCCTGGAAAAGCTGCACGCCGAAATAAACTACCAGCCGCAAACCCTTTTCTATGGTAGTTCTTCTATCAGGTTATGGGATAGTCTGGCAACTGATTTTGGTAGCTTTAAGCCAATCAACCTTGGTTTTGGCGGCTCGACACTGGCTGTCTGTACCTGGTTCTTCGATCGGGTTATGGTTGGCTATCAACCCGAAAGACTAATTCTTTATGCCGGAGATAACGACCTTGGCGATGGCCGGCATCCCGAAGAGATATTTCTCTTCTTCCAGCAATTTACTGAAAGGGTAAACAAACGCTTCGGTCCCCTGCCTTGTTATTTCATCTCATTAAAGCCAAGCATCTGCCGGTGGAACCAGGTTAGTCAGTTCAGTTTTACAAATGGATTGATATCGGCTGAAATTAAAAACAATCACCCCAACTGGACCTGGATAGATATTTATAGCGCTATGCTCAATGAAAACGGCTATCCTAAAGCTGAATATTTTGAAAACGACGGTCTCCACCTCAGCAAACAAGGCTACCAACTTTGGACAAACATCATTCAAAACTCATTGTTAAATAATATTTAGTTAACCGTTTTTTGCTGTCTGGTTAATATTAGAACCGGATTTTTGCCCTTAAATAGGTTTGCCTATGAACAGGGAATATCACCGGTGGTATAGTCATCACCTCGGACGTGATATGGAGCTATTGGTGTTTGGTCATGCCGGGAGGGCGGTATTGTTTTTTCCACCGCGTATGGGCCGTTTTTATGACTATGAGAACTGGGGTATTATTTCTGCCCTCGCCGACCGAATAGATCGGGGTGAATTACAGCTTTTTTGTGTTGATAGTATAGATTGCGAGAGTTTGTACAATGGATGGCTGCATCCCGAGGCAAAGATCAACCGGCATCTTCAATACGAGCAATACATTATTAATGAAGTACTACCATTGATGCGTACTAGAAAATCGGATAATGATTTCGTGTCAGCCGGTTGTAGTCTGGGTGCTTACCATGCCGCCAATATTGCGCTCAAATACCCCTACTTTTTTAAAAAATTAGTTTGCATGAGCGGCAGGTACGACCTTACCCGCTCGGTTCAATATTTCCGCGACCTGTTTGACGGTTACTATAACGAGAATATTTATTTTAATATGCCCCGGCAGTTTATGGCGAATATGTATGACGAATGGTTACTCGGTAACATTCGCCGTCTGGACATGCTGTTCGCCATTGGTGAAGCCGACCCCTTTATGGAAGATAACTATGAATTTAGCGAAACGCTGGGCTGGAAAGGCATACGCCACCAATTTTATAAATGGCAAGGCTATGCACATAACCCGCGCAACTGGCGAAAAATGGTGCAGCTTTACCTTTAGTTTTCTATACGCTTTTTCACGTTGGTGCGGATTTTCAATCCCGATTACGATGGTTCAGGGATTTCAAATCCGGAACAACGAATGGTCTTCAGTTTTATTTTTTGCTTTATAGCCTACAATAATATACGTTTACGTATTAGCTGAAACCCTACAATGACATGGCGATCAGGCAATCATCAAAAATAATAATACCAACCAATGACCTCCCTGGCAAAAAACAGAATTGCATCGCTTGACGTTTTAAAAGGCCTGGTGATCGTTATCATGGCACTTGACCATGTCAGAGACTATTTTCATTATTCATCTTACTTTTTTGACCCAACCGACCCGGCTCTCACAACCTTTCCACTTTTTCTGACAAGATTTCTCACAAACTTTTGTGCGCCTGCATTTTCATTTCTTGCAGGTGTTTCTGCATTTATAGTTGGCAGAAGAAAAACTCCGGCCCAATTATCCGCCTTCTTATTTAAACGTGGGCTTTGGCTGGTTTTTGTTGAACTTGTTATTATGGATTTCGGGTGGTGCTTTGATATTACTTTCAAGTCTGTCCATTTTCAGGTTATATGGTCTTTAGGCATCAGCATGATCATTTTAGCAGGGCTGATACATCTTCCCAAAAAATTGATTCTCCTTTTTAGTTGCCTGTTAATATTCGGGCATAACTTGCTTGACAATATTCACTTCGGCAACAATATACTTTGGATTTTTTTACATGAACGTAAAGTGCTTTTGACTACACCTGACCACATTTTAAGAGCTGGTTACCCCATTATACCCTGGGTTGCAGTGATGTCTTTAGGCTACTGGTTTGGTTCATTTTATGACAAAACTTACGACCCCTCAAAACGAAGGAAACTATTCAACATCATTGGCATCGCAGCCATTTTATTTTTTGCAGTACTACGCGGGGTAAATATTTATGGCAATTTAGTGCCCTGGGGAGACTATGGTAACTTACAGCAAACCATATATTCATTTTTTAACCTATCCAAATATCCACCATCACTTTCGTTTCTATTGGTGACGTTGGGCGGCACTTTACTGTTTTTAGCCAATACCGAAAAACTAAAAGGCAGCGTTGTAAATTTCTTTAGTGTATTTGGCAGAGTTCCGTTTTTCTTTTATATCATTCACATCTATCTGATTCATTTTTTAGCCCTCATTGTTGCCGAATTGACAGGTTTTGGTTGGCAAAAAATGGTTTTACCCGCATTACCATTCAGAGTTGAAGCATTAAAAGGTTTTGGATATAACCTGGGGGTAGTATACCTGATCTGGTTTCTTGTCGTTGTTGCGCTTTACCCAATGTGTAAGGCATTTGACACCTATAAACAAAATAATAAAGACAAATGGTGGCTGAGTTATTTATAGCAGGAAGCCATTGTAAATAAGGGAATAGCTTAATGCATGTCGAGGCTTCTTTGTTTGGTCAATTACCCATTTCCAGGCAGGGCCACATCATCATATTCTCCTTGTAAGGCATACTTTCCAAAAGTTATCAAGCCCGTGGTTATGGTAGGCGTAACTACAAACAATACCAGAACGCCAAATATCAGGTCGTCTGGCTTGCCCGATCTTATTTTTGGAATACCTAGCGCAACAACTCCTAAATAACCAAAAATTAGCCCAAGCAATATCCAAACAAAACCAAGCATTCTTTTGAGCTTGTTCATGTTAGCTGGATTTTTTACAGGCTTCACCTGCTCGAAAATGTTTTCCCTGAGGTATAAAGTTCCTATCACCAGGCTGATACACATCATAATAATTGTATAGTTCAAGCCGGCGAGGTAATAATCCGGACTGTTGTCCGAATGGGCTCTGGCTATTAAATAAGCTGATATTACCGGGGCCAGGCCACCGAAAATACCAAAACCTATATGATAAGGCAGCGACAAGGAGGTATAACGGATCTTTAATGGGAACATGTCGACTAAAAATGCAGCACAGACACCATGAGCCATTGAGACTACGATCATTAGCAGAAATACAAAAAAAACAACCTTTCGCTCGTCGGCATCGCTAAGTTTTATAACTTTTGAAATATCAGGTTTAATAATATGAAGCGTTTGCTTTTTTATTTCAGTTACTATAGTGCCATCGGTATAAAAGTGCTGTGTTGAAGTTATCGTTAGCTGATCTTTATCAGGCAAACTTTGTTGTTTTACATTAACGGTCATAGCAGCTGATTTCTCCACTTTTTTTTGAAGATCACCAGTTTGGTAAATCAGATCGAAAACCGGTCGGAAGCCAAATATCCCTAAAAACAGACCTATCATCAATATTGGCTTTTTACCGACACGATCGGACAGCCAACCAAAGAACATGTAAAGCGGAGTGCCGCAGGTTATACCAATAATTAATAGCCGGTTGACCTGGTCATAATCAACAAACATAAATTTGACCATGAAACTTTGAAGAAAAAATGTTGTAGAATAACCTACAACGCCAATTCCGATGGTTAATCCGAAGATGGCTAACAACACTATCTTTAAATTTTCCTTATTACCAAAAGAGTCTTTCAAAGGGTTGCGCGACGTTTTGCCTTCGGCCTTAGCTTTTGCATACAAAGGCGACTCCGACATATTTTTCCTGATAATAACCGATATTATTACCAATATGCTGGAAACAAGGAAAGGAATACGCCAGCCCCAGCTCTCCCAATCTGGCAATGACATGGAATTTTTTGTTGCCATGATAACCGCAAATGCAACCACAATGCCGAAACCGCCCGTAAATGTTATCCAGGATGTCAGAAATCCCCGTTTATTCGCTGGCGAATGCTCGGCCACAAACGTTGCAGCGCCGCCAAATTCGCCGCCAATGGCCAGTCCCTGCAAGATTCTTAGCATAAGTACGATAATTGGAGCCCAGAAACCAATTGTTTGATAAGTCGGTGTAAGGCCAATGGCAAAGGTTGCACCTCCCATAAGCACTATCGTTAGCATGAATGTAAATTTTCGCCCGATCAGATCTCCCAAACGACCAAAAAACAGGGCACCAAAGGGACGCACCAGCATACCGGCGGCAAATGTTGCCAGTGTTGCTAAAAAGGCCGCTGTTGGATTTCCTGAAGGGAAAAATTTTGTAGAGATGATCGTAGCAAGGCTTCCAAAAATATAAAAATCATAAAATTCGAAAAGCGCGCCCAGGGTAGAAGCGCCAATAATAAGAACTAATGATCTTTTTGAATTGTGATCTTGATTTGGTTGCATATTGGGGAGTTCAGGCGGCTTCTTCGTTTCAATAAGTAATAATAATATAAAATATCGACTAATAATACGTCCCCTTCTTCAAATTAGAAGAAAGCTGCCGCGATAATTGCCTGATGATTTTGTGTTTAATAGGTTTTCAAAATGCCATTATGCAGCATCGGTAAATGTTTAGGGCAATTTCCGGAATAATGCAACTTGGTTTTAGGAATCCAATTTCTAATTTTGAAGAAAAAAATTTATGAAAAGAACAATTGTAACCTTAATCATTTTAGCTGGCCTTATGATCAGCAAATCATCCCACGCCCAGGTTGGCGATCTGCTGAACAAAGCTAAAAGCGTAGCAACGGCTCAGGGTTTTGATGTATCGAGTTTGGCCTCATCAATTATGGGTAAACTAAGTCCGGGTTTGAAACTTACAGCTGCACAAAAACCTGGTGTAACAGACGCTGTAACCAATTACCTAACCAGCAAATCGCAAATCATTAACCTGCAACAAAGTGCCCCGGCATCCTATACACAAAAACAAAGCTCCTTGTTTGCAACGTTAAAAAGTAAACTTGCTGGCATTTTGCTAAAAAGCCAGTTGCAAAAATTTATGGGAATGAAGCCTAAAACCAACAACCCTTTGGATTCGATAAGTCAGTTATTTTTCTAAATATGCTTTTGTCGCTGGGTCTGTTCTAATAAACCCAGCGGCAATTTTACCCGCCCAATTTTTGCTTCCAACGCCAGTTATAAGCAATCAGATTGATACAAACCACTAAAAACACAACCAGGTATTGCACTTTTATGCTGAGGCTTTCCTGGTAAATTACTGGTATTAGGTATCTGGTAATAAAGTCTTCTTTGTAGGTTGCCAATCCGGCACGATAACTTAAGTAACTTTCAATACTTATGAGCGGGCAAATAACACCCGCCAATAGCTCCGCGTATATTGCCCAGGCAAGCGAGCTGAGATGAACAATTTTTAGCCAACGTTTTTTATTTCGGAAGAAATTCAAAATAAATTTGCGCAACTAAAAAGTTGCATATATATTTGCAACCTTAAGGTTGCATAATTTAATATTACAAAATGAAACATGACATATTTCAAGCAATTGCGGACCCCACGCGAAGAGCTATTTTAGCTTTAATTGCCTTTCAGGCGTTAACACCAAATGCCATGGCCGAAAAATTTGATATGAGTCGGCAGGCTGTATCGAAGCATATTAAAGTTTTACACCAGTGCGAGTTAATTAAGCCCGAACAAAGCGGACGGGAAATCTATTATCACTTTAATGCCAAAAAGATGCAGGAATTTGACGATTGGGTAGCACAATTCCGACAAAAATGGGAAATTCAATTTAACCAACTCGATGAACTATTAGCGAATATTAAAGACAAGAAGTAATGAGCAACAACTTGCAATTTGATTTTAACGTTGACAAAGCTGCGAAAACGGTTTATATAATCAGGGAATTTGCAGCCAGCCAGTCGTTAGTATGGGATGCTTTTACAAAAGCAGAATTACTGGACCAATGGGGAGCCCCCGCACCTATGCGCGCCAAAACAAAATATATGAATTTTGAAGAAGGTGGAAGGCGATTTTATGCGATGATCAGCCCCGATGGGCAAGAACATTGGTCAATTCAAAATTTTACTTCCATTACTCCGAAAACAAATTTTAAAACATATAACACTTTTTCGGACGAGCATGAAAACCCCCAATTGCCGGGTTCTGACTGGAATTACACCTTTAGTGAAAATAACGGAAAGACTAAAGTGAATATAACTATTTATAATGAATCGCGAAACCGCCTGGAGAAGATGATAGAAATGGGCTTTAATGCCGGAATGACGGCAACGTTGGAAAATCTGGAATTACTGTTGGCAACTTTAGCATAAAATACATCAAAGAATAATCACCTCCAATTTAACAATTAAAATTATGAGAACAATTAACCCTTGGATCAACTTTAACGGAAATGCTGAAGAAGCATTCACATTTTACAAATCGGTTTTTGGCGGAGAATTTAAAAAAATCATCCGTTTCAAGGACCTTGCTAGTGATGATTTTCCAATTCCTGAAAATGAACTAAACAAGGTCATGCAGATTGCTTTGCCAATTGGCACACATAACATGTTAGTAGCCAATGATGTTCCCGATTTTATAGGGCGCGTAAGCGAAAGTGAAAACAGGTCAAAAATATTTGTTAGTGCTGAAAGTCGCGAAGAAGCTGACAAAATATTTAACGGTTTGTCGGCAGGCGGCGCGATTGAAGGACCTATAAACGATAGTCCATGGGGTACCTACGCTGGCATGTTTAGAGACAAATACGGCATTGAATGGATCGTAGAGTTTGATCCGGACTACAACGGATAATTAAACTCGAATTCGTTAAGTCCTTTTGCAGAAAAGATGCTGAAAAAGGTGGCTGTTGCAAGTGCTAAAGGTTTTGACGATCAAGCTTAAAACAACAATCCTTTGGATTCGTTCAGTCAGTTGTTTTATTAGAACTGCCATCACGGCAAGTATATCGATTTCGAAATACGACATCCAAAAAGCAGGTAAAGTACAACTGCCTGCTTTTTCATTTAACAAAATTTGACCTACGGTGTAGGGTTATTCGGCCTTGCAAATCCAATTTTAGCGTCAATTAAACGACTGCCTGAATTCTAAGGGCGAAAGGTTAGTCTTTGTTTTGAACAATTTGCTGAATGACTGCGAATGTTCGAAACCCAGCGCATAGGCAATTTCGCTGATAGACAAATCTGTGGTTGATAATTTTTCTTTTGCCTTTTGAATTAATTTTTCGTGAATGTGCTGTTGTGTGTTTAAACCTGTTAAGGTTTTGAGCAAACTGCGCAAATAATTTGGAGACACATTTAGCTTTTCTGAAATATAATTAACGCCTGGAAGACCGTTTTTTATCAGATCGCCTTTGTCGAAATACTCATTCAGAATGTGCTCTAAACTTTCAAGTATCTTGTGGTTACTTATTTTCCGGGTTATAAATTGACGCTGATAAAACCTTTCTGAATAATTGAGCAATACCTCCAATTGGGCAATAATGATACCCTGGCTTAATTTATCAATATTTGAATGGTATTCCTGCTCGATGTTTTGTATGACACCATTGATGATGCTTTCTTCTTTTTGTGATAAGCAAAGTGCTTCATGAACCGAATAATCGAAATACTCAAATTGGTTTATCTTTTGAGCCAAAGGAGTATTCCATAGAAAGTCAGGATGGATGAGCAGCATCCATCCTGTAGGTTTTAATGTTGAATCTTCATCGATATCTATCCCAAATACCTGGCCGGGAGCTATGAACGACATTATCCCTTCGTCAAAGTCATATTGCTGTTGACCATACTTTTGCTTAAAATTAATATTCCGTTTCAGCGAAATACAGTAAAAGTCATAGATCAATGTTATAGGCTCGCTGATCGTGGCCTGTTTAAAGCTCGCCAGATCGATCACACTTATTAAAGGATGTTCGGGCTTCGGCAGATCAAGAATACGATGGTATTGACTGATAGTTTTGATCCGGTAGGGTGGTTGATTCGCCATATTACAATCTAGTTATTTCTGGTTATAAACTACAGCAAAATCTTTTGCAAAATCTTTCATTTTAACTGTTCCTAATACTGGCTTGTTCTGGTAGTAATCATTAAATAAAATACCGCCATTGCGCATACTTGCATTCATTTCTGTGATATCGTTTGCAAGGTGCAGCGGCACGTTAAACTGCTTTAAACCGCTCATCATCTGTTTGTCGCTGATGGTGCCCCATTTTAAATAAGGCTTGCCAATAGCCTCGCCAATAACACTTGCTATTTGATTACAAGTTAGTTCTTCGCTTGCTACATAACGTACTTTTATGCCATTGGCGGGTAAAACTAGTTCCTCAGCTATAGCAGATGCGATATCTTTTGGAGAAACCCAGGGCATTTTATCCTCTCCGCCATAATTAGAAAGGATCAATCCGTTTTTACCCTGTAAAAGACCCGATAAACCATAAAAGCGCAAGGCCATTATTTTACCAACAAAGCCTTTCAGAAAGCCCTGTCCTTTTATGATATCCATAAAATCAAACAGGTTATAGTAGAAACCTACAGGCCTCATGAAAGTGATGGCAATGTCTGCCGGTAGTTGTTTAAGTATTTGCTCGGCATAAAAATGAAAAGCAAGCAGACCATTCCCTTTTTCTAAATGAGCTCCAATGCTGCTTAAGTGAACAACGCGTTTTACACCAGAAGCTTTAATAGCGTCGGCATAATTTGTACATAGTCTCTTTGCCTCGTCCCGGGCTTCAAAATTTGGATCTTCTGCCATTTTTGAATTGAATTGTGGCATCATCGTATAAACTGCATCCGCCCCGATAAATGTTTTAGTGAGGAAGGCAACATCGTCTATGGTGCCTATGGAAGCTATAGCTCCTAAATCTTCAATTTCGTTTTTCTTTGCTTGTTTAGAGGTGATTACGATTACCTGGTGACCCTCTTGCACCAACGCTTTGGTTAGCGGTTTGCCGATATTCCCTAAAGAACCTGTTACGATAATTTTCATTTTGTTTATTTTTTAATTGTTGATACAAAACTCGTTAGTCGCAAGTTGGGGGATGTATCCAAAACGATTATTGTTGTAGTCGAAATGTGTGCTTTTAGTCTTTGTATAGACTTTCACACCGTGACTCGAAACTTTCAGAAAGAGTTGGAGGCAGGAAAGCACCTAAAATATATTTAAAAAAGCCCTTCCCAACCTTTCGTAACTTTCACCTGCTTATTAATAGATTTGGGTATGAAAATAAAATTGCTGCTTACAATAATTTTAATCCATTTGATATCGCTGGCGAATGCCCAGCTTTCAATTGCTGATTCGGTTGCTTTCAAAAATAAGATGCAATGGTTTGCCGATGCCAAGCTGGGTATTTTTATTCATGAAGGTATCTATGCTGTTAACGGGATTGACGAATCATGGAGCTTTTATAACAAAAAGATAAGCTACCAGGACTATATGAAGCAGTTGAAAGGGTTCACACTAAAGAAATACGACCCCAAATATTGGGCCGACCTTATTGCCCAAAGCGGCGCCCGTTACGCGGTTGTCACCACCAAACATCATGATGGTGTTACCATGTATGATTCAAAAGTTGATAGCCTGAATATTGTAAAGTCAACACCTGCGCGGCAAGACCTTATCGCACCACTTTTTGATGCCTTGCGGAAAAGAAATATTAAAGTTGGCGCCTATTTTTCGCTGCTCGACTGGTCAAATAAAAATTATACTGGTTTTACGAAAGACAGTTCGCGGTATAAACTTGCCGACGATTACGGCCGGTGGCATCAATTCCGTACGTTTTTTCAATCGCAGATCGTCGAGATCGGCCAAAAGTTCAAACCCGATCTTTGGTGGTTTGATGGCGATTGGGAACATAGCGCAGAAGAATGGGAGGCCTCGAAAGTCCGCGACCTGATCTTAAAAGGAAATCAAAATGCGATCATCAACGGCAGGCTGCAGGGTTATGGCGACTACCAGACGCCCGAGCAGAATTTCCCGGTTTCGCGTCCCTCATTTGCCTGGTGGGAGCTTTGTATGACTATCAATAATAACTGGGGGTACCATCCTGACGATATGCAATGGAAATCCCCTTATGAGGTCATCACTATTTTTACCGATGTAGTGGCAAATGGGGGGAACCTGTTATTGGATATCGGGCCAAGAGCCGACGGTACAATACCTGATGAGGATGTTTATGTACTTAAAGAACTTGGCGCCTGGAACCAAAAGAATGGGGAAGCTATATTTAATACCGTGGCGGGTATCCCTCAGGGCCATTTTTATGGTCCTACCACACTTACTAAGGATGGTGGGATATTATATCTGTTTTTACAGGGCGATATCAGCGGCAACGTTACCCTAAAAGGATTGCTGAACAATATAAAAGATGTTACCGTGCTCGGTTCCGGGACGAATTTAAATTATAAAATTGTAGGCAAAATTTCCTGGAGCAAAGTACCCGGCCTGGTTTATATCGAAGTTCCTAAAGGCGTTCAGGATAAATACGTAACTGTCCTTAAAGTTAGGCTGGATGGTCCGATCAAATTATATAATGGTAAAGGCGGATTATAAAAGCAAGCCCAGTCCCGATATAATCTCGTTATAATCAGCAGCTCTTAAACATACTGCCGGTTTTTTCCTCCAGCAATGCTTCGATTTTTTTAGCTGCGTTGGTCGTTGATAAGCCGCCAAGGTTGGTACATCTGAGCGTATAATGGATCTGATCGCCCACAGCTTTCATTGTTTCGATCACTTCGTCCAGCGGGATCAGATGTTCGTAGTTGGATAAAGCCATATTTGCGCAGGAAACAGCATTGGTTGCTGCCATCACATTCCGGCCAAGGCAGGGTGCTTCAACCCGGTTGCCAATAGGGTCGCAAATGATGCCCAATGAATTTTGTAATGAAATAGAGGCAGCTGATATCGCTTGAACCAGCGTTCCGCCATGCATACCAACAAGTGCTGCTGCGGCCATCCCTCCACCTGAACCGGTTTCAGCCATACATCCGCCCACCTCGGCTGCAAATGTGGCATGTGCCGCAATAAAAACACCGATCAGCCCGGCAGCAAGCATCGCTTTGACAATTTCATCTTCGGGTAGGTTCAGGGTATGAGCGATACCAAATATAGCACCCGGCAAAGCACCGCAGGAGCCAGCAGTAGGTGCCGCAACAATGACACCCATGGAGCTTTTAACCTCCATGATTGCTGACACATACAAGATGACCCGGTTTATAGCCGTTCCGCCAATTAACTTGTTTGCCGTCATTTGCTCCTGGTACATGGGCGACTGGCTGCCCAATATCCTATCGTCATACTTCGTGCCCTTAAGGCCACTATCTATGGCATTGGCCATGATCTTTACAATATGGCGCATTTTCTCATAAACTTCGGTAGTTGAGATATTGCCCCGCATGCTTTCATAATCCATCGCTAATTCCCAAAGTGCTTTATCTTTTCCTTCATTGTAACTCATCATTTCATTACAAGTGATAAAGGGTACGCTTAGATTTTTTCGGGCCATGACGGGCAACACAGGCTTTAAAATTTTAACAGTTTCAACCTCGTTCATGGCGAGCAATTCTTTGCGAATATGCTCATTTGGTACGTGCTGGGATTTTATTTCAATAAATGGCTTTCCCTTGCCATGATATACTATTTCATCGAAAACTATCGTATTATTTAGGTAGGATATGATTGTTTCCTGTGCCGAACGGCAATAGATTAATGTTTCAACATAATCGCCGGCCATCGTAACCTCATTCCCATCGATACTAATTACTTCTATCATACCTCCGCCGGTTGAAATGGCCGTGAGTTGCCTGGTTCCAAATGAATTGGTTAAGGTCAATTTGTAAGTATTCGGGTGGTCTGCTGCTATATCTTTGATCACGATAGAAAAATTGATACCAGCCGTAGCCAAAAATTTCTCGGAGTCAGGAAGCCGGTCGTCGTCTGCTTCCCAGCCCAGAAAACCGCCAAACAGTCCCATATCAGACCCCTGGCTTTTATGCGTCGTCGCCAATGAACCGTTCGGATCAAATTCGATCAAAATATCATTCAGCTGCCCATCCATCAGGTCTCGTGATAAACGCCCTATCCGAAGAGCAGCTGCACAATGCGAACTAGAAGGCCCCCGCATCACGGGTCCTATCACATCATTAAAAATACTGGGAAAGTTGCTCATGAAAATGATATTTTAAGGTGAATTTAATGAATTATATTCCCATTAATCGATAATATAGGTTTGACCTTTTACTGTATTAAATTCAATTATGCCACCGGGCAGTTCCTTGTGTGAAACCGGTATTCCATTTGCAATGATTTTTGCACCCGGCTGGTATGCTATCCGGCAAACTTTCCCGGCTTTTGATAAGAGCTGTAACGAAGTGATTTTTTTATCATGCCATGAATAGTTAAACTCAAATGCCCCCCGGGTGCACACCCCTTTGAACGAGCCGTTGGCCCAGGCATCCGGTAATGCGGGCAATAGCCTGATAAACTTATCCTGCGACTGTATCAGCATTTCTGTAATTGCGGCGCTCAGACCCAAAGAACCATCTACCTGTAAAGCGCTTCCGCAAAGCGCAAAAAGCGACGGACAGCACTGATCTTTCAGATACCCTTTGTAAATTTTATAAGAACGGTTTCCATCGTTTAATCTGGCCCAAAGTGCCATTTTCCAGGCACGTGAAAATCCCATTGCGCCATCACCCCGTTCGTTCAATACCTTTTTATAGGCTTCGATCAATTCGGGTGTTCTTTCTTCGTACAATACCTTCCCGGGGTATAACCCATACAGGTGAGAAAAATGCCGGTGATTTTTTTCAAGCGATTTCCAATCGTCGGTCCATTCTTGTAAGGAGCCATCTGAGCCAATTTGTGGCGGCACCAGTTTTAACCTTGCCGATTTCACTTGTTCGATAAAAGGACTATGTATCCCTAAAATATGTGATGCCTCGATAAAATAGCCGAAAAGATCGTGAAGGATCTCCATGTCGATCGATGATCCGGCACATATCGTTGTTCCCTCCCGGTACCCTGCTGTTACCTCGTCAAAATAAGGCTTGTTGCCGCCGCCATCAGGAAAATTTTCCGGCGAAGTTGAGGGATTGGTGACCAGCCATTTACCATTGGGGTGTTTAACTAAAAAGTCTATAAAGAATTGTACCGAGCCTTTCATTACTGGGTAGGCTTCCTTAAGAAACGTTTTATCCATGTTGTACTGGTAGTGTTCCCAAAGGTGTGTGCAAAGCCATGCGCCGCCTACGGTAAATGTACCCCAGGTAGGCCCATCCATCGGAGCAGCTACCCTCCAGATATCTGTATTTTGATGAAAAACCCAGCCCCTTGCACCGTAGTGTTCCCTGGCAACCTGGCTCCCCTGGTCCTGCAATTCTTTGATCATTTGGAACAGCGGTTCGGCACACTCCGAAAGATTGCCCGATTCCGCTGGCCAGTAATTCATCTCCGTATTAATATTGGTGGTGTATTTTGAATCCCAGGCAGGGTTCATATCCTGGTTCCATATTCCCTGCAGGTTGGCCGGCTGTGTACCTGGTCTTGATGAGCCGATCATCAGGTATCGCCCAAAGTTATAGCTGAGCGCGGCTAATGACGGGTCGTCATGGTCCTGTATTTTTTGCTTTCTGATATCTGTCGGCAGAAATGAATTTGTTGTAGTATCAAGCTTAAGAGCGACCCGGTCAAAGTATTTTTTGTAGTCGGCGATAGCCCGGCTACGGATAGATCCGTATTTTTTGTCTTTTATTTTATTAAAGTAAGCCAGTACCCGGGCGTGTTCATTAGCTGACACATTTTTATAATTAACAAAGTTTGTCGCAGCAGTGAAATACAAGGTGACTGCATCTGCATGGTCAACAATCAAGTCAACGCCATCTGTTTTTACAGAACCGCCCACGGGAACTGCTTTGACGCGTGCGTCATACCTCAACCGGCCTTTGACGCCCATGTAGTCGGCCGATTTGCCAGTCAGCTTCAGGCCATTTTGACCATCAGGGTCCATTTTGAAATAATCAGTCGCATAATTTGAATGCGTTTGATTGCGTTCTCCCCGCAGATTTACGGTTAAAGAAATACTGCCTGGCTTATCCGCTGTTATCCGGACAACGATTACCTGGTCGGGAGCAGAGGCAAATACATCCCTAGTATAAGTGACACCTTTTGACCGGTAGGATACGCCGGTGATACCGGTTTCCAGGTCGAGCCATCGTTTATAGTTTGTAACTGAATCTTCATCGTGCATAAAAAATACCAAATTTCCCAGGCTTTGGTATTTTTGCTGCTCAACCGGATAACCCATTAAATTTCTGCCAAATAAATTGTGAGCTTCCAGATATTTGCCCTGGAAAACCAGCTTCTGTATTTTAGGCAATACTTTGTAACCGCCCTTCACTACGGTTGAATAGGGGCCGCCGGTCCAATAGGTATCTTCATTTAACTGAATCCTTTCCTCACCATTCTTGCCAAACACCATTGCTCCAAGTCTGCCGTTGCCTACAGGCAATGCTTCTTCCCATTTTTTTGCAGGTGAATCATACCATAGCAAAGTTGAAGGATCAAAAGTCTTTTTACTGATCCCATCGGCGATCCTTTTTTCCTGGGCAAAAGACAAGGAGCCTATAAAAAGCAGGCAAAAGACTAGTTTTATTTTCTTTGGCATTTTTGCGATTTTACGTTTTATAAAAATAGCAAAAAACACCCTGACAGCGATAGCATAACGAACTATTATTAAAATGGTCAGCTGCTCATCGGACCGATCTGAATTGAACTTTTTAGTTCAAACAAAGTTTGCTCCCCTGCAAAAGATCGCAGGTATTCAACAAAGCGATCCCGCTCGGTTTGAAGCGATTCGAGTTTTGCTTCCACCGGCGCTGTGCTTTTGTCGTGCTTTAGTTTCAATGCCAGTAATTCCCGGTTGTGGTACATGATCTTTTCGTTATAAAAGTTAAGCACCAGTGATAGCGCATCCCCGGTATTAAATACGCCTTCAATCAATTTGAATGTTTTGCTATCCTTCATGTCTTTTTCTATATAGTATGTTAGCTGCGATATGTTGGATTTGTATTATCTGAAATGCTGAATAATGGCCATGTAAACCGGCATACCCAGTGTAATATTAAATGGAAAGGTAATGGCCAGTGCCATAGGCAGAAATAAGCCAGGGTTGGCTTTTGGTACCGCTATCTTCATAGCTGCCGGTACAGCAATATAGGAAGCGCTGGCGGCTAGAATAGATAGAATGAACCGGTTGCCGGTATCCTGGGTTATTGATCCGCTTAATACAGCCACCACGCTGCCATTGATAAGGGGTATAATCAGGGCGAACAGGATTGGGAACCAACCGGCTTTCAGTAAGCCATCCAGTTTCCTGCCCGAAGTTATACCCATATCCAGCAGAAATATAGCCAGGAATCCTTTGTAGATGTCGGTTGTAAACGGTTTAATATCCAAAGCCTGTTTTTCGGTTGCGAAATACCCGATCACAAGGCTTCCCAGGATAAGCAGCACACTGCCATTACTAAATGAATGAAAAACGATTTGTTTGATCGGCGTTTTAGTGTTCTGGTTGTTAAAATAGCGTATCAATAACACCCCAACAATAATAGCTGGTGCTTCCATCAAAGCCATAATAGCTACCATATGGCCGCCGTAATTGATGTGCTGATTTTCTAAAAAAACGCCCGCAGTTACAAAAGTAACCGCACTTACCGAACCATATGCTGCCGCAATAGCACCCGAATCTTCAATGCTAAGTCGCCTTTTTAAAATGAAGAAAGTATAAAAAGGTATGAGCACGGCGATGGCTACACCAAACAGAATCGAATAAGTGATTTCGGCCGAAAGGTGGTTTTTAGCAAGCTCCTGTCCACCTTTAAACCCGATTGAAAACAACAGGTAAAGGGAGATGAATTTTGATGCATCGGAAGGTATTTCCAAATCGCTTTTTACCCTGACGGATAATATCCCAAGAAAGAAAAATAGTAATGCAGGGTTGGTTAAATTGTCTAGTAGTAGTTTTGCTGTCATCTGTTTAAATTATTTAGAGGTTATTGAACAGTCGCAAAACTATCGCTAAAAGAATATAAATTTTTATTTATATTTATTATGTTTGGTATAAATAAAATTTATGAATTACACCTTACACCAGCTGCAGGTTTTTGTTAAAGTTGTGCAAACAAAAAGTATCACCAAAGCAGCTAACGAACTGTTTTTAACTCAGCCAGGGGTTTCTATACAGCTGAAAAATTTCCAGGATCAATTCGAAATTCCGCTTACCGAAGTGGTGGGCAGGCAGTTGTATGTTACCGAGTTCGGTAACGAGATTGCAGCTATAGCCACAGAAATTTTGCAACAGGTGCAGGCGATCGACTACAAAACGGCGGCTTTTAAAGGTATTTTTTCAGGTAGATTACGGATCGCTGTGGTATCCACCGGAAAATATGTAATGCCTTACTTTCTATCGGGCTTCCTGAAACAGCATCCTCAGATAGAACTTACCATGGATGTGACCAACAAAGCCGGCGTGATTAAAAGCATTGAAGAAAACCGGGTTGATTTCGGACTTGTTTCCATTTTGCCGGAAAAATTGAATGTCGAGGAAGAGAAACTGCTGGAGAATAAGTTGTACCTGGTTGGTGCCCGCAGTCATATTTTGCCTATGGAAAAATATAAGAAGCAAATATTTTCACAGTTGCCCATGATCTACAGGGAGCAGGGCTCGGCCACACGGTCAATTATGGAAGGCTTTTTTGACCGCAGTAAAATCATCGTAAACAAAAAAATCGAACTCACTTCAAATGAGGCAGTTAAACAGGCAGTAATAGCTGGTCTGGGTTATTCTATCATGCCACTCATCGGTATTCGAAACGAAATTAAGAATGGAGAACTTCAGATACTCCCAATTGAAGGATTCCCTATTGTTTCACAGTGGCGGTTAATCTGGCTAAGAAACAAAAAACTCTCTCCGGTAGCAGCGGCCTACCTGACGCATGTTCGTCAATCGAAAAACGAAGTAGTTGCAGCTAGTTTTTCCTGGACGCTGGCACTTTAGCTTTAACAAATCTTAAAATTAATACCCGACCCTTGTTTTGGGCTGCGGTGTTATTTAGGGGAATCTTCATCCCCCATTTGTAAAACAATTGTCAATTAATCAATCGATTGAATGACGTGACATTCGGATGAAACGCAATCAGGCCTTTCCTGCCTTAATTTGCCGGGGCATAAACGTAGTAGATGGCTCGTTTGCAAAGAAAGAGGATAGAAATGAAATCAAAATTTTACTTATTGGCATTAATTTTCCTGCTAAAATTGGTACCTGCCCGAGCGCAAACCAATTGGCAATTAAAGACCGAAAAAGATGGCGTAACCATTTACGAAAGCGAAGTGCCGGGCTCCAAAATAAAGGCTTTAAAAGTTATTGCATCTTTCAACGCCACGCCAATGCAGGTAGGAGCTGTTATTATGGATGTTAAAGCCGCTACAGAATGGGTTTACCGTTTGCGTTCGAGCAAATTGATCAAAAGGGTGTCACCAAACGAGCTGTACTATTATTCGGAAGTAAATTTACCCTGGCCTGCAGCAAACAGGGATTTTGTGGCACACTTAACGCCTAAGCAAAATCCGGAAACCAAAGTTGTCGAGATCGATGGTCCGGCGGTGTCAGGCTATATGCAGCAAATGGCCGGCATCGTAAGAATCAACAATTCGGTCGGAAAATGGGTCATAACACCTTTAGGAAGTAACCAGGTGCAGGTTGAATATACCTTACATGTCGATCCGGCAGGTTCGCTACCTTCCTGGCTTGTCAACAGTTTTGCGACGGATGCGCCACTGAGGATCTTTAAAAATCTCCGTTCCGAACTGGAAAAACCAGCCTTTAAAAATAACGATCTTTTGCTCTCAGATAATTGAAATATCGCTAAAGAATATCTTTTATATATTTACCACCAAACGATAATTTTGTCGTTAAGATATAACCTGATTTTTCCATGTTTATGAAAAGAATTGCAAAGAGCTTCATAGCCTTACTTATTATCCTTGTTTTCTATGTTCAGCATTTAGTAGCACAGCAATTATCGCCTGAGGCGGCAAAGTTAAAAACCAACTATGTGCAGCTTAAAATATATCCGGGTTCGAAGCCAAAGCAATTGGCTTATATCAAGTCGTTTCCAGACAATAAACAACAGTTTGACGCCGTTTTCGAACCCAATGGTTCGGGCCAGCTGCATTCCGAGTACTTTGAATATGTTAATACTTTTGCTGGTCTGGCAAAAGATTACCAGGAAGCAGTAATCAATAAACTGGTAACCATCAGTAAAGACCTAAGTTATGGGCCGGGTGCAGCAAAGCAATTACAACTGATCCTGATTCAATTGGGCGATCAGTATACCAGGGCATTCGCTATTAAACTAAAGACCTTATCGGCACATGACCTGGATAACCTGGCAAAATTGATGGCCGACAGGGATCAGATCAAAGACTTTTTGCCCTACCAGGAATTGATAGACGCACTTGACAAAATAAACGAAGTAGCTTTAGCCGATAAATTTCTGGATGCGCGGGTAAAGCGCGAGAAATAGCAATCATAAGCCTCCGATTCAGCCATCGAAAATGAAAAGAAACCTTTTCATTATTTTATTTTTTAGCACCCTTGCGGCGTCGGCACAGGACTCTTTGTTTGCGCGAAGGATAGTAGATACGCTTACTTCTCCCTATTTCTGGGGCCGGGGCTATACCAACGATGGCATAGGCAAAGCTGCCCGCTTCGTTTCAGAGCAATATGCTGAATACGGCTTATTGCCATTCGATGGCCATAATTTCGAGCAGCCTTTTAGCTTTGATGCCAACACATTCCCCGGAGCCATGGAGGTAACCGTAAATGGAATCAGTTTAATGCCTGGTAAAGATTTTATCATAGGACCGCAGAGCCGTGGAGTAAATGCCGCGGGAACGCTGGTAAAAAGCGATAGTATCCATTATATCGACGGGAATCACCGCATTGTGTTAACCCTTCAAAATAAGCTCACCTGGTCGGTTGAGCAGGAGGTGGCTGACTTTACCGAAATAGAGGTAGATAAAAGATCCATTGCAGGAAGCCCGGAAACCATCAGGGTTAATATCGAAAATAAATTCATTAAAGATTTTACAACCGCCAATATCTGTGGATATGTAAAGGGTACAGCCAGGCCCGATTCGTTTTTTGTGTTTACGGCGCATTACGATCACCTGGGTGGTATGGGCAACAAAACCTATTTTCCGGGGGCTAATGATAATGCCAGTGGGGTTAGCCAGTTATTAAGTCTTGCCCGGTATTTTGCGCAGCACCCGCAACGCTATTCAATTGCCTTTATTTGTTTCTCGGGGGAAGAAGCGGGTTTGCTTGGTTCGCAATATTTTTCCTTGCACCCACTGGTAGCGCTGGATAAAATAAGATTTTTGATCAATATGGATATACTTGGTACCGGTGAAGATGGTATCACTGCGGTAAATGCTACAGTTTACCCTAAAGAATTTGCCCTGTTAAATAAAATCAATGACGAAAACCACTACCTGGTAAAAATAGCATCACGGGGTAAAGCTGCCAATAGCGATCATTATTGGTTCACAGAAAAGCGTGTGCCTGCTTTTTTTATTTATACCATGGGCGGTATAAAGGCTTATCATGATGTTTTTGATATCAGCAGGACCCTGCCACTGAACGAATATAATCACCTGTTTAAACTAATGGTAGAGTTTAGTTCAGATGAGATGAAGCCTTAATTCAACGTTTTCCTGAACTCATTCGGAGTTTGCCCCTCGATCCTCTTAAATAGTTTAAAGAAATAGCTCAGGTTATTGATGCCTATGGCATAGCAGGCTTGCGATATGGTAACTTCGGAATTCATCAGCAATTGTTTCGCAGATTTCACGCGTTCGTTCAGTATAAATTCAACCGGGCTAATCCCAAATTCGCGTTTGAAACACCTGAAAAAGTTGGGCCTGCTCATGCAGCAAATATTGCTCAGCTGATCGATTGTGATCTCTTCATGGATATGGGTCTTTATATATTTAACAACGGCTGCAAAGCGATTGGTGCTTGTATGTTTATGATAATTGTCCAGAATCAGGTTACGCGCCTGTGTCTGCATAAGCCTTATCAGTAATTCTTTCAAAGTAAAATCGGCAATTACATCTTTTGCAGCAAAGTTTTCAGTGCTCACATGCACCAGCCGGTCGATGGTTTCGGTTATCTGTAAGGTGTTTTGCAGGTGAAAACAGGAAACATCAATATCCCAGCTTTCATTTTTCTCTACTTTGGGATATTTTTCGTTCAATAAACTCAAAGTATCTGACAGCATGCCCGAATCAACCGCCAGTGCTATACATTGGGTGGGGTTAGCTGCGTTTGCCTCCGGGAAATCAATGATCATTTCTTCGTTTTCCGGCACTATTACAGATTCGCCCGGCAGGTAGTCGAAATGTTGCGAGCCGAACAGATGCATTACTTTTTTGCCGCGCATCATCGTAGTTAAAACCATGTCGTCAAACTTGAGCTTCACTTTCTCTGATTGCTGATGAGTTTCAAAAACATTCAGTTCGCAATGCCGCAAGGTATAAACCGAACGGTTCTCGACCATCGTTTTGAGGTTTTTTTCGTCATGAAGCGGCAGCGGGCGTGGCTTGAACTTACTTTCCATAGGGTATTTACGCTCGGGATATTATAATTGGTAAGCTAAAGTTAAATAGTTAATTGTATTAAAATAGTGATTTATGTCATTTAATATTTTAGAGCATAAGCCTGATACAATTGTGCATAAACGGGAAGCCCGGCCCTGCGTAGTTTTAGCATTACCAATTATTAAAAATCAAAAGAAATTATGGAAACGATCACAGCAACCCAAAAGCTGGTCGCCAGACCGGCATTTAAAGATCATTACGACAATTTTATAGGTGGTGAGTTTGTGGCACCTGTAAAAGGGGAGTATTTTGAAAGTATTTCGCCAATTGACGGCGAGGCTTTTACTAATGTGCCACGCTCGGGCAAGGAAGATATCGAGCTGGCACTTGACGCCGCACACAAGGCATTCGCCACCTGGTCGCATACTTCGCCGGCCGAAAGAAGCAACGTTTTACTAAAGATAGCTTCAAAAATGGAGGAAAACCTCAGTTACCTGGCAGCTATTGAAACTATAGACAATGGGAAACCAATCCGCGAGACACTGGCGGCCGATTTGCCGCTGGCGATAGATCACTTCCGCTATTTCGCCGGGGTAATCCGGAGTGAGGAAAGTTCGGTAAGCGAACTTGATCAGCATACAGTATCCTTAAACATCCATGAACCGATAGGCGTTGTGGGTCAGATTATTCCCTGGAACTTTCCACTACTAATGGCAACCTGGAAAATGGCACCAGCCCTGGCAGCTGGCTGTACTGTAGTGATGAAGCCTGCCGAACAAACCCCTGTAGGTATTTTAATGCTGATGGAACTGTTGAAAGATATAATTCCGCCGGGTGTAGTTAATATTGTTACAGGTTTTGGTCCCGAAGCTGGCAAACCGCTGGCCAGCTCGCCACGGATATCTAAAGTATCCTTCACCGGTGAGACCACTACAGGAAGGCTAATCATGCAATATGCCTCAGAAAACCTTAACCCGGTAACCATGGAATTGGGTGGTAAATCGCCTAATATATTTCTGCCAAGTGTGATGGATGCCGATGATGCCTTTTTCGATAAATGCCTCGAAGGCGCAGCAATGTTTGCCTTAAACCAGGGCGAGGTTTGTACCTGTCCATCCCGCATGTTGATCCATGAGTCGATATACGACCGTTTTATTGAACGGGTAATTGAACGGGTGGAAGCCATTAAAATGGGTAACCCACTTGATCCTGCTACCATGATGGGCGCACAGGCTTCAAAAGACCAGTATGAGAAAATTCTTTCTTACATTGAAATAGGTAAGGAAGAAGGTGCAGAAGTGCTTACTGGCGGAGCAAAAAAATACCTCGACGGCCTGACCGAAGGCTATTATATCCAGCCAACACTGTTGAAAGGAAATAATAAAATGCGCATTTTTCAGGAAGAGATCTTCGGTCCGGTAGTTTGCGTTACCACCTTCAAAACGGTTGAAGAAGCTATTGAAATAGCCAACGACACGCTTTATGGTTTGGGTGCAGGCGTTTGGACACGCGATGCGCATGAACTGTATTGCGTTCCGCGTGCTATTCAGGCCGGCAGGGTTTGGGTGAACTGTTACCATGCCTATCCAGCTCATGCGCCTTTTGGCGGATACAAAAAATCGGGTTTCGGCCGCGAAACACATAAGATGATGCTGAGTCATTATCGCCAGAATAAAAACATGCTTATTTCTTATGACAAGAATAAGTTAGGCTTCTTTTGATTGCAGTCTTTGATTGGGTGGCATCGCTGCGATTGGCAGCGGTGCCTTTTTTATTTTTTGAGATGGATATTACACCCAGAGTTTTAATTACGCCCGAAGCCGCAAATGTAGTAGTACAATTACGAGACCGGTTTGGCGATTTGATGTTTCACCAAAGTGGGGGCTGCTGTGACGGTTCGCAGCCTATGTGCTTTGAAAAAGGCGAGTTCATCGTAGGGGGAAGCGATGTATACCTTGGGGAAATTAAAAATTGTGCCTTTTTTATGAGTGCCGATCAATTTGAATATTGGCAGCACACGCAGTTGATTATTGATATTACACCCGGCAGGGGTGCAAGCTTTTCTTTGGAGATACCACTCGGACTTCGGTTTATTACGCGATCCAGACTATTTACCGATGATGAATTGCATAGGCTAAGGCCTGTAATTAGTGGTGAAGAGTACCTTGCTATCCATAGCCTTTGATTTTTTCAAATTCTGCCGGATAATAACAGTTTTTTGATAGATTTGAACACCAAGGTCAACCAATTATCAATTTTATCATGAAAAGACTGTTCAAAGCCGCATACCTTATACTGGCATGCTGTATCATTGCATCAACAGCATCGCTCGCCCAGCAGAAGGCACCCTATTCTCTTAAAAACAAAACCGTAAAAGTTTATGTGACTGAAAAAGGAACCGATAACAGGCTGGCTTCCGCCGGTTCATTTAACTTTGAAAGCAAGCCCCAGCCGGTTGAAACTGAAGTTGCAGTTTTTGTAGATCCGGCAAATACCTTCCAAAATTTCATGGGCATTGGCGGCGCATTGACTGACGCTTCTGCCGAAACATTTTACAAATTACCCAAAGACAAACAACAGGAGATACTTAAGGCTTATTACAGCAAAACCGATGGTATCGGCTACACTTTTGGTCGCACCAATATCCAGAGCTGCGATTTTTCGAGTGATAGTTACAGCTATGTGAAAGATGGCGACAAAACTTTATCCACTTTTGATATCAGTCACGATAAAAAATACCGGATACCCTTTATAAAAGAAGTGATTGCCGCCGCAGGAGGTAAACTCACCTTATTTGTGAGTCCATGGAGCCCACCGGGTTGGATGAAAACAAATAACGACGTATTGCATGGCGGAAAGCTTAAAAGAGAATTTGACCAGAGCTGGGCGAATTTTTATGTAAAATTTATTAAAACCTACGAAAAGGCCGGCATTCCTATCTGGGGCCTAAGCGTTCAAAATGAGCCAATGGCTACCCAAACCTGGGAATCGTGCCTGTATACAGCCGAGGACGAACGCGATTTTGTAAAGAATTTCCTTGGCCCCACGCTTCAAAAATCAGGCTTAGCCAGCAAAAAGCTGATCGTTTGGGACCATAACCGCGACCTGCTGTACCAACGAGCAAGCACAATCCTTGAAGATCCGCAGGCTGCTAAATACGTTTGGGGTATTGGTTATCACTGGTATGAAACCTGGACCGGTGCCGGTATGAATTTTGAAAGCGAGCGATTGGTACATCAGGCTTTTCCCGATAAGAACCTGGTATTTACTGAAGGATGTGCCGAGCAGTTTAACGCTGCAAAGCTCGACGACTGGTCGCTTGGCGAAAAATATGGTTATTCCATCATTAACGACTTGAATGCCGGCACAGTAGCCTGGACCGACTGGAACGTTCTGCTGGATGAAAAAGGCGGGCCCAACCATGTAGGCAACTTCTGTTTCGCACCCGTACATGCCGATACACAAACCGGCAAGATCACTTATACCAATTCATACTATTACATCGGTCATTTTTCTAAGTTTATTAAACCCGGTGCAAAACGAATTGCAAGTTCGGCCAGCAGAGATAAGTTGTTAACCACAGCCTACCTGAACCCCGACGGAAAAATTGCAGTAGTGGTTATGAACAAATCGGACGATAAGATCGATTATATGCTTTGGATCAAAGGTAAAGCGGCAAAAGTGAGCAGTAACCCGCATTCTATTGCGACGCTGGTGGTAGAGTAAGAAATTTTTTAACTGGTTAACTTGTTAGGTTAACCAGTTAATTTGCTTTAAAAGGACTAGTTGGATTTAACCAGTTAGTCGAAAATCAGCCCTTATTTGTATTTAGCTTTTCCAACAGTATAATTATCTTATCAAGTTTTTCAACTTCGATAGCATTCAACTGTTTTTGCAATTCTTCAATTTCCTGTTTAGCCTCTTTATTGGTTTTGAAATCAGCCTCAGCCTGTGCCCGATCGCGTTCATTCTGGCGGTTTTGAGCCATCATAATGATCGGAGCAGCATATGCTGCCTGGGTTGAAAATACGAGGTTCAACAAAATGAACGGATAAACATCCCAGTGAAAAGCCCAGCCAACCGCATTGAGGCTCATCCATATGAGTACGATGATGGTTTGCCAGATAATAAAACGCCATGAACCCATACCCTTTGCCACACCGTCAGCTAACTTTTGCCCGTAATTGCGGGTGGAGTGATGATTTTCGTGCCAGTTTTTGTCGTTAGCCATAAAGTTTTAGATTTTGTTTCGCTAAATATATAAATTATGCTTGAACCTATTTCTATTGAACAACAAAAGAGACCTGTAAATTTACGGCTCTATTATGCCCATCAATTAATTAACAAAAAAGACAAATAACCTCGATATTCACAGTAATGGGGGTGGTCGGGATAAAAATGATTCTCATGAATGATGCAGCCCGGAATAAAATATTTAAACAAGCCCGCCAGCTGTAATTAACCAACTATCGTCCTTTTCATAATATTCATCTTTTAACAGGCAATTTAATGCCGTTGTTATTAGTTGGGCCTAAGCCAAAAAAGCATTGATCAGCGCGGCCGGAAAAAAGCAATTCTAATTGATTTTTAATGTCGGCCATTCTTTGGCATTATTTTTATCAATTTTGCGCTATAATGCAAAAAGGCAAACTACTGATTATTGACGACGAGGAAAGGCTACGTAACCTGATGGCGCGCATACTGCAGCTGGAGGGATATGAGGTAATTACCGCGTCGACGGGACGCGAAGGCTTGAGAAAATTGCAGCACGAACAGGTGAATGTAGTGTTAAGTGATGTAAAGCTGCCGGATAGTAATGGGATCGAACTGACAGAGCAAATCAAAAAAAGCTGGCCTAGCACCGAGGTGATCGTTCTTACGGCCTTTGGTACCATAAACGATGGTGTAAAAGCTATCAAACTAGGGGCGTTCGATTATATAACCAAAGGTGACGATAACGAGCGTATTATTCCGCTCGTAAGTAAGGCCATGGATAAAGCTTTGTTACAGTTGCGTGTCCTGGAATTGGAGAGCAAGTTAAATGATAAACAGGGCTTTGAACGTATTGTCGGCCGCTCATCGGCGCTAACAGATGCCATTAAGCTGGCCGAGAAAGTTGCGCAAACAGATACTACAGTATTATTATTGGGTGAAACTGGCACGGGTAAAGAAGTATTTGCCGAAGCGATACACCAGGCTAGCAGCAGGCGGGGAAAACCTTTTGTTGCTGTAAACTGCAGTGCTTTTACCAAAGAATTACTCGAAAGCGAGTTGTTCGGCCATAAAACAGGATCGTTTACCGGGGCAACAAAGGACAAAAAAGGGCTTTTTGAGGAAGCCAATGGTGGGACTATTTTCTTGGATGAGATGGGCGAATTGGATCATGAGCTTCAGGCTAAACTATTGCGGGTACTCGAATCTCAGCAATTCCTGAAAGTGGGTGATACCAAACCAACTCAGGTAGATGTGCGCATTTTGGCTGCAACTAACCGCGATCTGCTATCCGAGATTGAAAACAATCATTTCAGGGCCGATCTGTACTATCGACTATCGGTTTTCCAAATCACTTTGCCAGCGTTGCGCGAAAGGATAAAAGACATACCGCTTTTAGCGGACTATTTTACGCAATACTTTGCAGCTAAAATAAAAAAAAATGTGACCAGCATTTCTCCCGCATTTATCGAAAAAATTGAAGCCTATTGGTGGCCTGGCAATATCAGGGAGCTGAAGAATGTAATTGAAAGGGCCGTTATTTTAAGCGATGGAAATGAATTGGAAGCAAGCCTGTTGCCTTACGAAATACAGCATGCAGGTAAGCGAACCGATACGGTGCTTTCAGCGTTCGACCTGGCATCTGTAGAAAAACTACATATACAGCGTGTATTAAACCATACTCATGGTAACCGGGGCGAAGCTGCGAGACTATTGAACATTGGTGTTGCAACTCTTTACCGGAAATTGAAGGAATACGGGCTCGAATAAGAGCGTAATGATATGAATTCGAAATGCGAAGTGGTAGATGCGGAATTTAATTGAAGTAAGCATTTAGCTATTTTTCATGCAAATCCTTTAATCAGTTTAATCATGGTTCAGACAATTATTTTTACATTTAGCTCAACCAATTATCAAGATCATGAATTCACGCAGAGATTTTTTGCAAAAATCGGCTATGCTTACGGGCGGAGCCATGTTAGCTTCGGCACTAAACACCCGGGGATTTGCATTGTTTAAAAACCGCATCGCACCTTCCGACCAGGTAAACATTGGTGCTATCGGTATCAATGGTATGGGCTGGTCGGATACGATGGCCGCGTTAAAAGTGCCCGGTGTAAACCTGGTGGCTATTTGCGACGTGGATAAAAATGTACTCGCTGCCCGGATGAAGGACCTGGCCAAAATGAATTACGATACTTCAAAAGTTAAGCAGTTCGACGATTACAAGGCCTTGCTTGATCAAAAAGATATCGATGCGGTTATTATAGGTACGCCCGACCACTGGCATGCACTAATCATGATACATGCCTGCGAAGCTGGTAAGGATGTTTACGTTGAAAAACCTGTCGGCAATTCTATCGGCGAATGTGTCGAAATGGTGGCAGCGCAGCAGCGGTATAATCGGGTAGTACAGGCTGGGCAATGGCAACGCAGCCAGCAACATTTCCGTGATGCAGTTGATTTTGTACAAAGCGGGGCTTTGGGGAATATTCGTACAGTAAAAGTTTGGTGCTACCAGGGTTGGATGAAGCCCGGTCCGGTAGTAGCAGATAGCCTTCCTCCCGCTGGAGTAAATTACGCAGCATGGTTGGGCCCGGCTAAAACAGTCCCGTTTAATTCAAGCCGCTTCCACTTTAATTTCAGGTGGTTTTGGGATTATGCGGGCGGCTTAATGACCGATTGGGGAGTGCATCTGCTGGATTATGGCTTGTTGGGGATGAAATCGCCGGTTCCAAAGTCGGTATCAGCCCTGGGCGGACGCTTTGCTTATCCTGATCTTTATGAAGAAACGCCGGATACATTAACCACGATCTATGAATTTGACGGCTTTAACATGGTTTGGGACTCGGCCATGGGAATCGATAATGGCTCCTATAACCGGGATCATGGGATTGCTTATATTGGCAACAATGGCACTTTGATCTTAAACCGCGGGGGTTGGGAAGTGATTGAGGAAGGTGGTTCAAAAAATAAGGTGAGTAAACCCTTTGTAAAACCTTCAGATAACGGCTTAGATCAACATTGGGTAAATTTTATTGATGTGGTAAAATCACGTAAAACGGATGATTTGCGTTGCCCAATTCAAGCGGCCGCACATGTGGCTACTGTGGCCCAAATGGGCAATATAGCTTACCGTAGCGGCAAAAAGCTGGAGTGGAATGAAAGCGGAAATGCTTTTACCGACCACGCAATCAATAAACAATACCTGACCAAAGAATATCATAACGGATATAAACTTCCAAAAGTGTAGCTGTTACACTAAGGTAATATATATTTTTTACGATAATAATAATAAAAGCCTCAATTATTGAGGCTTTTATTATTATATGATTTTTACTTGCCATAAATTTACAATTTTTAAAAAACTTTGTGCTCTATTTGTACGTAATACATACATTTGAACGTTCAATTGGATACACTAACCAATTATAAACCAAATACGTATAATAGGAATTGGGAATTAATTTAGGTACGAGGTTTGTTATCCTTTTGCCTGTTTATTATTAAAGTTATGCTTACAACAATTTTAGAAGTAGTTGCGTTGCTGGCCATTATTTTGGTGCCGATGGCTGGCCCTAAAAAGAAGAAAGGTACGTTGAATGTTGATAGTGACGTTAGCCATGCCCATTATGCGGTAGATGAAGAAGGTAGCCTTGTTGAAATACGAGGTAATGAACTTACCAATCACCTGAACTAAAATTTTTCATAAATAATTTAACTTCAATGCTCAAGCCCCCTTTGCAAAAAGGGGGCTTTTCTTTTTTATCCCACACTCAAAAACACAACGGGCGGAACTATCAAATTGATAAAGTACTATCATTTTGATAGTTCCGATTCGCTGACCTACCTGTGGGCAATTATCAAAATAGTCTTTTTTATAGGCTGATAGATATTTTTTGGCTACTTCTGGTTGCATGGGCATCATTTTGGCAAATGGGGTTTCATCAGGAGCGGCCCCGGAGGCTTTGACTGCTGTCGGGCATATGAAAAGACCTATTGAAAAGTACAATTACAAGGAAATATTGGTTCTGGTCTTTGTCTGGTTTTTAGCTCTCGCAATAGCCTACGTTCTTTACCTGAAGATAAAAATTTTTGTGAATTGAATTTAATAAAACAAACCCTTAAAAATTGAAACTATGTTAACCATTTATCTCTTTGCAGCACTCATTGTTTTATGCTGGCTGTCTTTCAAATCAATTGACGGGTTCGAAAAAATTTAAAAACATGATCACACTATTATTCATCACATCAATAGCAGTTTTCATTTACATGGTATATGTACTGCTGAAACCCGAAAAATTTTAACCTGATATCATGAACACAGAACTCATCGGAATAATTGTAACCTTCGGCATAACGCTTACCATTGCTATAGCGTTGGGGCGCTATATGGCAAAAATGTATGCCGGCGAAAAGGTTTGGACCGACTTTATGAAGCCGGTCGAAAATTTGCTGTTCAAGTTGGGCGGCATTAACCCGAGCGAACACATGAACTGGAAACAGTTTCTGAAAGCCATGATGACCATTAATATTCTATGGTTGGTTTATGGTTTTTTCCTCTTGATTTACCAGGACAAGCTGCCGCTTAACCCCGATGGTAATCCGGGCATGACGGCTGACCTTTCGTTTAACACCATTATCAGTTTCGTAGCTAACTGTAACCTGCAGGATTACTCTGGAGAAACGGGCGCAACCTATTTCGCCCAACATTTCATTTTCATGTTTTTGCACTTTACAAGCGCAGCGACAGGTATGGCTTGTGCCATTGCGGTATTTAAAGCTTTCAGGGATAAAACTACTACCGACCTCGGTAGCTTCTGGAACTATTTTGTTAAATCAATCACTCGGGTATTGTTGCCAATCTCGGTAGTTATCGCATTGATCCTGGCATTTAACGGAACACCAAGCAGCTATGCTGGCAAAGATAAATTTATCTCCCTGCAAGGTGATACCGTTACTATGTCTCGTGGGCCGGCTGCGCAAATGATCGCTATCAAACACCTGGGCACCAATGGAGGCGGCTGGTTTGGTGCTAATTCGGCACATCCGCTCGAAAATCCAAATTACCTGACCAATGTTGTTGAGATTACTTCGCAGTTCATTATCCCGGTAGGTATGGTGATAGCACTTGGATTCTTCGTTCGCCGCAAGAAATTGGGCCTGATCATATTCGGCGTAATGATGACCGGCGTATTAATGCTAATGATACCAACAATAATTGGCGAGGTAGGAGGAAATCCCGAAATAGCCAAAATGGGTATTACCCAGTCCACAGGCTCAATGGAGGGCAAGGAGTTACGTTTTGGTCCAGCCGCAACGGCTTATTGGAGTACGCTGACAACAGTTACTTCAACCGGTTCGGTCAACGGTATGCACGACAGCATGATGCCATTGAGTGGCTGCTGGGAATTGCTGGCTATGATGATCAATGGTTTCTTTGGCGGGGATGGCGTAGGATTCCTCAACTACTATATTTATTTAATTATCGCAGTGTTCATCTCAGGCCTCATGGTTGGCCGGACGCCCGAGTTTATGGGGCATAAGGTTGAGGCCCGCGAGGTGAAAATAGCAGCCTTTATTACGCTTTTAAGTCCTTTTCTGATTAAGGCAGGGACGGCATTAGCGTGCTATATCTTCTACACTTACCCAAATGCCGATTGGGCAGTTAAACCTTCGGCATGGCTAAACAATCCGGGTTTCCATGGATTTTCAGAAATACTGTACCAGTATACCTCATCCAACGCCAACAACGGCTCCGGCTTTGAAGGTTTGGCCGACAATAATAT
The DNA here is from genome assembly GCA_903866915.1 of uncultured Mucilaginibacter sp. GTDB lineage: Bacteria > Bacteroidota > Bacteroidia > Sphingobacteriales > Sphingobacteriaceae > Mucilaginibacter. Next base: position 13,908 of record CAIPPO010000080.1, on the reverse strand, counting down.
TTTCTGGAATGTAAGCGCCGGAGTAGTGATCTTTTTCGGCAGATTCCTGCCCATGATAGGCCCAATCGCTATATCAGGGCTGCTGGCTCAAAAGAAATTTATACCTGAATCGGCAGGTACGCTTAGAACTGACACGGTAACTTTCGGCGTGATGACCTTTGCGGTTATCCTGATCCTGAATGCCCTGTCTTATTTCCCTGCACTGGCATTGGGCCCGCTGGCAGAATATTTTTCAATGCTTAAGCACTAATAACCATGAAGAATCAATCCAATAAATTATTTGAACCTGCCCTGGTAAGGACAGCACTCAAACAATCATTCATAAAACTCGATCCTCGTGTTATGATCCATAACCCGGTGATGTTTACCGTCGAGATCGGGACCATGATCATGCTGATCGTTAGCTTTTATGCTTTCTCACATACCGACCAGGGTTCGTTCGGCTATAATTTCAGCATATTTGTTATACTGCTGCTAACCGTATTGTTCGCCAATTTTGCTGAGGCTATAGCCGAAGCTCGCGGCAAGGCACAAGCCGACAGTTTGCGCAAGACCCGCGAAGAAACACCTGCCAATGTATTGCTGGAGGACGGCACCATTATCAGCAAATCATCGAGTGATTTACGCAAAGGCGATGTTTTTGTATGTGTTACCGGCGATACTATACCAACCGATGGCGAGATAATTGAAGGTATAGCCACTATTGATGAATCGGCAATCACGGGCGAATCTGCCCCGGTTATCCGCGAATCTGGTGGTGATAAATCTTCAGTTACCGGTGGTACCAAGGTGCTTTCCGATCAGATCAAAGTGCTAGTAACCACCCAACCCGGTGAAAGTTTTCTGGATAAGATGATCGCCCTTGTTGAAGGGGCATCGCGTCAGAAAACACCAAATGAGATAGCACTGACGATATTGCTGGCTAGCTTCACTCTCATTTTTATTATTGTTTGTGTTACACTGCAACCTTTTGCTACCTATGCTAATACGCCGATAACGATAGCTGCTTTGATCTCACTTTTCGTCTGTTTGATCCCAACAACTATCGGAGGTTTGCTATCAGCTATTGGTATAGCAGGTATGGACCGCGCATTGCGTGCCAATGTGATCACCAAGTCGGGCAAAGCGGTTGAGACTGCCGGCGACATCGACACCTTGCTGCTCGATAAAACAGGCACAATTACTATCGGTAACCGTAAGGCTACACAGTTTTGGCCAACTAAAGGCATTTCACCAGATGACCTGGTTATCGCCTGTGTTTTGGCTTCTTTGGCCGACGAAACACCGGAAGGAAAATCGATTGTCGATCTGGCATCAACCCAGATCAAGCTGCCAAATGCACCTGAAGGCGCTGAGTTTGTTAAATTCACTGCCGAGACACGCTCAAGCGGTATCAATACCCAAAATGGTGTAAGAATTCGCAAAGGTGCATCCGACTCTATACGCAGTATCGTCACACGTGCCGGCAATCCCTTTCCAGAAGATATAGATGACCGGGTTAAAAAGATCGCTTCGGATGGGGGTACCCCATTGGTTGTTTCCCAGAACGAAAGTGTATTGGGTGTGATCGAACTACAGGATATCATCAAACCTGGTATCTCAGAACGTTTTGAGCGCCTGCGTAAAATGGGTGTAAAAACAGTGATGGTTACGGGCGATAACCCCTTGACTGCAAAATACATTGCCAATAAAGCCGGTGTTGATGATTTTATTGCCGAGGCTAAGCCTGAGGATAAGATGAATTATATCAAACTCGAGCAAAACAGTGGCAAACTGGTAGCCATGATGGGCGACGGTACCAATGATGCGCCCGCCCTGGCACAAGCCGACGTAGGTGTGGCTATGAATAGTGGTACCCAGGCTGCCAAAGAAGCGGGTAACATGGTCGACCTTGATAATGACCCAACCAAGCTGATCGAGATCGTGGAGATCGGTAAACAACTGCTTATCACCCGTGGTACGCTGACCACCTTTTCAATTGCTAATGATGTGGCTAAATATTTCGCTATCGTACCGGCATTGTTCATTGCCTCTATTCCAGCACTGCAAAGCCTTAATGTCATGCAACTGCATAGCCCGCAGTCGGCTATCTTATCGGCTGTAATCTTTAACGCCATCATTATACCGATGTTGATACCCCTGGCGCTAAAGGGCGTCGAATATAAGCCGATTGGTGCAAGCGCATTGTTGCGCCGTAACTTACTGATCTATGGTTTCGGCGGCGTAATTGCACCGTTTATCGGGATCAAACTGATTGACCTGGTTGTTTCACTTGTAGTATAAATTATCATGAAAAAGTATATAGTTCCATCCATTAGACTCACTCTTGTACTCATCGTATTATTGTGTGTGATCTACCCCTTATTCATTGCTTTTGCAGGCAAATTGTCTACAGGCAAAGGCGACGGGGAGCCCATTATTGTAAATGGTAAAACAGTTGGTTATGCACTCGTCGGGCAAAATTTTAGCAAGCCTCAGTATTTTTGGGGCCGTCCCTCGGCAGTTGGCTATAATGCTAACGGTTCAGGAGGTTCAAATAAAGCACCAACTAATCCTGATTACTTAAAAGACGTTGAAAAAAGAATTGATACCCTATTGAAATATCATCCCTATTTGAAACGCAGCGACATTCCTGCCGACCTGGTTACCGCATCGGGCAGCGGCCTTGATCCTGACATATCGCCGGATGCGGCAAAGATCCAGATTAAACGGGTTGCGCTCTACCGTAAACTGGACGAACAAAAGATTGCCGACCTGGTTAATAGCCATATTGAAGCACCACTCTTCGGCTTTATGGGTCCGGCAAAAGTAAATGTATTGAAGCTGAACGTAGCACTTGATGAGCTGCAAAAACATTAAAGAAGCGTTATAGGGACGCAAAAGCGGCACGGGTAGCTTAATTTAGTTTGATTGATACTTTGTGCTATAAAAGGGATGCTTGCATCCCTTTTAGTAATTTTATGATAAGTTAAATCGCCAGGTTTATTATGGATGAAGCTGACAACAAAGAATCGGTACAACATTTTCTCGAACTGATCAAAAAATCGAGGCGCGGCAAGTTTAAGATCTATATCGGCATGAGCGCCGGTGTGGGTAAAACTTACCGGATGCTGATGGAGGCGCAGGCTCTGTTGCGTAGTGGTATCGACGTAAAAATAGGGTATATCGAAACGCATAACCGAAAGGAAACCCATACTTTGTTGGAAGGATTGCCGTGTATACCCCGGCGTAAACTGTTTTACAAAGGAAAAGAGCTCGAGGAGATGGATCTGAACGCGATCATCAACCTTCGGCCCGAAGTAGTGATTGTCGACGAACTGGCTCATACCAACGTAGAAGGCAGTAAAAACGAAAAGCGCTGGCAGGATGTAATGGATATACTGAACGCAGGCATCAACGTAATCAGTGCAGTTAATATTCAGCACCTTGAAAGCATTAATGAAGAGGTAGAGCGCATCACCGGAGCAGCCGTTAACGAGCGTATACCTGATAAAGTACTACAGATGGCTGATGAAGTGGTTAACATTGACCTGACCGCCGATGAATTGATCGCCAGGCTCAAAGAAGGTAAAATTTACGATCTGGCCAAAGTGCCTACCGCTCTAAATAATTTTTTTCAATCCGAACGCATCTTACAACTTCGCGAGTTGGCATTGAAGGAGGTTGCGCATCAATTGGAGCGTAAAATTGATATTGAGCTCCCTAAAAATGTGAAATTGAAGTCGGAAATTTTTCTGGCTTGTATCAGTACCAATGACGAGGCTGCGCGGATCATTATTCGAAAAACTGCTCGGTTAGCTTCCTACTACCGATCCAAATGGTACGTGTTGTATGTTCAGAAAGCCAATGAAAGTGCAGATAAGATTAACCTGGCGGCGCAGCGCCACCTTATCAATAATATGAAGAATGCAACGCAACTTGGCGGCGAAGTTTTGAAAGTAAAAAGTGATAATGTTGCCAAAACAGTTTGGGAAACTGCTGAGAAATATGATATTACAACGATATGCATGGGTAAACCACATTTTAAATTCTATCAGGTATTATTAAAAACGGCGGTATTCACCCAGCTACTGAATAAAATGTCAAAAACTGATATAGACTTAGTGATACTATCATGACTATAAAAAATAAACTACGAGCAGGTTTCGGATTCCTCTTCCTGCTGGCTTTTGTGTGCAGCGGATTGTCTATTTATTACCTTAATCGCTTGTCGGACGATAGCAGCCTTATTTTGAAGGATAATCACGAGACAATTGTTTACATGCGCAATATTGGTGTGGTGATTGACGAGAATTCGGGTGAACTGAACACCACGCAGATCAAAACAATAGAATCCAACCTCGTTAAGCAAGAGCATAATATTACCGAGCCCGGTGAACAACAGGCTACCGACTCGCTGCGCTCCAAATACGAGCAATTAAAACTTTTGAATAACAGCCCGGCGAGGCTAATTTCACTTAGGGCCGAGATACGTAAGTTTTTATACAAGATCATGAAGCTTAATATGGATGCCGAAGAACATAAAAACGTGGTTGCCAAAGCAACGGCCGCCAATGCGACGCTACTGGTCGGAATCATCGCTTCCTTTCTGTTCCTTGTGGCATTTACTTTTATCATCAATTTCCCCGGTTATGTTGCCGATCCTATTAAAGAGCTTACCGAAAGGATCAAAGAAATATCCAACCGTAACTATCATCAGCAGCTAGATTTTAAATCGAATGATGAGTTTGGTGAGTTGGCCCAGGCCTTCAATACCATGACCTTTAAACTCGATGAGTATGAACATAGCAACCTGGCCAGTATCATGTTTGAAAAGAAAAGGATTGAGACTATCATCAACTCAATGCACGATGCGATAATAGGCCTTGACGAACGCTCATTGATTATATTTGTTAATGAGGTTGCCTGCTCACTCATTGGCCTGCCCGCAGAAAAGCTGACCGGTAAATATGCACCAGATATAGCGCTCGAAAACGATCTGCTACGCAATCTTTTAGTAAATGACCAGCATAAAATGAAAATATTTGCTGATAACCGCGAAAGCTATTTCTCTAAAGAAATATTGTCGGTAACGAGTGAGGACAGGATTATCGGTAAAGTGATTATCCTGAAAAATATTACCGAATTCCAGCAATTGGATGAGGCCAAAACTAATTTTATAGCAACCATTTCGCATGAGTTGAAAACGCCCATTTCCTCAATCAAGATGAGTTTGAAACTATTGGAAGACGATCGGATCGGGCAGGTTAACACCGAACAGCGCCAGCTACTCGGTAATATTGACGATGATACCCGCAGGCTTTTGCAGATTACCGGCGAATTGCTGGATATGGCGCAGGTTGAAACCGGTAAACTGAATCTCAATTTCGGCAGTACTCATCCACAAAATATTGTTGATTATGCTGTTAAGGCAGTAAAATTTACAGCCGAACAAAAACAGGTTACCATCAGCGTCAGCTATGAAGAGAATTTACCTGAAGTTAGGGCCGATCTCGACAAAACAACCTGGGTATTGATCAACCTCCTGTCTAACGCGATAAAGTATAGTCACGAGCGTTCCTCGGTCGATCTGGTGGTAAAACGAGGAAAGGGTAGCGATGTCGAGTTTTCGGTAACCGATCACGGGCAGGGTATCGAGGCTAAATACCTGCCCAGAATTTTTGAACGATATTTTAAAGTACCCGGTTCAAAAGCAGAACAAACCGGCACTGGTTTGGGCCTGGCCATTGCTAAAGATTTTATTGAGGCTCAATCAGGCAAAATCAATGTCGAAAGCGATCTTGGAGGGGGAAGCAGGTTTTACTTTACGTTGAAGAAGGTAGCGTAAGCTTCAATGTGAACCGGTTTGTATATCTGAATATAAATTCACAAATTGATTTTGTGAAAAAACTCCTTGTCTTCATCCTTCTCCTGAGTCCAGCCATTGTTCTGAGTCAAAGCCAGGATGAGAAATATGCCGTTTATTCCAATTATCTGAGAAATATTGACAAGAGGTATGAAGAAAATAGTAAAGGTAACTGTACGTTCGTAGTCAGAATATCCTCTAAAGATGAACTGAAAGATAATCGGGAATCAATTGCCGAAATAGCTAAGGCCTGGCAAAGCTACCTCAAAGGCGACAAGGCGTCGGCAAGTGATTTGTTATTTGAATTCAGGTCTTCGATGAGTATTATTAACGACACATTATTTCTGCCATTAATTGAAAAATTGCGGGATGATCTTTCGAAGAGCCAACCCTTAAAAAGCAGGTTTGCTTCAGATCTTCATGTATTTATGCTTACTTACAGTGAATACTCCCGATACCTCGATGGATACAATTTTGATTGGGCGTTATTTCATCAAACCTATTCCAGGTATTCAGAGTTGGTTGAATTTTCGAATGTTTTCAGCGACGGCAAGCGGGCATTATTTTATTGCGCCCGGCAATACAATCCATTAGGTGGAGTTGGCGAATTAATTTTTTATTATAAAGATCAAAATGGCTGGCATCTTTCCGGGGTTGTCAATTTGTGGAATGCTTAAATTTTTTAACAGTTTATTTTAAATTTGCGGCTAACTGCCTTCTTTTTCGGGCCAAATCACAACGTATGATAAAACGGCTACTTTTTTTATTGATCGCACTATCTGTTTTTTCCTGCGCCCGGGCACAAACCGTTACCGATACAGCAAAAACCCTAAATGCAGACAGCGCTGTAAAAAAGCAGCTGATAGAATCGGTCAAAGATCTGCCAACTGACAGCGTTATAAGGAAAAGACATGCCGATAGCTTAGTAAAACATGCTACGGATAGTATAGCAAGGATTCATGCTGATTCACTTGCCAGGATACGGCTGGCAGATAGTATTGCCAAACAGGCAACTGGCGATTCAGCTGCGCAAAAGGCAGTCGCCGGACCCCCTCAGATGACAAAGGCTGTTAAGATTAAAATAACCGATAGCGCAACTATTTCGGTTCCTGTAATGACTTTGCAGAAATCTATTAAAAAAGACAGTCTGGTCCGCCATGCGGCTGTAAAACCTCCTTTGCCGGTCATGCCAAATGCTGATGCGGTCAAGCATTCGCCTATAAAATCACTCAGCGATAAAAAATATCTGGCTTACCTCAATGGCGATGACCTTGATGATATGTCGCTTGCCGCCGAAATGAACCATTACCCCTTGCCCGATAAAGCCTTGAAATACAAAGTGCAGTTAGGATTAAACCCAGGGCAGCTAACCCAATTGAAAACTATTTTGGCCAATCTTACCCGCAAGAAAAAAGAAATGGGAGGTAATATTATTAACAACGAACGTACGCTGGATACCCTTTTTAAATCGCACCAGATTGTAGATGGTACTATTATTTTTTACACCAACCGGTATGGATTATACCTGGGCGAGCTCCGAAACGCCATCCTCCAGGCCTGTTTCCAAACACGTGATATTTTAAGCGATGCTCAGTTAAAGAAGTTGGATGTTTTGGAAAAAGCTGTGCAATAGAGTCCGGAAGATGCTGAAAACATTGACGAAGTTTCAAAAACTTCGTCAATCTGTCAAAAGCCAATGCCTAATAACCAAAAAGAAATTTCTCCAACTAAATTAATTAACTTTGCAGTCCGTTAATGAACGTATGAAGATCACTTTTGATTTTGAGAAGCCCCTTGCCGACCTGCAATTGCAGATCGAAAAGGTAAAACAAGTTGAGGAAAAGACCAAGGTCGACATGTCGGCTACCCTCAATGAGTTGGAGGAAAAATTTGAAACCACAAAGGCCCAGATTTATGCCAACTTAACCGGCTGGCAGCGGGTACAGATTTCCCGCCATCCCGAGCGGCCTTATACGCTGCAATACCTGGAGCTGATCTGCGATGATTTTATCGAACTGCATGGTGATCGTACCGTAGGAGATGATAAGGCGATTATTGGAGGTTTTGGTTCCATTGGCGGCGAAACAGCGATGTTTATCGGTCACCAAAAAGGACGTAATACCAAGGAGCGCCAATATCGCAATTTCGGCATGGCCAACCCCGAAGGGTATCGCAAAGCATTGCGCCTGATGAAGCTGGCCGAAAAATTCAATAAGCCAATCATTACACTGATAGATACCCCCGGAGCATTCCCCGGTCTTGAAGCTGAAGAACGCGGTCAAGGAGAAGCCATTGCACGTAACCTGCTCGAAATGGCAGTTTTGCGTGTGCCCGTTATTTGCATCGTTATTGGCGAAGGCGCCTCGGGCGGCGCATTAGGCCTGGCGATAGGAGATAAAGTGATCATGCTCGAAAATTCATGGTATTCGGTAATATCGCCCGAAAATTGTTCCACTATCCTCTGGAAAACCTGGGAAAATAAAGAAAAGGCAGCCGAAGTTCTTAAACTAAGCTCGCCCGAAATGCTCAAAAATAAACTGATCGACGGTGTGATCAAGGAACCTCTGGGCGGTGCTCATCAGGACCCGGTTGCCATGGCTACCATCCTTAAAAAGCACCTGATCAAAGATTTGAAAGAACTGAAAGCAAAAGATGCAGATCAATTGGTGACAGAACGGATAGAAAAGTTCTGTGCTATGGGCGTGGTTGTGGAAGATTAATTTTAAACAGGCTTTGATATAACCTTACTTACCGCAATATTCAAATTGAGCTGGGAGCAGTAAAAGCGTTAGTGAAACTCTAAATACAGTTCGTGTTTAGCTAATTTTCATCCAATCAGCAATCAACGAAAATTATAAAAGCAGGCGTTTTGGTCATTTTATAATTTTTTGAATTTTGATTTTAAACTTCAAAATTTCGTCTTATATTTGCACCTCATTTCAGAATGGTTAACAAACTGAATGGGATTGCCTGATAGTATAATGGTAGTACGACGGTTTTTGGTACCGTTTGTCTAGGTTCGAATCCTGGTCGGGCAACAATAAAAGGATTTCGGATTTCGGATTTTCAACTTCGAATTGAAAATTCAGATCCGAAATTTTTTTTCAGGTTAGGTAGTAGATTGTCCGGATAAATCCGACATTGGAATTCCGAAATCAAAAAACGATGCCATTACAGTTCAACCCCATCAAATTATTTGCAGGTTCAGGTACCACCGAACTTGCTGGAAAAATTGCTTCCGCTTACGGTAAGGAATTGGGCGAAGTTGCGGTTTCGCGATTTAGCGATGGGGAGTTTCAACCGCATTTTAACGAAACGGTCCGTGGCTGCGATGTTTTTTTAATCCAGTCGACTAACCAGCCTACCGATAACCTGATGGAGTTGCTGATGATGACCGATGCTGCGAGGCGCGCATCAGCACATTATGTAACTGCTGTTATTCCTTATTACGGATTGGCCCGCCAGGACCGTAAAGATAAACCGCGAGTGGCGATAGGTTCAAAACTGGTGGCTAATTTGCTGGTTGCAGCAGGCATCAACCGTATCATGACAATGGATTTGCACGCTGCCCAGATACAAGGTTTTTTTGATATCCCGGTAGATCACCTTGATGCGTCGATCATCTTTGTACCCTATATCAAAAGCTTAGGTTTGCAGGCGCTTACGATTGCATCGCCCGATATGGGTGGATCGTACCGAGCACGTAGCTTCGCTAAGTTCTTTAATGCAGAAGTGGTTATTTGCGATAAACGTAGGAAACGTGCCAACGAGATCGAATCAATGACATTGATTGGCGATGTTACCGGCCAGGATATTGTGTTGATAGATGATATCTGCGATACAGCCGGTACACTGGCTAAGGCAGCCGGACTGATCATGGAGCGCGGTGCAAAAAGTGTAAGGGCTGTTTGTACCCACCCGGTATTATCAGGTAAGGCTTACGAGACCATAGAAAACTCGGTATTGGCTGAACTGATTGTTACCGATACGATACCGCTTAAACACCATAGCGAAAAAATAAAAGTATTATCAACAGCCGAATTATTTGCCAAAGCGATATTGAACGTAAATGAGCATGGTTCTATCAGCCAGCTGTTTAGGGTCGATTAATGTCAATAGTCGGTGGACAATGGTCCATTGCTTAATTAAAATTAAATAACACCATGGTCTATTGACTATCAACCATGGTCTGATAAATAAATAAACAATAAATAAAAAACAATGAAATCAATTGCTATTAGCGGTTCTCCAAGAGAGAACGTAGGGAAACGCGACGCTAAAGAACTGCGTTACGAAGGCAAAGTGCCTGCAGTACTTTACGGTGGGAAAACCCAAACCCACTTTTCAGTGTCCGCAGCTGATTTGAAGCCGGTAATTTATACACCGGAAGTTCATTTCATCGACTTTGAAATTGGTGCTGTAAAAGCACAGGCTGTTATCCAGGACATCCAGTTCCACCCATTGACTGAACAGATTCTGCACGTCGATTTTTTGGAACTTGATCAAACCAAGCCTATCTCTATTGAAATTCCGATTCGTTTAACCGGAACTTCTCCGGGTGTTAAAATGGGTGGTAAATTGGTACAGAAACTGCGCAAACTGCGTATCAAGGCTTTGCCTAAAGACCATGTTGATAACATTGACGTAAGCATCGAAGGCCTGGAAGTAGGTAAATCAGTACGTGTGGCCGACCTGAAATTCGACAAACTTATTATCACCAATGCTAAAGAAGATACCATCGTGTCAGTTACAACTTCACGTGCATTGCGCCAGGCTGAGCAGGATGCTGCAGCATCTACCGGTAAAAAATAATTAAGGGGTAATTTCGCCGGTTTTTGGTTGATTACACCGATTTGAATAGCGACAGGGTTTAAACCTGTCGCTTTTTTTGTATAATTGATTCCCGATGGCTACTAACTATGTACCATCAACTATGAATTAGAAATGAAATACCTCATCGTCGGTTTAGGAAATATAGGGCAGGAATATGCCGATACCCGGCATAATATTGGCTTTATGGTGTTGGACGAGCTGGCAAAACAGGAAAATGCCAAATTCTATAACATGCGCCTGGGCTACTACGCCGAAATGAATTATAAGGGGCGCTCGCTCTTTCTGGTGAAGCCCACTACTTATATGAATTTGAGCGGTAAATCGCTCAATTACTGGATGCAGGAGTTGAAGATACCGATTGAAAATGTGCTGGTTATTGTAGATGATATCGCGTTACCCTTGGGCACGCTGCGTCTGAAACCTAAAGGCAGCGCCGCCGGGCATAACGGGCTAAAGCATATCGAACTCACGCTCGGTCATAATAATTACGCACGGCTTCGATTTGGTGTGAGCGATAATTTCCCCAAGGGCCGCCAGGTTGATTATGTGCTAAGCGGGTTTGATGACGACGAACTGCCTGAGCTTCCGGCCCTAATTGACCGTTCTATCGAAATAATAAAAAGTTTTACCACGGCGGGTACCGAATTGACAATGACCCGCTACAACAAATAGCGCTAGAAAGTCTATTTTCCCCGGCTTCAAATGTTCCGGCCGCAGCTATAATTTTAGTATTTTCGCGGCATGACAGTTTACGGAATACCCAATTGCGACACAGTACAAAAAGCACTAACCTGGCTAAAAGCCAACCAGATCGAATTCGAGTTTCATAACTTTAAAACGGCAGGTATTGATCCCCAAAATTTAAAGCAATGGCATAAAAAAGCTGGCTACGAAGCTTTCCTCAATAAAAAATCGGCTATCTGGCGCGGACTTGCCGATACTGAAAAAGAAGCAGCATTAAACTTCGATGGGGCATTGCCGATATTCCTTGAAAAAACCAGCATCATCAAAAGGCCGGTGATCGAAGACGGTGATTTCTTATTTTTTGGATTTGACGAAGGAGTCTATCAAAACCATTTTCTTAAGAAATAATTGAGTGCGATTAATAGTTATCGGGATGCGGACTTCCGGTCTTCCGCGGACTTGCGGACTAAAAATCCTCACTCCACCTTAATAAAAAACACCTTCCTTCCCAGGTCGCCTTTATTATCAATGCCCTCAACAACCACGCGATAGGTGCCGGGCGCATCAGCACTATAGAATTCAAAATTGGCATTACCGTCTTTATCTGTAATAACGGCAGGGTTCCAGTAAATGGTACTGCGGAGGTCGGGGCGGGGGTTGGGCGGCAGGTTGACTTCGTATTTAGGAGCATAAAACTCGCGGGCACGGTAGAAGCCTTTGACGGTGATGGGGAGGATGCCTATTGATGCGATATCTTTTGGTTGAAGGCCTTTGCCTTGTTTACTGGTGATTACAAGTACGCCATTGCCGCCTTCCATCCCATATATAGCTGCATTTGCGAACCGTAATACTTCAACAGTTTCAACATCATTTGGGTTTATTAAATCAATGGATTGGACTTTTACGCCATCAATCATAATAATCATGGGGCCGGTTGCCATTCCTGGTGGTAACCATGGAATGTTACCATTAAATTTAACCCCTCTTAATCTTCCATTCAAGCGAGTAACAAGTGGGCCACCTATTTTTTCAATTTCATCTGCGTGCATCACCTGATCGGCATGACCTGGCCCCAACAAGCTTGATGAAGGATAGTTATTTTCGTCCTTTACTGCTCTTATTTTTACTTCCTTTAATACCCTGCTGTTTAAGGGTAGGTATTTCAGATTATTTTCCTGCTCTTTTTTGTTGTTATCCAGGTAAGTGCTCATAGATGTATCGTTCTGAAGCTGACCTGATGGGGCAATACCGACTTTGGGTGCAGGTAATTCGTCTTGATAAAACAATTTTGTTGAGTTTTTTCCGGATGCATTCACCGCCTGCAAAATAAACTTCGCACTATCCGCAAATAACAGGTTACCAAATCGGAACCTACCTTTGTCGTCGGCGGTGTCACTGATGAATCTTTTATTTTGGGAAGACAGCAGCGTCACCCGTGCTTTAGCGATAGGATTTCCCAGTAAATTCTCGGCTGTGCCTTGGATGGTCAATCCTGTTTCTACGGGATACTTAATTGCAATATTGGCGCTATCCAGCACCTGTTTCCAGGCAAAATGCCGGTAGCCATGGGTCAGCATCACCAGGTCGAGTGCTTTTTGTCGTGCCTGGACACTATCGGAAAAATAATAGTTTGGTTGCTCCACATATCCTTTCAGATCCGATGTCAACAACAGGTTGCTGAGTATGGTCGTTTGATCAGCATCATCCTGTTTTACTTTATTTTCGTCTGTCACCGATACCGAAAAATGTCCGATAGTGGCCGAATCAGCCCGGGTTTTTGCCAGGAGCCGTATAGCAACTTTGTCCCTTGTTTTGTAATGTTCTTTGTCCGGGTGGAGATCAATAGCCATCTGGTCGAAATTCTGGATAAATATCAAGCGCTCACAAAGCGGCTGCAAATTTTCTGAAAGCAGCGTGATGCGGGTAACGCCGGTAAACAGTCGCCTTTTGATGATATCCATCGCAATTAAAGCACTATCCAGCCTGCAGTTGACGGTTGTGCTATATCCGCCCGACCAAATAAGTACGCTGTAAGCTTTGCCTTTATTCGCATCGAAATATGATTTATTCGCTGCTATTTTTATAGTGGCTTTTTGAACGGAATCATTATTTACCGACATGCTTATTCCGCTATTCATCGCCGAAGGCAGTTGAAAGTCAATCTTATTACCATCTGCAAAGATCAAGTGGGCGGTATAAACTTTATTAAGTTCGGGTGTTAGGTAGAAATTACCCATTCCAGCATGGGACGAGGCGAGTTTTGCAACAACCTGACCGGCTTCATCGGTAATTTTACCGCTTACGCCAATACCGAGACCATTGCTGCCAATCGCTTTAAAAGCAATTCGGGTTGGAATGCCGGCTACCAGCTCACCACCTTCCGGAAAGAACTGTACGTCGGGCTTGTTTTGTGCAATTTTGGCAACTAAACTTTCAGCGACTTTTTTGGGATGGATATTGCCAACCGGTATGGTCTTTTCAAAAAAGGCATCCGGGCCCTCGTTCCTCATCCATTGGGTGTAAGCCCTTACCCGGTAGTTGCCTGC
>CAIPPO010000079.1 GCA_903866915.1 uncultured Mucilaginibacter sp. | reverse complement strand
TAAATTAGTTTTTTCATTGTTCAATACAGACTTTAAACGTTCGTCAGGATTTTAATGTTTCAGCTAAATTAGCCATTTTAATAGCGGTAATAGCGGCTTCATCGCCTTTATTGCCGTGTATTCCGCCGGCACGATCGATGGCCTGCTGTTGATTATCAGTAGTTAACACGCCAAATATAACAGGTTTTGAATATTTTATTGCAACATTGCTTATGCCGTTAGCCACAGCGTTGCATATAAAATCAAAATGCCTGGTCTCGCCTTGTATAACACAGCCCAAACAGATAACCGCATCAAGTTGCATATTTTTCAAAAGCAGATCGGCACCAGACGTCAACTCAAAACTTCCGGGTACAGTATAATTGAAGATATTATCTGGCAATGCGCCATGATTTACCAGACTTTGATAGGCTCCCAGGTACAGCGAATTGGTGATCTGGGCATTCCATTCAGCTACCACGATGCCGAAACGGTATGGTGCAGCCGATGGTATTTCGGTATGCGAGAAATCGGATAAATTTTTTAGTTGAGTAGACATTTATTGTAATAAATGTTATAAACGATAAAATGGTTGTATTAGTTGAACTAAGGTAGGCAAAAAGCCCGCTACAACCAACACAACCATTTTAATTAGTGCAAATTACTTACTGCACATTCGCATCAGCACGTGCAATATAAGCATCGATGCTTTGTGCCTCTGTGCTTTCCGGATAATCGGTTTTGATTCTCTTATAGGTATCAGAAGCCGATTTGAAGTCTTTTTGAGCCTCATAAACCAATCCAAGTTTTTTCAGGTAAAAAGGCGACAGAAATTTATTACCGGCCTTATCGGCAGCTTTCTTAAAATAGGTCTGAGCTTTATCGTAATCTTTAAGCTCAACATAGGCATCGCCGGTACCACCAAGTGCTTCTGCTGCTACCATGCTGTCGCCGCCTCTGTAATTGGTTAGGTTATCTATTGCTTTGCGATACTCGCCTTTGTTCAGATAGGCAATACCAAGGTAATAGTAAGCAAGATTTGCTGATTTGGTATTGCTGTACTCGGCAATGATCTTCTCAAAACCGGGGTAACCTGCATCGCCTTTTATAGCTTTATCCCATTCTTTTTTGGTCCACCAATCCTGAGCAGCATACATTTGGCCACCAGCAGTTTCTTCCCGGGGAGCCAGATACAATTTCTGGTAACCCAGGTAAAGCAGTACCATCAAAACAATGGCACCAGCTATAAAGGCCAGGCTTTTTTGGTTCTCGCGTACAAACTTGCTTGTTTGGCCCGAATCCTTATGGTCTGCAGCCGGGATATGACTGCCTGTAACTGTGGCCTTGCTATTCGTTTGCGTTTTTGACATTGTTATTCTAAAATTAAAGTTTGCAAAAATACAGTTTTCAAGTTTGTAAGCAATAGTACAACGGAATTATTTAAGCGATAGTTATTTAACGTGAATCTGTTAATAAGTTGAAGCTGCCCTAACAACTTGAATAAGTTAGGCCGGGGATAGAACAGACATTAAACTTCATCAACCCAGTCAAGTAAATTACTACCTTTGAAACGCACTATGTACCTCCAAAGCATTTCTGTTATCAATTTTAAGAATTACGTCGGTGCCGACCTGGTTTTTAGTGAAGGTGTAAACGCATTTACAGGCGATATTGGTGCCGGCAAAACCAACTTGCTCGATGCTATTCATTATTTGTCACTCTGTAAGAGTTATTTTAACCCGATCGACAGTCAGCAGATCAAACAGGGCAGTGATTTTTTTATTCTTAGTGGAATTTTCAATCGGAATAAACAGCCCGAAACAGTAGCCTGTTCAGTTAAGCGTAACCAGAAGAAGCAATTTAAGCGCAATAAAAAGGATTACACCAGGTTGGCTGACCATATCGGACTATTTCCACTGGTGATGATATCCCCCTATGATATCAGTATTATTATAGAAGGCAGCGAGGAGCGGCGCAGGTTTATTGACAATGTTATATCCCAAACGGACAACAGATATTTGGATGAGCTGATCGCCTATAGCAAAGTTTTGACCAACCGAAATGCTTTGTTAAAACAAATAGCGGAAACCGGGAGGTATGATCCCGAATTATTAGCTGTATTTGATGAGCAATTGATTAGTTCAGGACGTGTAATATTTGAAAAGCGCAAAGCTTTTATGGAGGTCTTTGCTGAAATCTTCAAGATGCACTACCAATACCTGAGCAGCGATGCTGAAACGGTTGATTTTGTTTATGAGTCGCAGTTATTGCAGGAAGATTTGGCAGTGCTGTTGAAAAAGACCCTTGAAAAAGACCGGGCGCTGGAACGCACTACAACGGGCATTCATCGCGATGAGCTACAATTTGCCATTCATGGTATGCCGATGAAGAAGTTCGGCTCCCAGGGTCAGCAAAAGTCATTTTTGATCGCACTTAAGCTGGCTCAGTATACTTTTCTCGACCGGCAGAAAGGCTTTAAACCTTTGTTGCTACTGGACGATATTTTTGATAAATTAGACGAAAAGCGGGTTACCAAACTCATGCAGATGGTCTCTAATCACGATTTTGGACAGGTATTTATTACAGACACCAGCGCCAATAAAGTTACCGGGATATTTAACAAGATTGGCGTTGATATCCGCGTGTTTAACATAAAAGGAGGCGAAGTAGATGCGTAAAACAAACGACAAAACGCTAAAAGAGGCAATCGACCAAATGCTGCAAGTTTACAAAATCAAAAGACGGTATGACGAAACCGGCATTATTACTGCCTGGCCGGGTTTGGTAGGAAAGTCAGTAGCAAATAGAACTAAGGAACTATTTATCAGGGATAAAAAACTTTTTCTCCGCATCGAATCATCGGTCATAAAAAATGAGCTGATGATGATTCGTACTCAAATCATTGAAAAAATCAACAAAGAGGCGAATGCGGTATTGATAGAAGAGATTATCTTCCTCTAGACCAGCGCGACCGGACAGGTGACTTTTTCCGGAAATCATCACTCAGAATAGAATAGCCAAGAATGATAAAACCAGGTGTGATGAAAAGCAACTGCACTTCGGGCGGGTGGTGAATAAAGAAAAGCGCGTTAATAAAAATGATCGCTATAATCATTATTGCATAAAGCAAACCCTTTACCAGTAATTTCATAATATAGTTGTATTGATAGACTAAAAGCAATACAAAAACCCTGCCAACCCTTAAATAGGTTTGAATTTTGGAATTATTGCCCTATAAAGCTAATAACTTAATGGCTAAACTCCAATTAATGAGGAAATTATTTCCGGGGAAGTAGTATTTATACTCCCAATTCCCCGGAAATAGTAAGCTTTTAGAAACGTTCGAATGACGAGAAAAAGAAGCTGCCTTCGATGCCTGCATTTTCATCCGAATCTGATCCATGGACGGCATTAGCTTCAATTGACTTAGCAAAAAGCTGCCGTATGGTGCCAGCTTCAGCTTTGGCAGGATCGGTTGCGCCGATCAATTTCCGGAAATCTTCAACTGCGTTATCTTTTTCCAAAATAGCAGCAACGATCGGGCCTGAAGTCATAAAGGCAACAAGGTCGTTGTAGAACGGACGCGCTTTATGCACTGCATAAAATTGACCAGCCTTTTCAGTGCTCAACCAAATGTATTTCATTGCGGTAATTTTAAAACCGCCCTTTATAATATGATCTAAAATTGCGCCAGTGTAGCCGTTTTCTACGGCATCAGGCTTGATCATGGTAAATGTTTTGTTGGTTTCCATCTCGTGATTTAAATTGGCGCAAAAGTAGCGTTTTATCAGCTAATAAGATAACTTGTATTTAATTTATTTCCTTAGCTTTGCACGCTATTTAAAAATAAATGCTGGAACTGGCCAAGCTCAGGAATTTTTTGGAACAACCCCGCCACATTGTGATCACTACGCATCACAAACCTGATGGTGATGCTATGGGTTCGTCGCTTGGCCTGTATAATTATCTCATCCAGCAGGGGCATCATGTAAAAGTAATTACCCCGACAGACTACCCCGATTTTTTATCCTGGATGCCTGGTAACGGCGAAGTGATCATTTATACCGATAATGTTCAACAAAGCGCCGAATTGGTTGCAGCTGCGGAGTTGATTTTTTGCCTTGATTTTAACACATTGAGCCGCATCAACGAACTTGGCGAATTAGTACGTACCAGTCATGCTTTGAAAGTAATGATCGATCACCACCTTGAACCTGAAGATTTTGATGATTACCGGCATTGGGATATAAAAGCTTGTGCCAGTGCGCAATTAGTTTATGACTTTATCGTTAATCAGTTGCACCATAAAGAATTGATCGATAAGGATGTGGCCACCTGCCTGTATACCGGTATCATGACTGATTCAGCTTCATTTAAATTGCCAAACACCACTTCCAGTGTTCATCGGATAGTAGCAGACCTGATCGATCTGGGTGCGAATAATGCAACTATTCACGACCAGGTTTATAGCAATATATCAGAAGAAAGGCTGCGATTTACAGGGTATTGCATCAGCAACAAGCTGGAGGTCTTTCATGAATTTAATACTTCACTGATTACCGTAAACAAAAGTGAACTGGAGCATTACCATGTGGAAACAGGCGATACAGAAGGTATCGTAAATTATGGACTTTCCATTGAAGGAGTTAAGCTAACCGCGTTTATTGTTGAACGTAAGGGTAAAGTTAAACTCTCTCTGCGTTCAAAAGGGGAATTCCCGGCTAACGAAATATGTAAAAAATATTTCAACGGAGGAGGCCATCGTAATGCAGCCGGCGGGGAATCAACAGACAGTTTAGCGGAAGTGATTGAAAAATTTAAATCAATATTACCAACATACAAAAAACTTTTAATGCAATAAATGATGAAAAGAAACTTAGTGTTTTTAGTAGCTGCAGCCCTTGGATTAGCTAGCTGCAATGGCGGTTTTAAACAGGCGCCAGCAGGCCTATTATATAATGTTCATACCGACAAAAGTGGGTCCAAGATCAATGTTGGAGATTTTGTAAGTGTAAACGTTATCGCAAAAACTGAAGGCGACTCAGTTTTGATGAGCACTTACCAAACTGGTACGCCATCGTACCTGGTAATGCGCAAAACACAGCCCGGAGACGTATTTAATGTTTTCCAGTACCTGACTCAGGGAGATAGCGTAACTGTTAAGACAAATATAGATTCGCTTTACAAAAAAGGTGGTCCACGCCGTCCTCCGTTTAAAGGAAAATATATTGTTTACGAAATCAAGGTTGAAAAAGTAGTACCTAAAGGCAAGCTGCCTGATTCTGTTTGGAACAGCCAGATTAAAACCTACCTGGGTGCTCAAAGCCTTATTCTGAAAAATGCAGAAGATGCGAAAATGAAGAAATACATTGCCGACAATAAATTAGTAGGCAATACGACGCCAAGCGGGCTTTTTTACATTGTTGATCAGCAAGGAAGCGGACAAAAACCGGCCGTAGGTGATACTGCTTATGTTTATTATACCGTGAAATTTTTAAACGGCAAGGTACTTGAAACTAATATTAAGGAGGTTGCTCAAAAGAACAACAACTACAATCCA
Organism: uncultured Mucilaginibacter sp.; assembly: GCA_903866915.1. Taxonomy (GTDB): domain Bacteria; phylum Bacteroidota; class Bacteroidia; order Sphingobacteriales; family Sphingobacteriaceae; genus Mucilaginibacter. Next base: position 44,766 of record CAIPPO010000079.1, on the reverse strand, counting down.
GGTTTGCCTTACAAACCAATACCTGTACAGGTAGGCGTTAAGAAAATGATAGCCGGATGGGATGAAGGCTTGCAATTGATGAACAAAGGCGAAAAAGCAACTTTTGTGATACCTTCTAAATTAGCTTATGGCGAACAGGGGAATCCCGGTGGTGTGCCACCATATACCACGCTTGTATTTAATCTGGAAATGGTGAATATTGTTCATCCTGATCCAAATGCGCCAAAATCTGTTGTGCCGAATCAACCGACAGTTCAGGTTAAACCAACCGGAAAATAATTGATCAATCCGCCCCCCGGAAAGCCGGGTGGGCTTTTTGTTTTAATATGAAAAGAATTTTTTTTATAGCGGCAATTTTGACTTCGGCAGTTTGCCAGGTACAAGCTCAGGATGGGTTTACTAAAACCGGTGAAGGAGTATTGGTGAAAAACCTGACCAACAAACCGGGCAACAAGATCAAAGTGAACGATGTGATCACTTTTGATATTGTTCAGAAAACAGAAAAGGACTCTGTCCTTGGAAGTTCGTATACCTCGGGACAGCCTGTAAAAATACAAGTGCATGCCCCACAAAACCAGGCCGACCTGATGGATGTATTTCCTTTACTTGCAGCCCAGGATAGTGCCTTAGTTAAGGTGTCAACCGATTCGATTTTCAAAGGCCATGAAACCGACAGGCCTCCGTTTTTTCAGAAAGGAAGCTACCTGGTTTGTTTGATCAAAATACAACGTGTTCAGTCGCTCGACGATGCCATCGCCGAACGTAATAAGGTGATTGATAGTTTAAGAAGCTCTGAGATATCGGCCCGTACAAAATACATCGCCGAAAAAAAATTGGTATTGAAAACTACCGCTAGCGGACTGAAATATATTATTACAAAACCTTCGCTTAAATATAAACCACTGCCAGGAGACACAGTGCTGGTTGATTATGCAGGTAGATTACTTAATGGCCAGTTGTTTGACACAAGTATAAAAGCCGAAGCCGAGAAAGCTGGTACTTACCAGCAAGGCCGCCCCTATGAACCTTTGAAATTTGTAGTTGGTAAAGCTAAAGTGATTCAGGGTTGGGATGAAGGGTTGCTGTTATTAGCAATTGGTGCCAAAGCAACTTTTATTATTCCGTCTAACCTGGCATATGCCGATCAGGGATCGGGTGATATTCCACCCTATTCAACTTTGGTTTTTGATGTGGAAATGAAAGACGTGCATCCCATAAAGCACCCGGCACCGCCAATTAATCGTACTGCGAAAAAGCCGATTGCAAAAAAACATAGCACAGCGACAAACAAAAGCTGATTGAAGAGCCCCGCATATGCCGGGGCTTTTTATTTTTGCGCCATGGTTCTAACAGATACACATACCCATCAATATTACCAGACTGACCTTCAATTGCGGTCACACCAAATGCAACGTTGCTTTGACAATGGCGTAACCAGATTGTTTTTGCCGAATGTTGATTCAAAGTCGATGTCTATGGTATTCGATCTGGTAGCCAATTATCCTGAAAATTGCTTTGCAATGCTGGGACTGCATCCCTGTGATGTTAAAGAGAACTGGCTGGAAGAACTTAAGCTGATTGAAGCTGCAATACCCTTCAATAAAATATATGCTATCGGCGAGATCGGTATCGATCTTTACTGGGATAAAACCACACTCGATATCCAGATTGAAGCCTTTAAGATTCAGATAGCCTGGGCAAAAGAGCTTAATTTGCCTATTGTGATTCACTGCCGTAATTCATTTGATGAAGTTTATGCCGTGTTGCAAGAAGTTCATGATCAGAATTTGCGTGGAATACTTCATTGTTTCACTGGTAATCTTGATCAGGCAAATAAATTAATTGAACTTGGTTTCTACCTTGGTATCGGCGGTGTTGTTACCTATAAAAACTCAGGTTTGGATAAGGTAGTTGAACAGATCGAACTAAAGCATATCGTTCTGGAAACCGATTCGCCTTACCTGACGCCGGTGCCTTTCCGCGGAAAACCTAACGAAAGCGCTTATTTAACTTATATCGCCGGGAAGGTTGCTGATTTGCATCACCTGCCGATAGAAAAAGTCGCAGAGATTACTACTGAGAATTCGCGCGTGATTTTTGGGGTTTAAAAGTCGGTTTTAATTTTTCGACTTAAACCAATTGGTATGGGCGGTTAAATGCCTCTTGTTTAACCTTAAAATATTAGGCCGGTTTTCTGATAATTTCTTTGTATGGCCCTTTTTGTAATTTAAAATATCAGATTTTTATTTTCCGTGGTATTGAGCTGACTGTTAAAATATTCCGAAATAAGAAATCGATCTAAAGCCGACAACTGTGGCGAAAAAATTGTTCGAATCATAACAATTTTAAATTACCCCAACAAATTCCTACATTAGATTTCCTCAATTATAAAATCAGGTTAACTATATATTGGAATGCGTCTAAAGGAACTTTATGCATTATTTTTTATTGCTGGCTTTGCAGTAGGAATTGTTTCCTGCCATCGTTCAAATGAAAAATCGGTAGCTGCCGAGGATATTCCTGATGTGGTTAGCTACAATTTTAACATCAGGCCCATACTCTCAGATAAATGTTTTAAATGCCATGGCCCTGACGCCAACAAACGCAAAGCCGATCTTCGCCTTGATTTACCTGAAGGGGCCTTCGCGGCACTAAAAGACGAGCCCTCTGCTCATGCTGTTGTTCCGGGCGATCCGGAAGCTTCTGAACTGTATCGCAGGATCACCTCAGTTGATTCAGACCAGCTTATGCCTACCCCAACGTCTCATTTGAAGCGATTGAGTGCTTACGAGGTTACACTGATTAAAAAATGGATAAAGCAAGGTGCCCGATATGAAAAGCACTGGGCTTTTATCCCGCCTAAATTGCCGACTGTCCCGGAAGTTGATGACAAAGCATGGCCCAAAAACGAGATCGACTATTTTGTGCGTTTCAAACAAGAGCAAAAGGGTTTTGAACCCAACCCTGAAGCGGATAAAGAGCGGTTGTTGAAACGCCTGAGTTTCGATCTGAATGGCTTACCTCCTGATATCAGGTTGATGGATAAGTTCCTGGCGGATAATAGTCCCGGTGCATACGAAAAAGTTGTAGACGAACTGATAGCCCGTCCGCAGTATGGCGAAAAAATGGCCCTGCACTGGCTCGATATCGCCCGGTATGCTGACTCGCACGGGTACCAGGATGATAATTATCGTACCCAATGGCCATGGCGCGATTGGGTTATACACGCTTACAATGAAAACCTCCCTTACAAAGACTTTATTACCTGGCAGCTGGCAGGCGACCAGATACCCGGGCATACCCAGGAACAGCTATTGGCCACCGGCTTTAATCGCAATCATAAAATTACAGAAGAAGGTGGGGTGATAGATGAGGAATACAGGGTTGCTTATGTAACTGATCGTACCAACACTTTTGGTAAAGCATTATTAGGTATGACCCTGGAATGTGCGCATTGCCACGACCACAAGTATGATCCGCTGAGCCAGAAAGACTATTACCAGATATTCTCCTTTTTTAATAGTGTTAAGGAACCCGGCATTCAATCAACAGTTGGCGGCCCCGAAACTTATGCCAAGCGGCCAATGATGCAGATCAGCAATGATGATGTAAAAGGGTTGCTAAAATTTATCAATAAACAAGATACCGGCAAGCTCATTGTGTCTGTTATGGGTGATAGTGAAGTGTATCGTAAAACCTATATCCTGAAACGTGGTAATTACGATTCGCATGGCGCGGAAGTATTCCCGGCCACGCCTTCAGCTATATTAAAATTTGATGCAAAATTTCCAAGAAATCGTTTAGGTCTGGCTAATTGGCTTTTTGATGATCAAAACCCATTGACAGCGCGGGTTTATGTGAACCAGCTATGGGAGGAGTTTTTTGGCAGGGGTATTGTTAAAACCCTGGGTGATTTTGGCATGCAGGGCGAATTGCCTTCTAATCCGGCATTGCTCGATTGGTTGGCTGTTGATTTCAGGACGCATGGCTGGAATGTTAAGCGCCTTGTCAAGCAGATTGTGATGTCAGCAACCTACAGGCAATCGGCCGTAATTGATCCGGAAAAGTTAAAGAATGACCCTGACAATATGCTGGTGGCCCGGGGTCCTCGCAATCGCCTGCCGGCTGAATTCATAAGAGATATGGTACTTTCAAGCAGTGGGTTGCTTAATAAATCTATAGGTGGGCCGAGCGTTAACCCCTACCAGCCGCCCGGGCTTTGGGAAAGTACTACTTCGGGACGTGGGCAATTAGCAAGTTACCGCCAGGTACACGGTTCTAACTTATACAGGCGTGGTATGTATACGTTGATCAAAAGGACATCGCCGCCCGTAGAAATGGCCATTTTTGATGCAAGCAATCGCGACCAGTGCGAGGTACAAAGGCTTCGGACCAACACGCCGCTACAGGCATTGGAAATGTTGAACGACCCCACCATGCTGGAGTCGGCCCGCGTACTTGCTGCAAAGGTTTTACAGGAAAATAATTCATCTCAGGAAAAAATAGCTGAAGCATTCCGCCGAATCATTTGCCGCAAACCGATGGCAAAAGAAATGACTATTTTAAATGGCTATTATGCCGAACAGTTAAATACGATACATCCCGCAGAAGCCGGGAAACTGCTTCATGTAGGAGAATCGCCAATACCAGGAAACCTTGATAAAATTACACTGGCTGCTATGATGAAAGTAATCGATACGATTTATAACTTAGAAGAAGCTATTACCAAAACCTGATGGCATGGAAAAAGAATTCTTAGAGCATGGCCTCAGTATTAACAGGCGCAAATTTTTGTCCCGGCTTAGCCTCGGGATAGGGAGTGCGGCTCTTGGTTCGCTACTTATTCCTGATCTGTTTTCGGGTCTGGCGGGGGAAAGCGGTGCCGACTTTATTCCGGGCATACCCAATTTTGCTCCAAAAGCTAAAAGGGTGATCTATTTGTTCCAGGATGGTGCCCCCTCGCAACTGGAATCATTTGATTATAAACCAAAGCTACGCGAAATGATGGGTCAGGAATTGCCGGCCTCAGTTCGCGGAGGTCAGATACTGACTGGAATGACCGCTCAGCAGAAATCGTTTCCACTGGCTGGCTCTTATTATGACTTCAAGCAATATGGACGATCGGGTGCCTGGGTTAGTGATCTTTTCCCGCATATTGGAAGCATAGCTGATGATATTTGCATCGTTAAAACCATTTATACCGAAGCTATCAACCACGATCCGGCGCTAACTTTCTTTCAAACCGGTGCGCAGCAAGGCAATCGTCCCAGTATGGGCTCGTGGGTGAGTTATGGGTTGGGAAGTGAGAATAAAAACCTGCCTGCCTTTACCGTGCTTTTATCCAAGGGAAAAGGCAACGGACAGGGAGTTTACTCCAAACTTTGGAGCAACGGTTTTTTGGACTCTATCCATCAGGGTGTGCTGTTTAGCAGCAGTGAGAATCCTGTGCTTTATCTCAATGACCCCGATGGCCTTAACCGGCAGGAACGCCGTAAAATGCTCGATAAATTGGCTGAGCTGAACGATCTTTCAGCGAACCAATTTCATGATCCGGAGATAGCAACTAAAGTGCAGCAGTATGAAATGGCCTATCGCATGCAAACTGCTGTTCCAGATATCATGGACGTTTCCAGGGAACCGGATGATATTGTGAAACTTTACGGCCCGGATTGTTTGGTTCCCGGAACCTATGCTGCCAATTGCTTGCTGGCAAGAAAGCTTTCGGAAAATGGCGTAAGATTTGTGCAGCTATACCACCAAGGCTGGGACCAGCATAGTAACCTGCCTATGGAAATGGCCGGCCAGGCAAAAGATGTTGACCAGGCATCGGCAGCGTTAGTTACTGATTTGAAGCAGCGCGGTTTATTGGACGAGACTCTGGTGATATGGGGAGGCGAGTTTGGGCGAACCAATTATAGCCAGGGTAAACTTGAAAAAGCAAATTATGGCCGCGACCATCATCCGCGTTGTTTTTCTATCTGGATGGCAGGTGGTGGCATAACACCGGGTATGGTTTATGGCGAGACTGACGAATTTGGCTATAACATTGCGCGCGATCCGGTTCATGTGCATGATTTCCATGCCACGGTTTTGAATCAGTTAGGGATCGATCACACCAAACTAACTTTCAAAAGCCTTGGGCGAAGGTATCGGCTGACCGACGTTGCAGGCAATGTAATAAAAGGTATTATTTCCTAAATAATCAACAAAATGGAAAGACGGAGTTTTATAAAGCAAAGTGCGCTGGTTTCAGCAAGCTTTTTTATTGCCAGGGATCTGTTTGCAAAAGATAAGGGCCCAATTTACGGCCATGGTAACATGCGTTTTCGCATGAACAACAAATGGAGTAAAGCCGATCCGATGCGTAATCCGGTAAATGACTGTCACGAAATGGTGCAGGATAAAAAAGGACGGATACTCTTGCTGACCAACGAGACGAAAAATAATGTGCTCGTCTATAATAAATCGGGTAAGTTGCTGGATACCTGGGGGCACGAATTTCCGGGTGCGCATGGCTTAACATTGTTTAATGAAAACGGGACCGAAGTATTGTTTATTACCGATACCGTAAAACACCAGGTATATAAAACAACTATCGACGGTAAGTTGCTGATGACGATTGATGTGCCGCTGGAAACCGGAGTATATAAAAAAGCAGAAGAATTTGTACCGACCGAAACAACCGTAGACACTAACGGCGACTTTTTTATAGCCGATGGTTATGGCGCTCAGTATATTACCCATTATGATAAAAATGGCAAACTGCTTAATTTCTTTGGCGGACGCGGTGATGGTGACGAACACCTGGACAACTGCCACGGCATTGTGATAGACAGGCGAAACCCGGTGCCTACCTTATTGGTGACCGACCGCACCCGTAACTGTTTTAAGCGATTCAGTATGGAAGGCAAATTGCTGGAAGTGATCAAACTGCCCGGAGCTTGTGTTTGCCGTCCGGTAATCAAAGGCGATCATTTATATGCCGCAGTTTTACGATCTCCTAACCTCGACAGTGCAAATTCAGGTTTTACAACCATTTTAGATAAGAACAATAAAGTAGTTTCTAACATAGGTGGTACCGAACCGGTTTACAAGGATGGCATTTTACAACCCATGTCACAAGCCGAGAAAATATTCCTGAACCCGCACGACGTTTTGGTCGATAACGACGAGAATCTGTACGTTGCGCAATGGGCCTCAGGAAAGGTGTACCCCTATAAATTTACACGTGTATAAATGATCAAAAGCAGGCAAAAAGCTTTTGCAGATAATACCCTATTTGCGCTAAATATATTTGTTGTTGTGCTGCTGTTGGCCGGCGATCACCTCGCTATCCCAAAATGGCTACAGCCCATCGGTCGTATGCACCCCTTGCTGCTTCATTTTCCTATCGTATTGTTAGTGCTGGCTATACTGATGGATATATTCCGTTTCAGGCCGGCATTTAAAGAAGAAAAAATTTACCAGGACCTTGCAACGCTATTATGGTTAAGTGGGGCCTTACTTGCCGCTTTTACTGCTGTAATGGGACTGTTTCTATCGCGCGAGCCAGGCTATAGTGGCACCGAACTGCAGTGGCATCGGTGGCTGGGTGTTGGTATTGTTTTTATGGCTACCATCATCTACGTTTTTCGTGAAGATGCGTGGTACGATCGGGGAATGGCGCAAAAAGCTTCTTTTATTTTAGCGCTGTTTTTAATTATTGGTGGTCATCTGGGTGGCGATCTTAGCCATGGCGATGATTTTATACTGGCACCTGTTTTAAAGGCTAAAGGACCAACTGTACCTATAGATAAGGCCCTGGTTTACCGCGATGTGGTACAGCCAATTTTTGAGAATAAATGCATCAGCTGCCATAATTCAGACAAGATGAAAGGCGGTTTCATGTTAACAGAAGAAAAAGCAATACTAAAAGGGGGTAAAGACGGCAAAATAATTGTGCCAGGTCAGCCGCAGATCAGCTTGCTATTACAGCGTATCCATTTACAGGAAGATGATAAAAAGCATATGCCTCCAACAGGGAAGCCACAATTATCGCCGGCTGAGCAGGCGGTTATTTATCAATGGGTAAAGGAAAACGCTGGTTTCAACCTGAAAGTGTTGGCATTGCCTGCTACTGATTCGCTAAGAATTGCCTCGGTTCCTTTTTTGAAATCAGCTGATTCTGTAGAAGAACAATTCGATTTTGCTGCTGCTGATGAAAAAACTATCCAAAAACTGAATAACAATTACCGGGTAATTAACCAGGTTGCTTCGGGCTCACCTGCGCTTGCAGTGGATTTCTATAACAGGTCGGTTTATACTGCCAAAGCACTTGAAGAACTGTCCGCTATCAAAAAGCAAGTGATATCGCTTAATCTGGATAAAATGCCGGTAAAAGATGCGGAGCTGAAAACGATCGCACAATTTGAAAATTTGAGAATACTTAACCTTGATGGTAGCGATATTTCCGGAAATAACCTGAATACGCTTAGTACTTTGAAATACCTCCGTTCAATTTCGCTGGCTGGAACAAGACTTAGGCCGGAGGCATTTGATCAATTACATTCTTTTAAAAGCCTTAAACTGGTTTTTGTCTGGAATACCGGCCTTAACGACAGTCAGATTTCAAATTTACAATCGGCGAATAAAAACGTACAATTTATCAGGGGCTATAAGGATAGTGGCAAGCCCATGAAGCTGGTGCCGCCGCAGGTAAAAAACACCGCATTTGTTTTTAGGGCGCCTGTTGAACTTAATATAACAAGCCCTATTAAGGGAGTTGATATCCGTTATACTACTGATGGAAGTGATCCTGATAGCACCAAATCGCTGTTATATAAGCCTGGAATTATGGTCAATAGCAATACAACGGTTAAAGCAAAAGCATTTAAAGCAGGTTGGTATGGCAGCGATGTGGTTAGTACTTCCTTTTTCAAAAATACCTATTGGCCCGACAGCGTGGCCTTGCTCAAACCGGTGAACGAAAAGTACCAGGGTGATGGTGCAAGGACGATCATAGACGGAGAGCTTGGCGGAACTATTTTTGGCAACAACAAGTGGCTGGGCACACAACAGGATATGGAATTTATGTTGTTCTTTAAACAACCTGTAAAGCCTTCAGAATTGACTGTTAATTGTCTTAAAATAATACCAAGCCAGATATTTTTACCTTCTGAAATAGAAGTTTGGGTTGGCCCCGATCAAGGGCATTTGCGCCTTAGCAGTGTTTTAAAAACAGCGACGCAGAAAAAAGAGGATCCGAATTTAGCGCTTGCTATGAATTTTAAACTCAACCTAAACTCGGCAATCAGTTGCATCAAAGTAATAGCCAAACCTATTTACAAGCTCCCATCCTGGCACCCGGCGAAAGGTAAACCTTCGTGGGTTTTTATTGATGAAGTATTGGTGAATTAGACCGGGCTGATCTGACAAAGTTCTTATGGGATGTTTCGGGAATTTATCAATGGGTTGCATAAAAAAGAGCTGCACATGTCAGGCAGCTCTTACTCTTAATCAATCGAACTATAGTCAGTTATCTAGTTTGCAAAAAAAAGTGCTTTTCCAGCTTCGCTTGCCTCAGGAATTTCAGTAAGGCGACCGGTTTTTATATCGAATATATGCCCGTAAATTGGAATATGATTTGCAATAAATGGCAGCCTACGGATATAACCTACATCCTTCGTTAGGATTTCTCTTTGGAACTTAAAGTTGAGGAATTTTTTATACTTGTATTCGGCAGATCCATCGCCATCCTGGTCGCTTTGTTCCTGATAAAGTTTTAAGGAAGCAGACGCTTGTTGATTTGACCTGACGCAAAGATCAATATGACCGGAACCGGCATTTGCGTTTTCAGTAATATTTTGCACAGCGAACCATTTTTGTACTCCCTGAAAATGGTGCCAAAATATCAGCCTACGGATATGATCATCAGTTATTACACCGCCTGAGATACGAATAATATGGGCATTGGTATGTGCCAGTCCGATATAAGTAATCGTTTGTTCCGCAGGTTTTTCATTAGGTAAAATGCCCGGTGGAATTTCCTGGGTGGGTTTCGTTTTATTGTTATTCAAACCATGGTTATCCATTTCGGAATGAATTTCCTGAATAGGAATTTTAGTATGTCGGTTGTTTTCAGGTTGTGCCATTTTGATCTGGGAGTTAAAGAAAATTAAGTCAAAATCAATATTTTGTATTAAATACGCGCTTCTTGTTGCGTACCAGGAATCCTATGAGGAGAGCTATAAGCATAATATCTATTTTACGATGCCTGCAAAGCGCTGGTAAAACGCTGTCGGACTATGTTCATGTTTGGGTGCATATTCGCCAGCAATAATAGGGATATAGATCACCCTTCTGCGGCTCTCTTCGCCTACAACTGACGATTGCGCAACCCGATGCCAAAGGCGCCCGTCGTGTACGGTAAGGTCGCCTGCTTTTGGCAATATTGCCACTTCATCGCGGTCGGGTTTATTGTCCAGGAAGTATTTTTTCCGAAAAAGCAAATGAAACAAACTTTGGTTGTGCGAACCGGGTATAATACGAAGACCACCGTTTTCGGGCTTTAGGTTATTTAAATGTATCCCCACGTTGAGCATTGGATTTAGTTTTTGACCGTGGAATATATCGCGCAAGCCGTCGGTATGCCAGCCCATTTTTGTAAATCGGCTCTCTGGCCCATTTACGTAATGATTGAACACCATCCCATCCTTTTCGTCGGCACCAAGCCGTGCTTGCGGCCCAACCAAACTGAGCAGTGCTTTAAAACGCGAGTCAATAGTGAGCTTTTTAAATGCGTCATGCTGTTTATTAATGAAGGCAAAACGTTGAATGAGTTTTTGGCCATCGAGGTCTGCTCCATATTTCAATGGCACACCATTTACTTTAGTAGTGTTGTTTTTAATACAGTTGTTTTGTACTTCTCTCGAGGCTTCAATCAGTAGTTCAACTGTTTCGGGACTGATAAAATCTTCGAAATGAATAAACCCGAACTCGTTAAAAAACTTGCGTTGTTCGGTAGTGATGAAAGAGCCAAGTATAAACTTTGGGTATAAATTTGCCATAACAAAATTTTAAATGTGATCAAAAAAAGGTTTTGAAGGTAATTGGAGGTAGATGTACCGCAATGTTTAACAACAACAGCAAATACGCTTACGGAAACGCACTCGCCTGAATGGGATATAAAATAAAAAGATTGGCATCCTGTCCAATTTTTAAAGTCTATAAAGTCTATTAAAACTATAGAGATACAAGTATAAATATAAATAACATACCTGTCAAGGTTTATTTACATTTTTTTAATATTTCATTAATTAAACTTTGTAGAGCCGGGAGGTTACCCAGTCGACAACGGTATCAGGGGCGTGACGCGCACCAAAGGCAGACAATCGGTTAAGCAAGCCTGGTATTATTTCTGCTTTTCTTTTAAACAGGCCATTTAGCCCATCATTTGCAACCCGATCTGGCGACATATTAAATTTTTCAGCCAGTTTTGCCAAAGCGTCTAATCCTGCCCGGTGCGCAAAGCCCGTTGCAGTAGGACCGGGGCAAAGACAACTGACGCTTACCTGACTATCTTTCAATTCAAAACGCAGTGCGCGGCTAAAAGATAATACAAATGATTTTCCAGCTGCATATAGCGCTAAAGTCGGAACGGGCTGGTAGGCGGCTGTGCTGGATATATTTAATATGTAGGATTGGTCGTGTTGTTTAAGTAATGGTAATACTGCATAGGTCAGCCTGATTACCGCCTCGGTATTTAGTCGGTGCATATTAACCTGTCCATCCAGGTCAAGTTTATCAAAGCTGCCCCATAAACCGTAGCCTGCATTATTAACAAGAATATTGGGCAATATGGCTAAGCTGGTGCACCAGGAGCTAATTCTGGCCGGAGCTGATTCTTCCGAGAGGTCTGCAGCATAATAAAGGGCATCTACACCGTATTCATTATGTATCAGAGCTGCAAATTCTTTCAGCTTATTTTCCGATCTGGAAGTTAACAATACGTTGTATCCGCGGCTGGCAAGCTGGCAAGCCAATGACCGGCCTATTCCACTACTGGCTCCGGTAATTAATGCATATTTGTTCATGTTGCTGCAATTTACACAATAATGTCAAAAAGTCTACTAAGTTTGTAGACTAAACAAAAAACTGTTATGTTTGTTAAGTTTAAATAGGGGCTTCATTTTGATTCGGAGCCGTTTCAATTTAATATTTTTTGTTTTTGAATAACTTTTCTTGTAAATTCATAATCAAAGTTAGCCAGCTTCGTTTTTATCAACAGTAACAGTTATGGCAACGAATTCTAATAGTAGGTTTGCTAAGTTTTTTTTAGTCGGGATACTTTTGTTTTCCCGTCAGATTTCGTTTGGACAGTTACTTACTGGTAACGAAGTTCATGTTTTTGTTTCAGATTCTTCGAAGCTTTTCAGACAGGACGTTATTGCTGCCGAACTTCCCCGGAACGACGAAAGTTTGACACCGATGCTTAAAACCTTAAAGGGCAGGAAAACACTGATGTCCTTCCTTAAGAAAACAAATACACCGAATGGAATTCAATACAATAAATCAAGTGCGAGATTTTATTACAAGCTTGCAACAACGTTTGCCCGCTTAAGGATGTATCCGCTGGCGATGAAATGCTTTTTGAAAACGATGCAAATTTCTTCGTCGAGGCATGGCAAGCACGAGCGGTTGATGGCAGAGCCTGACAGCGTCCAATTGGACACCTCAATGCTTGCATTTAACGGCAGAGATGATTCTGTTGTCAATAGTCGTCCTAATGTTTTTGAAAATGGTGTCGGTGATAGTGTGAGTAAACCCATTGCAACAAACCGGATAGTAGAAACTTTTAAAGATGGAAAAAAAGCTGCTGGTTATGCAATATTGGTTCATGTAAAGCAACCCGTTCCGGGAAAACGTAAAATATTTTCGGGAACTAATGTGGGGCATACCTTTATTACGCTAATTAAATACAATACCGATTCGTCATACGTTTCCCTTTCATTTGGATTTTATCCACGTAAACAAAACCTTCTTTCCGGCACTCCTCTTGAACCATCAACGCCCTCTGTGTTCAAAAATGATTCGGAACACCAATGGGATGAGGTTTTAGGTAAATTTATCTCCAGGCGGCGTTTCGAAAAAATACTTGCGCTTTCAGATAAGTATAGCGTTATGCAATATCACTTGTCAAAGAATAATTGTACTGATTTTGGAATTAGCGCTGCAAAAATTGCTGGGATAGAAATATTAGAAACTTCGGGAAGCTGGCCGTTGGGTAGTGGAAACAATCCGGCAGTTGCTGGCCAAAGTATCCTTCAGGGTAAATATAAAGATGCAGATCAGGACGCTTTGAACGGACTATTTGTGGAAAGCACCATTGCTGCGCCAGAGAATCACTGATTACTATGCAATAAAATGTAATCCCGTTAATTATAAAAAAGCTGCCTGAAAAATCAAATTCAGGCAGCTTTTTTATGGCTGTATATTGACACGTTAGGATGCCTGCCGGGATTTTTATTAGTAAAACATTTGGTTTAGGGCAGTTTACTTACTTCAACGCGCCATTCGCTACCGCTGCTTATTTTGTAAACATCAGCAAAACTACCCTGGTTAAGCGCAAATGAAAGTTGCAGCAAACTATTTAAATAACTTAGTGGTTTGCCCTTGGCAACAGCACCAAATGTTTGGCTATAAGGTGCGTCGCCCTCATAAACCTTTTCTCCGTTATGAAATATTTCAACGTGTAATATTGATCCAAATTTTGGGTTCAGCTGGTTTACCAGGTCATCGCCTATATTGGTCCATATATTGCCATATTGAATGTCCAGAATGGCAATAGTCCCTTTCAGTTTTCCCCCCTCAAGTACAGCTTTTTGATAGGGGATTGATACTACTTCTTTTGGTAGCGCAGGTCCGACCTGTTCGTAGGAAATTACCCCCGAGGCGAGTCTTGCGCCTGTATAAGCATACACGTCGCGCCCATGGAAGGTATATGATTTGCCTGAATCTTTGCGACGATTGACCGCTTCATCGATCTGCCGTATTTCAGCTATGCCAAATGCTTCAGCAACCAGGGTTAGCGTTCCATTGTCGGGAGTGACAATAAACTGCCCGGTTTTTGTTTTTAATACTACTGATTTGCGAGTAGTGCCAACGCCCGGATCCACTACTGAAACAAACACCGTACCTGCCGGCCAGTAATTGATTGTTTGAAAAAGACGATAGCTTGCTTCCCATATATTATAAGCAGGTATCTCATGAGTCAGATCGTATAATTTCAGATCGGGTGAAACACCGGCAGCTACGCCCTTCATTGCTGATACGGCACCATCCTTCTGGCCAAAATCGGATTGAAAAACAACGATCTTATTTTGACCGATGGCAAAATTGAATAGCAATGTGAGTAGCAGTGTAACGGAGAGTTTTTGTAATATTTTTTCCATATATGATTTTAAATTTTTGTAAAAGTAGTACTACCTGATTAAAGTTCCTTGCGCACTATTTGTGCCCCGGCTTCGCAACCTAAATCAAAACTTAATGCCACGTCTATTTTGTCGATGGCGCTAATTTAAAAACATTGCAGTATTTATTGTTCGCCTGTTACTGATTGAAAAAACCTTGAATTTTTTAGTTTCCTAAATAACAACCAGTTTCTTCACATCTTCTAATTTCCGGCAACTATTTGTTGTTATGATATTGTTTGTGGTGTGCTTAAAATAGTTTACGATAATTGCCTCCTCGTTCTCTGAATTAAATAGCTGGTCAAAACTGATTTCAGTTTCTGCGATATTGTCAAAATTTTTCTCGTCGCCAGCTTGTTTTACAAGGATATTTTTCAGCGCTACCGGACGCCGGTTCCTTACGCTAACAGTGGTACTTACACCGAAAAGTACCTGAGGTTTGGTCTCGAGCCCTATGTTAAATACATACTGTTCCATTTCCTCAAAATCGAGGTTCTGACAATTAATATATAGGCATCCATCGCGGATACCAATTACTTTGCCGCTATAACGGTGCCCCTCAGAAACTGATCTGACGACAACCTGACCGTTGTCAAGCGCTTTTAAAATAAAGGGTGTTTTAATTACGTTGCGGCTGCCATCGGTTTTTGGATAATATAAAAAATAATTCCCCAGGTAATAGCTTTTTACTATGGCAAGCGACGAACGATTGAACCCGATTCCGGGCAATGGTAATTTTTGTATGCGCTCATTATAGGGATTTCTTTTTTGATCGGGTGATTTCTGCCATTCATCCCAATCAGCAAACGGGATCTGCAGAAATACAGCAAGGGCATTTATTTTTACATATTTCGCTTCGCCGCCATTCCAATAGCTCTGTAAAGTTTTACCGCTGATCCAATTGTATACACGATATTCACCCAAGCCGCCCAGGTATTTTATAAAATCATAAATATGACCTGCTCTGATGCTGCGAAGCTGTTTGTCCAAATGTTGTTTACCCATGATGAGGTTCATCTCCACCAGGTCGGGGTTCACAAGCACTTCTTTGCTGATCTGCCGGTTGATCACTTTTGCGGCGAGGTTGAACTGCGTACGGGTAAATCCTTCCCAGCGGCCGTTTTTGGTTTTGTTGTTCAGAGCTGCCACGATGTCGGGGTGTTCCTCGATCGCCAGTTTTATTTTTTCAGCTAACAGCATCGTTTATATCAGTGTTTTTTGAGCCAATTTCCTTAATTCCTAAATACCTGCACAGTAAATTATCCTCCTTACATGGGTATGAATCGGCGAAACAATTTGTCAAACTTTTGACCAATAAATATACCTAAATCTGACCAATATTAACATACTGTAAATCAATTGATAAAAAAATATGAGATTTTTTTATTTGACTTATATTTTAACTCATTTGACCTTCCGATATTTAGAAGTATAAAACCCTGCTGTCATCTCGCTGATTGGCCAATCTTGCAACCACACGATCAGAATATGCAGCAAACTTTATAACTGAAAGGTTACCGATTCACTTTGTTGATTTTATGATGCTCCAGAAATTCTGTTAATTTTTAAATCTCCCACATGAAAAAAACTTTACGTTTATTGTTCATCCCATTTTTACTGAGCAGCCTTTTTCTATGGCCTCAGTTGCTTTTTGCGCAGTCGCATTTATTAAAAGGTATCGTGAACGACAGCCAGGGATCACCTATACCTGGTGCTTCGATTGTATTAAAAGGAACCGATGAAGGCGTAGCAACTGCACCCGATGGCACATTTTCAATCAAAGTTACCGGCTCTAACCCGGTTTTATTAGTATCCTCGGCTGGCTATGAAAAGAGAACAATTGAAGTAAAAAGCGCAACCAGCATCGTTATTGTGCTTAACGAAACGAAATCAGAATTAAAAGAAGTTGTAGTAGTGGGTTACGGTACCCAGAAAAAAAGTGAGGTTACCGGAGCAATTTCTTCTATCAAGAACAAAGAATTCAAAGATCAGCCGGTATCAAATGTTGCTGCCAGCATCGAAGGAAAGTTATCAGGTATCAATGTAACCCAGCCTTCCGGTACGCCTGGCGCGGGTTTGCTGGTCAGTATTCGCGGTGCCCAGAATCCTTTATACGTCGTAGATGGCGTTCCAATGGAAAGCGAAAGCAATTCTTCACTCGGTACCTCGTACAATCTTTCAGGCCAATCTGTAGGAAGCGGGCAGAATATCAGTTCGATTTCCGATATCAATCCTGATGATATAGAATCTATCGAAATATTGAAAGATGCCTCAAAAGCAATCTACGGTTCAAGGGCGGCAAATGGAGTTGTACTCATTACTACCAAGCGCGGCAAAGCCGGTAAAACGGTTTTTGATTTCAATATGAATTACGGTTCCCAGACTGTCGAAAAGAAAATTCCGTTTTTGAATTCTCAACAATTCTATAACCTGACCAATACTGCGATCAACAATGATATCTGGATTTACCACAATGACATTGCTACAAGCAATCCTAATCCGCATTTCTCACTATCAGACCTGCAGAGTGTTGGTATCCTCGATGCCAGTGGAAATCCGATACCTAACCCGGCCGCTTCCTATTATGATATTGCCGGTGGTATCAATACCAATTGGGAGAACCAGATTTTCAGAACAGCGCCTGTTATTAACTATGAATTTTCGGCACGCGGGGGCGATGAAAAAACAAAGTTCTTTGTAGGAGGAGGCTTCTTTGACCAGGATGGTATCATTATCAACAATTATTATAAACGTTACAACTTTAGAGCCAATATCGACAACCAGGCCTCTGATAAGATTACCATCGGTACCAATATCAGCGCTACTTATTCAGATGATAAGCGTAGTTTTAATGATAATACTTATACCGGTATCGTCACCAATGCCCTGGGAGCTTCACCGTTAATGCCTGTTTATTCGTCTCCCGGAGTTTATGCCAATTTTGGCGACTACCAGGCCTACTGGCTTTCGGATAACCCGGTAAAATCGGCCAATGAAATTAATGCGCATACTTTCAGCGATCGTTTTATCGCATCAGTTTACGGTGAATATAAATTCTCGAAAGATTTCAAATTCAGAACGACCTGGTCTGTGGACTATAGTGATATAAATGATAGTCAATATTTTTCGGCGCTTACGGTAGATGCTCAAACAGATGGCGGTAAATTGTTGATCGGTGAAAACAAGCATTTCACCTGGCTCAATGAAAATGTATTTACTTATCAGCATGCCTTCGGAAAAAATAACCTGACAGTTTTAGGTGGCTTTTCTCAGCAGCAGACAGAGATACAACAGCAAGCCAGCGAGGGTATTGGATTTCCTCAAACCGGCGGTGTGCAGAATATCAATAACGCAGCCCTGACAACAAATATCCCTGTGCTTTACCCGCAAATATTCTCAGATCTGAATTCATTCATATCAAGGGTTAACTATGACTATGATAACAAGTATCTATTGGCGGTTATTTTCCGGGCCGATGGATCTTCGAAATTTCAAAAAGGGCACCAGTGGGGCTATTTCCCCTCTGTATCGGCCGGATGGAACCTTACTAATGAGAGCTTCCTGGCCGACAACAATTATGTTAACGCCTTAAAGCTGCGTGCAAGTTACGGTTTGTCGGGACAGCAGGATAACGTGCCCGACTACCTCAATTACGCTTACTGGGGTAATGCAAAATACAACGGAAGTTCGGGCTTTGTTCCGATCAACTTGTTGCCCTCAACGCCGTTAACCTGGCAGGTCAATACTATTTTCAATATTGGTACTGATTTTGAATTGTTTAACCATTTCCTGAGCGGCTCGATCGAGTATTTTGTGTCTGATCAAACAAAACTCCTAAACCCTGCACAAGTTGAAGGCATAACTGGTTTCCAAACTGTTTTTACCAATTCGGGAAAGATACAGGATAACGGCCTGGAGATACAGCTGGTAACCAACAATATAAAATCAACAAATTTTACCTGGACGAGTTCGTTCAATATATCGTTCCTGAAAAATACAATCAAATCGCTTTCGGTTGATAACCAGTTGGTAAGTTCTTACAACGACCAATCGCCTACCAATATCCTTAAAGTAGGTCAGCCTGTCGGTACCTTTATAGGAGTGCGTTTTGCTGGTGTCGATCCAGCCAATGGCGATGCCCTTTACTACGCTGCTGACGGTACCAAAGAACGCGCCGACCAGGTGAATTTTACTCGTGATGAAACCGTGATCGGCAATGCCCGGCCAAAGTTTTTCGGCGGTTTTACAAATAATTTTAAATATAAGAAGTTTGACCTGTTGATTGCCACCCAATTCTCTTACGGCAATAAAGTGTTTAACCTGATACGCACAACCTATGAAAGTTTAGGCTGGAGCAGCGCCTCAACACCGGGTGGTGCCTACCTTGGCGGGGTATATGCTAACAACGACACCAGGGTGTTAAATGCCTGGTCGCACCCGGGACAGATCACCAATATTCCTCGACCTTCATTCCTTTTGCAAAACTATTTCCCGAATTCGAACGAATTTTTGGAAGACGGATCGTTCTTTAAAATTCGCACGGTTAACCTGGGTTATAGCTTCGATAAGACAAAATATTTCAGTAGTATCAGAATATACCTGCAAGCAGAAAACTTGTATACAATTACCAAATACGTTGGTTTCGATCCGGAAGTTAGTTCGACAGGTGGCGGTAATGATGCTACAGCCGGTATCGATTATGCTGCCTACCCACCAGCTCGTACTTTAAGTATAGGCGTTGATTTGAAGTTTTAATTTACAGATCTTATCTCAGGACAATGAAAAAATTAAAAAACATAAAAATAGCTTTCGGATGCATGCTTGCTGCCATCGTTATCAGTGGTTGCGCAAAGCTCGATCAGGTTTCACCCACTTTGGTACAGTCTGGCCAGTTATTCAAAGATTCTGTAGGGCTTTCAGAAGCAGTAACAGGATTGTACAGCACACTTGAATCACCTGATTATTATGGAGCTTATTACCCGATGCTGGCTGATTTAAATAGCGATAATGGAGTTTCAGGAGGTTATAATAACACTTCCATCAATGAGTTTGGTGCCTATAGTGTTACATCCTCAAATATCTTCATCCAGAATACTTATGTAGCGATATACAAAACCATAGCTACTGCCAATGCCATAATTGCCGGGGAGAGTACCGTTAAAGGAGCCTCAACGGCCTATCTTAATTATGTGAAAGGGCAGGCATTAACACTACGTGCAATGGCACATTTCGACCTTCTGCGTGCTTTTGGATACCATTGGGATCTAAGTTCACCTTACGGTGTGCCGGTAGTAACCTCTGTGCAGTCAACAAATAGTATTGTGCCGCGGGCTACCGTAGCGGCTACCTATGCTGCGATAGTTGCCGACCTTACCCAGGCATCAACATTATTGAACGGGATAGCTGCCCGCGATCCGAAGTATGTCAATCCAGCTATCATCAATGCGCTGCTTGCTCGTGTTTACCTTTATCAGAAAGACTATACAGATGCAGTTAATTATGCAACACTGGTTATTAATGATGGAGCCTATCAATTGGCGGATGCCAGCCATTATGTGGCGGTTTATAGTAATGGTGCTAAAAACTCAACGGAATTTATTTTTCAGTTACCATTCGATTTTCAAAACCAAAGCCATTATTACGCAACAACCTACGCCCGCCCAAACGCAGCTTCGACAGAGGTTTTATTTATTGCGAACCCTGACCTGCAATCTTTTTTTGAGGCCCGTAATGGTGATGTGCGCTATAACCTGATGGATACCACCAATAGCAATGGGTATTTACGTACACTTAAATATAGCAGTGACGGTAATTATAAAGATAATTCGGCTTTGCTTATCCGCATTGCTGAAATGTACCTGATACGCGCTGAAGCGCTCGGACGTACCAATGGTTTGGCAGACTTAAATACAATCAGGACCAACAGAGGGCTAAATCCGCTGGCATCCACTGATGTTCCGGATGATGCGACCTATGCACAGGCTGTAGCCGACGAAAACAGGGCCGAATTTAATTTTGAAGGACATCGGTACTTTGATCTGGCACGTACCGGGCAGGTGGTTAGTATACTTCAACCGCTTACCAGCGGGACTTTAACAACTGGTAATTCATGCTTTCCGATACCTTTAAGAGAGATTAACGCATCAAATAATGCGGTTGTGCAAAACCCGGGTTATTGAAATTCAAATCATACCAATAGTATGGCACACAATACGCTAACCGGATTTTTAAGGAATGCCTTCTTTGCTGCTGTAAAGGAAGACCAGGATACGCTGTCGTCTTACAACCAATGGAGCGAAAGCCGTCGTAATTTCCTGAAAAAAACTGCAATTGCAGCTGCCGGCACCCTGGTAGCAGGGCCGATATTAGGCCTTTCGTCCTGCCGGAAATCAAACAAGGAACAAGTTGTAGTTGTAGGAGCAGGTATAGCCGGGCTGAATGCTGCATACCAGTTACAAAAAAAGGGAATAAAAGCTACCATTTATGAGTCGTCCGGCCGTATTGGCGGACGAATTTTTACTATACGGGATGAATTTGGCAAAGGAGTTACGACAGAAGTAGGCGGCGAATTTGTCGACACGACACATACCGATATCATTCAATTGGCCAAAGAACTTGGTCTAAATCTTTATGACCTCCGAAATGATAAATTGACTCCGAAGACACTTTATTTTTCAGGCTGGGAGTTTACAGAAGATGATCTGCGAGAGGCGCTTAAGCCATTTACAAAACAACTGGTGAGCGATATTAAATCGCTTCCCGATACCATTAGCTATCATTCCGCAGAAGTGTTTAAACATCTCGATCAGCAAACGGTCACCGGTTACCTTACTTCAATCGGCATAAAAGGATGGCTGTTTGACTTTTTGAACGTGACATTGACGCGCGAATATGGCATGGAAGCATCGCAGCAATCGGCGGTAAATTTCCTGATCATGTTTATTGCACCTGTCGATGGTGCTAAGGGATACGAGTTGTTTGGATCTGACCATGAAGTATTTAAAATACAAGGCGGTAGTCAGCACCTGACCGATACGCTTTACGAAAAAGTAAAAACCTCGGTAAAAATGGGGTATCGTTTAACGGGAATTCGCCAAAATAAGGAACAAGGCTACAGCCTGGATTTCAAATTCGGGGATCGTGTATTCACGGTGGATGCCAGCAGGGTGATTATTGCTATCCCATTCACAATGCTCAGAACCGTTGATTTCAGGGTGCCGATGCCTGATGGAAAAAGAAAGTGCATCAACGAAATAGGTTATGGTAATAGCAGTAAACTATTCATGGGCGTTTCTCATAAGCCATGGCGTGAAAAAGGCAGCCAGGGTTATACCTATACCGACCTTAGTTTTGGTTGCGGCTGGGATAGCAGTCAAATGCAATCTGATGAAGAAGGCAGCTTTACAGTATTTGCGGGAGGTGATTTCAGTAACCACATTGATAGCATGGGGCCTGAAGCACTAAGTGCAAGCTTTTTGCCAGATTTTAATACCATTTTTCCGGGTATGAAAAGTGCCTATAATAACAAGACGATGAAATTTTGCTGGCAAAATAATACTGATTCGAAGGCAGGCTACAGCTCATTTAAAGCGGGGCAATGGAGTACGCTCGCCGGATGGGAAGGAGTTCCCGTAGGTGAGATCTATTTTGCCGGGGAGCACGTTAGTCGCGAATTTCAGGGCTATATGAATGGTGGCGCCCAAACCGGCCGGGTAGCGGCTGAACAGGTATTGAAAGCAATTAGCACCAATAGTTAATAAAACCAATTATAACGAATATCAAATCGATCCTTTGGATCGGACATTTTATGACCAAAATATTTAGATCTATATTCCCTTTTAATCAGGAGGTAGTAGCAGAGTATCCGCTGATGGATTCGGGTGCAATCAACCTGGCTTTGGAAAAAGCGGCTACTGCATACCCGCATTGGTCGCAGCAGGATTATGGCATCCGTGCGGATATAATAAACCGGGTGGCTGCAATACTTCGCCGCGACAGGGATAAACTTGCTTCCCTGATCAGCCGTGAAATGGGTAAGGTGCTTACCGAAGCTAAAGGTGAAATTGAGAAATGCGCTTGGGTATGCGAATATTATGCTGAAAATGCTGAGGCTTTTTTGCGGGACGAGGCAATTGAGGCTGGCTTTTACCAATCATTTGTAAGTTATCATTCAATCGGAGCCGTTTTGGCCATTATGCCCTGGAATTTCCCATTCTGGCAAGTTTTTCGATTTGCGGCACCCACATTAATGGCTGGTAATGTAGGGCTGTTGAAGCATGCACCCAATGTTACCGGCTGCTCGCTGGCTATTGAGCAAATATTTTTAGAAGCCGGAGCGCCTGAAGGGGTATTTCAATCATTGGTTATTGATGTGCCCGAAGTTGAAAAGCTAATAGCGTCCAATATTGTACAGGCCGTAACTTTAACTGGCAGTGAGCGTGCGGGCACTTCGGTAGCAATGCTTGCCGGTAAATACATCAAAAAGTCGTTGCTGGAGCTGGGTGGTTCAGACGCCCTGATCGTGCTGGCCGATGCGGATGTTGAAAAAGCTGCGACAGTAGCTATCCAGTCGAGAATGCTTAATGCGGGGCAATCCTGCATCGCCTCTAAAAGGTTTATTGTTGAGCTGGCTATTAAGGATGAATTTATTTATCAGCTGCAGTTACAATTAAAAAAGCTTAAGCAGGGCGATCCGTTTGCCGATGGTATCACAACCGGACCGATGGCAAGGATTGATCTGGCGCAGGAGTTGGAGAAACAAATGAACCGCTCTATCCGGGCTGGTGCTTTGTTGCAGCTAGGCGGATCGGTCGAACAGGCAAACTTTGAGCCATCCCTGTTATTGAATGTGCAACCGGGTATGGCCACATTCGAGGAAGAAGCCTTTGGTCCGCTGGCGTCCGTTATCCAGGTTGCAAATGAAACCGAAGCTATCAAAGTTGCCAATCAATCCAGTTATGGCTTAGGCGGAAGCATTTGGACCAGGGATATTGAAAAAGGTGTCGCTTTGGGACGCCAGGTCAATAGCGGAGCAGTATTTGTTAACTCGCTGGTGAAATCGGATCCCCGATTGCCTTTTGGCGGTATCAAAAAGTCAGGCTATGGCCGGGAACTGGGAAGGCAGGGAATCCTGGAGTTTGTTAATGCAAAAACTATAGCTGCGGAGCTTTAGCGAAAAATGTGTACTAATTCATTAAAGATAGATAGAGAACAATTAGTTTGATTAAAATAAAATAGCGATGAACAGTAAAGAAATATTGGAAAGGCGTAAAAAGTTTGTACCTAATGCTATAGGTATCTTTAATCCTTCCACGGCAGTCAGTGCCAAAGGAGCCCTAATTACTAATGCTGATGGTCAGGAAATGATCGATTTTGCGGGTGGGATCGGGGTGGTCAATGCAGGTCATTGCCCGGAGCCGGTAGTGGAAGCTATTGCTGCGCAGGCGGCCAAACTCATACATTGCAGCTTTAATGTTGCAACCTATGACCTGTATATGCAGGTTGCAGAGAAACTGGCTACACTTTTCCCACATGGTGACCACACCAAGGTGATGTTAACCAACTCGGGTGCCGAAAGCGTAGAAAACGCTATTAAAATTGCCCGTCAGGCAACAGGCAGGCAAGCCATAATTTGTTATAGCGGTGCATTTCATGGTCGTACAATGATGAGTATGACATTGACGTCTAAAGTGGGCTATAAATTAGGCTGTGGCCCATTTGCTCCCGAAGTTTATCGTTTACCTTTTCCTGATCATTACCGGTACGGCAATGGACTCGACCTTGACGAATTTTCAGACATACACCTGCGCGAACTGGAGGATTTTTTCCATACCCATGTGGCTGCCGATCAGGTTGCTGCCATTATCATGGAGCCAGTGCAGGGTGAGGGTGGATTTAATGTTGTTCCACGCAAATACCTGGAAGGTTTGCGGCAGGTGTGTGACCAGTATGGTATCCTGCTTATACTCGATGAAGTGCAGAGTGGTTTCGGCCGCACAGGTAAATGGGCCGCCTATCAGCATTATGATGTGGTGCCGGATATTTCAACCTGGGCAAAGAGCCTGGGCAGTGGTATGCCGATAGGTGCAGTGATCGGTAAAGCGCATATAATGGATTCTTGTAAGCCATCTACTATTGGTGGTACTTATCCCGGCAACCCGGTTTGCTGCGCTGCAGCACTGGCTACGCTAAATTACATGGAAGAAATTGACATCAATAAGCTGGGAGCGCGCGTCGGCACCATAGTTCGCGGGCGATTTGAAGCACTTCAGCACCAGTTTAAGGCGATCGGCGATGTGCGTGGACTTGGTGCCATGCTGGCTTTTGAGCTGGTAAAAAATGGCGATCCTTTTCAGCCGGATGCCGACCTGTGTAAGAAACTGATCTCCTATTGCGCAGATAACGGGTTGATTGTAATTAATGCCGGTGTAAACGGAAACGTGATCAGGGTATTGAGCCCGCTGGTGATCGAAGAAGAATTGCTGCAAAAAGGATTGGATATAATTGAGGGTGGATTGCACCAGTTATTGGGTGACCCGCAGAAAGTTGGCGTTTCAAATAAATTATAAAAAGTGAATTCAACAAGAAACAAGCAGTTTATCAACGGCCATTGGATTGAAGCATTAGATCGGCAGCAATTGCCGCTGATTGATCCGTCAAGTGAGCAACTGATCATGCATTTCAGCTATGGCAATGCAGAAGATGCAGCAATTGCAGTAGATGCAGCTCACCTGGCCTTTAAAAGCTGGAGCAAAACCACGCCTTATCTTCGGGCTGAAATTCTGAAAAAAGCCGCGGATTACCTGCGTCAGAATTTGGATGCCATTGCACATGATATGGTGCTGGAAAGCGGAAAGCCATTGCTTGAGGCTCGTGGTGAATGGACTGTTGCTGCCAATTTATTCGAATGGTATGCCGAGGAGGCCAAACGGGCTAATGGTAAAGTAATACCATCAAGCCGGGCGGATAAAAGGAGTTCGGTCATTTGGCAACCGATGGGCGTTATCGGGATCATCACGGCATGGAACTTTCCGGCTTATAATCCGGCACGTGCCTGGGCGGCAGCGCTCGCAGCAGGGTGTACTGTTGTTGCTAAGCCGTCTGAGTTTACACCACTTTCGGCCTATCATCTGACAGATGCGTTGGTACATGCCGGATTGCCAGCAGGGGTCCTTAATTTATTAATTGCAGATGCCGCTTCGGTAGGGGAGTTCCTCCTGGACGATGGGCGGGTAAAAAAGATCAGCTTTACGGGTAGCACGCGTGTGGGCAAAATACTGATGGATGGAGCATCGCGGACTAATACTAAACTATCCCTTGAATTAGGGGGCAATGCACCGGTGATTATATTTGATGATGTGCAGGTGGATGCTGTTGCTAAAGTTGCCTCTATTGCCAGGTTCCGTAATAATGGACAGGTTTGCATAGCTCCACAGCGTTTTTATATACATCAAAATATTTTTAAGCAGTTTGCCGAATTGGTAAGCAAATATGTTTCTGAACTCAAAGTTGGAAACGGTTTCGAAGAAGGCGTTAATCTTGGTCCGCTGATTACCAGTAAACAAAGAGATAGCGTTTATACACTTTTGGAAACTGCTCGTGCTGAAGGTGCCGAAATTCTTACTGGAGGTATCAAACCCGCAAACTTAGCCAAAGGGTATTTTATAGAGCCGGCAGTGGTGACCAATATTGATCAAACTTCGATACTGGCAAAACACGAAATTTTCGGACCAGTAATGCCATTGTTCCCTTTTACTGATCTGAATGATGCACTGGCTAAAGCCAACGATACCGAATGCGGACTGGCAGCCTATGTTTTTACCAATAATTTAAAAACAGCTATCCTGGCATCTGAGGGGCTTGAATTTGGCATTGTGGGTATCAATGAGTGGGCCCCGCATGGCACCGAATTACCCTTCGGCGGCTGGAAGCAAAGCGGGCAAGGTCACGAAAGCGGTAGCGAAGGTCTGTATGAGTATATGGAAAAGAAACTGATCAGTATAGGTGGAATAGCTTAATCAATCATTCTAACAGCAACCCAAATGCAATACGGCGCAATAGCACTCATCCCTCCTGCAGTAGTAATTATACTTGCCATAAAGCAACGTACCTCGTTCGAGCCGCTGCTAATTGGCTGTTTGGTTGGTTATGGCATTATCGGTTATTACGAGCGGACGAATGTGTTTAGCAATTTTGTGAGTTCGTTTGAGACGGTGATGGGTAAGCAAGATTCGGTTTGGGTGATATTGGTTTGCGGTTTGTATGGGTCGTTGATCGGACTGATGGTGCGAAGTGGTGGAACTTTTAAATTTGGTGAGTGGGCGCTGACCCGGCTGAAAACCGAAAAAAGTGCATTAATGGGTGCCTGGGCGCTTGGTCTTTTTATTTTTCTGGACGATTACCTGAGTGCCCTTACCGTAGGTCTTTCTATGCGTAAGATCACAGATGCTTTTAAGGTGCCGCGCGAAAAATTAGCTTATATCGTCAATACCACTGCTCCGCCCTGGTGTGTAGTAGTGCCTATTTCTACCTGGACGATATTTGTAGCCAATATACTGGAGACTTCCCATGTTGCAGCAAAAGGACGGGGTTTGGCGACATACTGGAAAATGATCCCATTTGTTTCTTATGGTTACGTTTCGGTGCTGCTTATCCCTTTGTTCATCTATGGAATTTTACCCTGGTTTGGCCGCCTCAAAAAGGCTGATATCCGGGCAAAAGAAACAGGCAGATTGACGGAAACCGAATTCAGCAGTTCGGCCTCATTGGACATTACGACAATGAATCCGGCTAAAAAATCAAAAGTTATTTATTTCCTGTTGCCAATCGTTGTATTGCTTATCGCAACAATCTATTTTGATATCGATGCGCTGAAAGGTGTTATGGTCGCTGTGGTGTTCACCTTTATTTACTATCTGGTCATCAAACTGGGGTCTTTCCAGCAATTGTCAGAAACCGTATTTGGCGGATTTAACAGTATGGTTTATGCACTGGCCATTTTAATGATGAGCTATGTATTGAAAGATGTAAATGATAAGATGGGACTTACCCAGTACATTCTGCATTCGGCATCACCCTACCTCAACCGTGAGTTTTTACCAGTTATTGTTTTTGTATCGCTATCAATAATTTCAGTCACAACTGGTTCTTCCTGGGGCTTGTATGCTATTGCTATACCGCTGGTGGTGCCGCTCGCGCAGCATTTTGGTTCAAACGTTTTGTTGAACTGTGGCGCAGTGATCAGCGCCGGAGTTTTCGGAGCCAACGCCTGCCTATACTCTGACGCTACCGTGCTCACGGCCCAAAGTACTGAATGTAACAACCTTGAACATGGATTGTCGCAGTTGCCCTACGCATTTATCGCTTTCGGATTATCGTCGCTCGTTTATGTGATACTTGGCTATACTGTACATTAAAAAGTTTAAAATGCAAACCATTATCCGAACCTTTACTGCCACCGAAAACGCTGGTCTTTTAGTTCAAAATACCCAGCCTCAGCATGCTGAACAGCTGGAAGAGTTACAAAGGATCGTTTTTCCAACGTTGGCTGATGACGAACTTATCTTAGCAAAACATTACCTGAGGCATCTTGAAATATTCCCGGAAGGGCAGTTTGTGATCACCGACAATGGCAGAGTGATCGGTATGACGTCAACTATGCGCAGTGATTTTGATATGAACGATGTCCATCATTCATTTAAAGAAACCTTTGCTGGTGGTTGGATGACCAATCATGATCCGAATGGACAATGGCTCTATGGCCTTGATATTGGCGTACACCCGGAATACCGCGGACGGGGCCTTGCCCGCTTGCTTTACCGCGCCCGGCACGAACTGGTTAAACAATTGGGCTTGAATGGGCAGATCACGGTTGGAATGATGAGTGGTTATGGTGCTGTAAGCGATGCAATGACAGGTGAAGCGTATTACAACGAACTGATCAGTGGCCGGCGTTCGGATCCAACTTTGACACCGCAAATGAAAATAGGCTTTGAGCCGATCGCATTGATACCCGAATACCTGAACGACCCGGTTTGTGGTAATTACGGGGTTTTTATAAAAATTAACCGGGATACCAATATTTAACAAATGGAGATCAAAATAGCTTCGACTGAAGCAGATATTGCTAAATGCTGGGATGTGCTCCGGGAGCTCAGGCCGCACCTGGATCATGAACAATTTGTACCTATGGTGCTGGAGATGATCACCGAAGGGTATAACCTGGCTTATATTGAAGAGGAAGGTAAAGCCGTAGCAGCGGTCGGATTCAGGTATTTGCAGTTCCTGTTCAATGGCAAGCACATTTATATCGACGATCTTTCAACGCTCCCTTCCCATCGCGGAAAAGGCTTAGGCGGCCTATTGCTGGATTATGTGAGTGATCTGGCAGAGTCGATGGGGTATAAAGCGGTCACACTTGATTCGGGTTACCAGCGGCTTGCGGCGCATAGGCTTTACCTCAACAAAGGCTTCAATTTGAGCAGTCATCATTTTTCAAAACAGATAAAGTAAACTATCGATATCATGTCATACATTCAATTGAAAACAGCGCTGCCGGGCCCAAAAGGCTTAGCAGCATTAGAGAGAAGGAAAAACGCATTGCCGGTCGGGTTGGCAAAGTCAACCGAGATCGTAGTGGAGAAAGCCGAAGGCGCCCTGGTTTGGGATGTCGATGGTAACCAACTGCTCGACTTTGCAGGCGGTATCGGAATGATCAATGTCGGACACAGCAATGAGCAAGTGGTAAATGCGATCAAAGATCAATTGGATAAATATATTCATACCTGCTCACTGGTTACAACCATGGAGCCTTACCTCGATCTGGCCGAGTTGTTGAACAGTCTTACTCCCGGCAACTTTCCTAAAAAGACATTATTAGCGAACTCAGGCTCTGAAGCGGTTGAAAATGCTGTAAATATTGCCAAATACTACACCAAACGTAATGCAGTATTATGTTTTGAAGGGGCATACCATGGTCGGACCTTGCTTACCTTAAGCCTGACAAGCAAGTATGCATTGTTTAAAAAAGGATTTGGCTCTTATGTGTCTGATATTTACCGTATACCCGCACCCAATACCTATCGTGGTATTCCGGGTATGACCGAAGAAGAATATGTTGCTTACAGCATTAAAAAGCTGGAAGAAGCCTTTATTTCGCAGGTAGATCCGGATTCGCTGGCAGCTATAATAATTGAACCGGTACAGGGTGAGGGTGGCTTTTTGCCCATCCCAGCAGCTTACCTGCATAAATTAAGAGAAGTATGCGATCGGCATGGCATCGTATTTATTGCTGACGAGATCCAGTGCGGGGCAGGCCGTACAGGTAAGTTCTTTGCAGTTGAACATAGTGGGGTTATTCCTGATATCATCGTAAGTGCAAAATCTATCGGGGCTGGTATGCCGATCAGTGCTATAACAGGTAAAGCCGAAATACTGGACGCTCCGCACCTTGGTGGTGTGGGTGGTACCTATGGTGGCAGCCCTGTCGCCTGTGTGGCAGCAATCGAGGCCATCAACATTATCAAAAGCCCGGCATTTTTGGAAAGAGTGAACCATGTTGGCGAGATCATTCGTACGACACTCGAGCAATGGAAAGATAAATACCCGCTGATCGGCGATGTGCGCGGAATAGGTGCCATGCGCCTTGTAGAATTTGTAAAAGACCGCGATACCCGTGAACCCGATGCCGATGTTACACTCGAGATCATCCGGGATGCCGTGGCCCATGGTTTATTAATGATACGTGCAGGCTTATTCAGCAATTGTATTCGTTTGCTGCCTCCCATCGTCATCACCGACGAACAACTGGCTGAGGGTTTGCAGGTTTTGGAAGATGCCATTGCCCGTGCGCAAGAGAAGAGAGCAGTGAAAGTCTAAGTCAGGTTAATATGTCAAGGTTGATCATCCGAAATGCCAGTTTGCTTTCCTTTAACAATGGATTCAAAACAGGGAATGATACACTTGCTATAGAAAGCGGGCGTATTATTGCCATTGGCAGGTGGAATGAACTGGAGCCATTGGCAGAGGCTGGCACGGAATTGATCGATGCAGGCGGTAAGGCATTGCTGCCGGGTTTTAATGATTCCCATATCCATATCTGGAAGGTGGGTAATTTGAAGACTTTTATGCTCGATGTGAGGTCGGCAAAAAGCATGGAGGAGATGCTGGACATGATAGGCGACTATCACCGGCAAAACCCTCAGTTGGGCTGGATAACCTGTCGAGGGTTCAATGAGGCTGGCTGGAAGGAAGGCAGAATGCCCGACAAAAGTGATCTGGATAAGATCACTACTAAAAAGCCGATATTTCTTATCCGCACTTGCGCGCATATTGCTGCTGCCAATTCGAAAGCGCTGGAGTTGAGCGCTATTGACGCCGATACCCCGGTGCCGCCCGGCGGCGTAATGCAAATAGGAAAGGATGGGATACCGAATGGTATTTTTTCGGAAACGGCGCTTGGCCTTGTCAGCAAACACATTCCTGCTTATACTAAAGATGAGCTTAAAATAATGATCCGGGCAGCGAGGCAACAGTTTTACAGCCTCGGTATAACAGCTGCTACTGATCCCGCGGTCGACCCTTTACTGTTGCAGGCTTACCATGAAATGAATTTGTCTGGTGAGATGGGACTAAGAGTTAATGCTATCCCCATATTGTTACCCGATGGTGGTGAAAGGCCATTTGATCTGCCGGAATATTTTGTTTCGGATTGGTTTAGCGTAAATACCGTAAAGTTTTTCAGCGACGGCGGGCTCAGCGGCAAAACAGCAGCACTGAAGCGCACTTATAAAAATACGGCTGAACACGGTGTGTTGCGTCTTCAAAGGGCGCAATACCTGGAGTTGGGTAGGGCGGCACTGGAAAATGGACTGGGTTTGGCAACCCATGCCATTGGCGATGCCGCAATTGAATTCGTGATCGGATGTTATCAGGAGCTATCCAAACCCTTTCCAGGAAATATCAAAAGAATAGAGCACCTGGGTCTTCCGGAAGAAAAGCACCTGAATGCTATGGCAGCGGCTGGGATCGCCACATCGATGCAAACTATTTTTATCAGCGAACTCGGGAAAAATTTCCGGCAATACCTCGACCAGCAATACCTCGATCATTGCTACCCCGTAAAATCTGTATTACAACATGGTATTTTAACTGCTTTGTCTTCAGATGCACCAGTAGTAAGCGATCTGAATCCTTTGAAAGGCGTTGCGGCGGCAGTAACGCGCAGGGACAATGAAGGATTTGAAATAGCACCTCATGAGGCCATCAGGGTTGAAGCCGCCTTAAAAGGTTATACCTTAAGTGCGGCAGCTATTAGCGGTAACGCAAAAATGGGGACGCTCGAGCCCGGGCAATATGCCGACCTGGTTATGCTGGATAAAGATCCAATGCAGGTAGATGCTTCCGAATTATCGTCGATCAAAGTTGAAAAAACCTATATCAATGGCATTTGTGTTTATCAGGCTTAAGAGGTTATACATCGTATTTATGGGAATCAGCATCTTAGCTAGATAAAAAGCAAGTATTTACGTAACTTTAGCTGTGCGATTCTTTATCGCGGGGCATAACAAAAAGTTATGAGATCCTGCCCTTAGGACCCTTTTATTTCAGGGCCTTCATTTTGTGAATTTACAATACCGCTATGCTACAAAAAGTTTTATCCTATCAAATTGCGGACAGTATAGATATTAAGTTATTTAAAGCCGCCTTTAAAGCTGAGCTGCATTATGCTGATGCCGATGAGTTGTTTTATACGACCGGCAACGACCAATTCATATACATCTTCCGGTACGGTGTGGTTTGCTTTTTAAATTATGATCATATCAGGATCAGTGAATTCCTGAGGTTAATATCCTCCTATTGCAAAAATGCTTTTGACCAAAGCCTGACCGAAGAGTTTGAAATATTAACCAAAGCCGGTAAAAATAAGATCGGTTTTAACTCGATCGAGATCGTTGACTCGGATATCGAGGTGTTACGGTTGATCATGCTTACGGTATCTCAGTCCGTAGCGCTTGACTATTATGAAGAACAAACTACACGGCTGATCGAAGAAACCAACCGACATACGCAAATGCTGGAAGCTAAAGGAAGGCTCAATATTTCGGGTATCAACCTAAAGAAATATATTGGCAAAACGCTGGTGTTAAAAAACAGGATCGCCGAAAACCTATATATTTTCGATTCCCCACCCGAAACCTGGGACGATGAAAATCTGAACAAGATCCATATCGATCTGAAGCGTACTTTCGATCTGCAGGAACGATTCAGGGATATTCAGGAAGGATTAAATATCGTAAAAGATAATTTAGAGTTATTTAAAGACCTGCTCCAATACCGGAACAGTTTCCGGCTCGAAATTGTCATCATCATCCTGATCCTGGTAGAAGTGTTGAATATTTTTGTACAGCGGATATTTCATTAGAAAGGGCAGTTGACCGCCTATACCGCCCCCCGCCCATTCAAGCGTCACGCTTAAACGTTGCTTATGTCCAGGCGTCACGCATGGACGGGCGAAGCATAAAAACAAAAAGAGGCTACATTTGCATGTAACCTCTTTTTTGATGCGGAATGGACGGGACTCGAACCCGCGACCCCATGCGTGACAGGCATGTATTCTAACCAGCTGAACTACCACTCCGTTCTGCCGGGGGAAACCCCCGGTAGGGGCTGCAAATATAGCCACGATTTTTTATTCCGCAAGGTTTTTTTTAAAACTTAATAGAACAGGCTGGCAGTCAGGGTTTAGCGGTGCGAAACTATGAGCAGATCAAGATCTTTGCATGGAATATTGAAGCGTTCGCCGATAAATTTATTGGTAAGTTGCCCTTCAAAAATATATACAGCATTACGTACACCGGATTTTTGCCAGATAACATTCTTAAGTCCGCCTTTTTCGCCGATATCAAGCAGGATGGGTGTAAAGATGTTGGTTAGTGAATAAGTAGCTGTTCTGGCCACGCGCGAAGCAATATTAGGCACGCAGTAATGTATCACATCATATTTGCGGAACACAGGATGGGTATGGTTGGTCACCTCCGATGTTTCGAAACAACCGCCCTGGTCTATACTTACATCGATGATGACAGAATTTGGTTTCATACGACTTACTGTGCTTTCTGAAACGATACAGGGGCTCCGGCCATCCTCGGCGCGCATGGCGCCTATGGCTACGTCGCAGGTAGTGATCGCTTTTTCGAGGACAATTGGCTGAACTACCGAAGTAAATACACGTGAGCCTATATTATTTTGTAAACGGCGTAATTTATAGATCGAAGGATCAAAAACCTTCACCTCGGCACCTAGTGAAATGGCGGTTCTGGCGGCATATTCGCCAACGGTACCAGCACCTAATATAACGATCTCGGTTGGTGGAACGCCGGTGATGCCACCCAGCATCAGGCCCTTGCCGTCAAAAATATTGCTGAGGTATTCTGCTGCGATCAGGATAGAAGTAGCACCCACAATTTCGCTCATCGCGCGGACCACTGCCAGTGAGCCACCCTCATCACGCAGATGCTCAAAGGATAATGCGGTGATCTTCTTTTGTAGAAGAGCATGCAGGCATTCAGCTTTTAAGGTTGATAACTGCAGGGTCGAAATCAGGATCTGATGCGGTTTCATCAGCTCGATCTCCTGAAGGGTTGGAGGAGCTATTTTGATGATGATATTAGCCTCATATACCGCCTTGGTATCGTAAACAATATGGGCACCCTGTTCACTGTAATCTTTATCCGAAAAATTGGCAGCTTGCCCGGCATTGTTTTCCAGGATAACTTCATGCCCGTTATTGACCAGCAGCGCTACCGAAAGCGGTGTCAGCGCTATGCGGTTTTCCTGGAAGGAAGTTTCTTTAGGAATGCCGATATAGAGCTTATTCTTTTTATTCTTTACCTCCAGCATCGACTCCTGGGGTTGCATCATTGCCTGCCTGGCAACATCAGAAAAACCACTGTATAACTCAGAACTCATTATAATTTATTTCCGGATGATGAAGATAAACAAAAAACAGTTGATTTAAAACTAAAACTTTGTAAAAGTTAGCAAGCGTTTGCCAGCCGGTAAAACCTGTATATCAATACGGATATAATGTTGAGGGAGCAATCCTTCAATTTTTTCTGGCCATTCGATTAAACAACGATGGCCCGAGTAGAAATATTCCTCATAGCCCATATCCAGCGCTTCCTCTGGTTTCTTTAGCCTGTAAAAATCGAAATGAAAAATTTTGTCGTCGCCGCAGCGGTATTCGTTGACGATGGAAAAAGTGGGACTGGTTACATTTTCATCGACGCCGGCAAATTTGCAGAGCGATTTGATGAAGGTTGTTTTCCCGGCACCCATGTCACCGTTGAACAGGAATATTTTCTCGTCGCCGGCAAACTTCATTAATTTTTCAGCAGCAGCGGGTAATTCGGACAGGTTTTCAAGGGGAAATACCATGGATACAAAGGTAGTATATTAATAGATTTCCGGCTAAATTTTAGCAAATCTGTACTAAAAGTGTAACGAAACGGGCAATTTACTGTAGAATTATTTGCATACAAAGCAAATTATATTAATTGTGAAGTAATATATTATAGTCAGGGATGGGGATAATTTTAATTATTGAGAAATTATATACTTCGCTATTTATCAGTTAGTTGTTGGTTTTACCTTAAGTTTACCGGGTACAAACAGGGGTAAAAATTCAACATTTTATTGTTGTTTAAATTGCCCTTTCAAGCTTGGTTTGGGCGCTGTGTCCGCAGGCAAAAAAGTACCTTAAAGCGATTTAAATGCCTTTTTTACGATTTTATCGCTGTGGGGTTTGTTGCCCATTTTGGGGAATAAAAACGACCATTATTTTGCGGTTTGCAGGAAGATAAAATATCTGTTTTTAGTCAAAATTCTGCTTTATCGTCAGGAAACAGGCTAAAACCACGCGATAGTGTATTGGTGCATGATATTTGTATGGTTTAAGCGCACACGCTAAACATAATAAAGTTACTGAACTGACGCTGATGAAAAACTGGTACAAAAATCTACGCTTCCTGGTTATTATACCCCTGCTTGTTTTACTTGCCGGAAAGGCTTCTGCACAGGCTACCTATGTGTGGACCGGGTTGGCAACAGGCGCTGCAGCAAATAATTGGACTTCCGCGGCAAATTGGATCGTTGGGGGCGTCACTGCAACTAAATACCCAGGGCAAACAGGAAATGCTGATAGTGTTCAATTTGGAACAAGTGTATTTTTTAATTTCTCCAATCGGCCAATATTGAAGTCAACAGACTCAGTTTCAATCGCTTCGATGATTATAGGTGATAATTCGTCTACGAATGATTCTTTAAAGGATGTGAATATTGACATTGAAGGTAAATTAAATATAACAGGTACTTTGTTGCAAATGCACAGTAATAACATTGGGCTGGCAGGAGACGGAAGTCTTAACTACCCTCTTGGCTATGATTATCACTTACAAACCTGGCTTTATGGTGGTGGAAAACTCTACTGTGCAACTTTTCAGATGGGGGATAACACTATTCCTCCTACAATTGGTGTGAATAACATTACGCGGTTTAATTTAGGAAACTCCAGTAATAATGGTATCGGACTCACTATGGTTGTGAGTGGAAACGTTATTGTAAACTCTCAAACCCAAAATGATCCTGGAACTGGGCAGATTCTTGCAGTAAGTAACGCCAACCTTGGAATGAATGCTGGGTCTTTAACTATTGGTGGGCAGTTGATATTGCAAAACTCTGGAGAAATTAAATGGAGTACATCACAATTTCAGCCTCAGGCACGATTTTCCCTTTCGGCCAGAGCAAATAATGCTAATACAACTTTATATCTGAAAGGTGCTCACGCTATATCAGTCCAGCAAAAGGACCCTATTACAGGACAGCTAGGTTCAAATTATGTTGATTTTTATTCAGTAGGTAATAATCCAGTAAATGGCACAGGGTCAACTGCATTAGGAACAACAACGGTTGTTTACTCAGGAAATGTTGACCAGGAAGTTTACACAAGCACAAGTTCAATATTTCCCACAACTACTACATTCGACAATGATGGTGGAAATTACCAGTACCTTAAATTTTCGGGTACTGGTAAAAAGATTTTTGATGCGACAACTGATACCGTCAATTTCCCGATGATCATTTCTGGTGATATGGTTCTTGCTACAGGTTCTGAAACCGTAGACCTAAGTACAAACAATCCTAAGATCAAATTTAATACAGGCTCAAATATTACTTACAATACGTTTGGTGGTAACGCATACGTTTCAACGTTTGTGATGCCTGCAGTTTCGGCATTTTCTTCGGCCACTGGTACAACATTCCAAAATGGCTCTAAAGCATTGAGCTTTCCGGGTAATTTCACCAACGCCGGTACATTTAACACCAGTGCTAATACGGTAACCTTAGCCGGGCCGGTAAGCAATTCGGGCACATTTAACCAAAGCGGTGCTGGTGCTGTTACAGCCAGCAGTACAGTAGTTAATACAGGTGTTTATAACCAAAACAGTACCAGCACACTAACCATCAACGGTACTGTTGATAACCAGGGTACCATTAATGTCACCAATACCGGTGCCATCAATTTCAACAATACATTCACCAATAGCCTGGCGACGTCATTGTTCAGCCAATCCAACGGAACGATCAATTTTAATAACAGTTATAGCAATACCGGTACATTTAAAGCTTCGTCTGGTACAGTTAACTTAAATCAATCAGGTGTACAATCACTAACAGACAACAGTGCAGCGAATGCCGGCTCCACCTTTTTTAATTTGAACGTAAAAAATGGTGGCACCAAAGCACTTTCAGGTTCGGGAAAAGGTCAGTTTTATGTAGCGAGCCAGGGCCTTTTAAACTTGTCGGCCTCTACCACCCTTGCATCAAACGGATTTTTAACGCTGCTTTCCGATGTTAATGGTGCAGCTACTGTATCGGCAATCCCAACCGGCTGCAGTGTTACCGGTAATGTAACCGTTCAAAGGTATATGTCGGCTAACAGGGGTTACCGCCTGCTGTCATCACCGGTTTTTGTAGGTAATGATGGTACAAATAATTATTCAGGTGTTAATTGCCTGCTTACCAATACGGTAGTTACCGGTAGCGGCGGCGGTTTCAACAAATCAGGCAATCCAACTTTATACTTGTGGCGTGAAAATCTGGTGCCGCAATACACTACTTTCCTTAACAGTAACTATGTTGGCATCAGCGATATTACCAACCCTGCGGCCTACGGCTTGAGTGATGCTACTTACCCAACTAAAGATATACCGGTAGGTAACGGCTTTCTGTTCTATTACCGGGGCAGTATTAAACAAGCTACCATTGGCGCACTAACAACAGCTGGTGCAGCCGCTACAACTGATACCTTAAATGCAGTGGGCACGCTGAACCAGGGTTCGGTTACTGTGCATCCATGGTACCAGGGTTCATCAACCAATTTGGGCTGGTCTACAACTAATGCCGGCAACCCACTTATACAGGGCTTTAACCTGGTTGGTAACCCATATGCCAGTTCGATCGATTGGGATAAATTGGATACCCTAAACTCAAGCGCCGCTATTTACGCACCACATGTAACGTCTTTCTGCTACGAACTGATACCTGCCGGTATGCCTGGTGGAGGCAACTATAATGTGTATATGGCCGGTTCTACAAGTAAGACAGGTAGCCTCGGTATAGCCAACAGCAATATTATCGCCAGCGGTCAGGGTTTCTTTGTACAGGCAACCAGTTCTTCTGCTGCAATTACTTTCAAGGAAGCAGCCAAAACAACTGCCGAAAATACCGGAGCAAATTTGTTAATGGGTAAGCCTGTTGCCAAAATCACCCCGCAATACCTGCGTTTGCAGTTAGGCCTTGATACCCTGAATACCGATGGCACAGTGATCTTTTTCAATCAAAATGCCAAATCAACATTTAACCTGGCTGAAGATGCTCGTTACCGCACAGGTGCAGGCAAGGTGAGTTTGTCAAGCTTATCTTCAGATAACGTTCCCGTAGCTTATAACCAGTTACCGCTGGCATTAAAGGGTGATACCATCCACCTGAACATTAAAGCAACCACCAGTGGTACTTTCAGTTTAAACATCAAAGAGTTGGTTGGCATCCCGCAGCTTTATAATGTTTTGCTGGTTGATGCTAAAACCAAAGATACGACCGACCTGCGCAAAACGCAAAGCTATAGCTTTACCATCAACACCGGCGATACAACCACTTTTGGCGCACACCGTTTTAGTGTGTTCATCAATCAAAACCCTGCCTTGCAATACAAGCTGATCAGTTTCAACGGCAGCCAGGTAGGTACAAGCAAGCATGTGCAGCTCACCTGGTCGGCTGTAAATGAACAAAACTACACCCACTTTACTGTTGAGCGCAGCAACGATAACGGTAAAACATTTAGTGTAGTTGGTGGCACGGTATCAACCGGTGCAGGTTCCTACGCATTGCTTGATAATTATGCATACGATGGCGATAACCAGTATCGTTTGAAACAGGAAGATTTTAATAATACGATCACCTATTCTGACATCGTTGATGTGAAGATCAGCAGCCAGGGCAGCAGCGATCACCTGAGTATCTACCCTAATCCTGCTACCAGTAATATCAGCATAAGTTTTGTACCTAAAGCTGTCAGCAAAACAACCTATAACTTAAGAATCAGCAATAGTGCCGGTATCGTAGTTAAGTACGCCGTACTTTCTGAACCTAACTGGCAAGGAAATGTAAGCAACTTGCTTACCGGTAGCTATTTGGTACAGCTAGTAGATAGTAAGGACAACACCATCATTGGTCAAACCAAATTCGTGAAGTTATAATTAACCCGGTTATAGCTTACTTCGGACCGTAAGCAATAACAGGGATGATCATTTCCTCGAGCGATATCCCGCCGTGCTGGAAGGTCTCGTTGTAGAAATTAACGAAATGGTTATAGTTATTAGGATAAACGAAATAGCTGTCGCTTTTTGCAAATACAAAACTTGAGCTTACATGTAACTTTGGCAGCATGATATCATGCGGATTTTTTACATGAAACACATCACGGGCATTGAAATTCAGATTCTTTCCTTGTTTGTAGCGCAGATTGGTATTTGTATTCCGATCGCCAATGATCTTGCTCGGATTTTTGACGCAAATGGTCCCGTGGTCGGTCGTAAGTACCAACTTTACCTGCTTTTGCGATAGGTATTTGATCAAATCAAAGAGTGGCGAGTGTTCAAACCACGATATTGTTAACGAACGGTAAGCGGCGTCATCACTCGCCAGTTCGCGTATCATTTGCATATCGGTCCGGGCATGTGAAAGCATATCCACAAAATTATAAACCACCACATTCAGCTCGTTGTTCATTAAATTGTTTACCGATTCATTCAAAGATCTGCCTTCGTCGATATTTAATATTTTATGGTACGAGAATTTGATGTCTTTCCTTAAAATCCTTTTGATCTGGTCTCCTAAGAATTGCTCTTCGTAAAGATTTTTGCCACCCTCGTCTTCATCATTTTGCCACATGCTTGGGAAACGCTTTTCCATATCCAATGGCATCAGGCCCGAAAAGATGGAATTGCGTGCGTATTGTGTAGCTGTTGGCAGTATGCTATAATAAGTGTCCTCGTCTTCCAGTCTAAAATACTCTGAAATCAATGGGTTAATAATCTTGAACTGATCAAAACGCAGGTTATCGATCAGTATAAAAAACACCGGCCCTTTGCCGTCCAGCTTAGGGAATACTTTCTTTTTGAATAGTTGAGAAGAAGTTATCGGCCCCGCATCCGGATTTTTGATCCAGTCGGTATAATTTTTTTCAATAAACTTGCTGAATTGCACATTGGCCTCAGCCTTTTGCAGGGTCAGGATCTCATGCATTCCTTCATCTTCCAACTGCTCCAGTTCAAGCTCCCAATAGATCAGCTTTTTGTATACGTCTACCCATTCCTGATAGCTTAACTTATCATTAAGTGTCATGCCCAGGGTGCGGAAATCCTGCTGGTAGGCCATGGTTGTTTTCTCAGTTACCAGCCTTTTATTTTCAGTCAGCTTTTTAATCGTCAGTAATATCTGTTTTGGATTGACCGGTTTGATCAGGTAATCGTCTATCTTAGATCCGATGGCATCTTCCATCAGGTATTCTTCTTCGCTCTTGGTGATCAAAACGATAGGTACATCGTTATTGATGCTCTTAATCTCAGATAAAGTCTCCAGGCCAGTTAAGCCTGGCATGTTTTCGTCCAGGAAAATAAGGTCGAAATAATTATTTTTAAAAGCTTCAACAGCATCTCTGCCATTGGTAACAGTTGTGATTTTATAGCCTTTCTCGCTCAAAAAAAGCACATGCGGCTTTAACAGATCGATCTCATCATCAGCCCATAAAATGGTTGTTTCCTGCATAATTATAGTTTAATTGCAAAGATAACCCCTAAAGCAGGCAAATGTTATCAGCGTTTGAATGTATTAACAAAAATTAACAAATAAGGGCGTATTGTTACTATAAATTGACATTTTTGCATACAGGCCATCCATTGAAAAAGAAGAAGATCATAAACGACCCCGTTTACGGGTTCATCAGTATACCTGACGGTTTAGTGTTCAGTCTAATAGAGCACCCCTGGTTTCAGCGTTTAAGGTATATCAAGCAGTTGGGCATGACGCACCTGGTTTACCCCGGAGCCCTGCATACCCGTTTTCATCATGCACTTGGTGCTATGCATTTGATGTGCCTGGCCATCGATACCCTGCGTAATAAAGGCCATGATATTACTGACGATGAGGAACAGGCGGTAGCTATTGCTATTTTACTGCATGATATCGGTCATGGGCCATTTTCACATGCGCTTGAAGAAACCATAGTTAAGGGTATTGTGCACGAGGATATTTCAACCTTGCTGATGACCAAGCTTAACCAGCAGTACAACGGCCGGCTTGAAACAGCGATAGCAGTTTTCGACGGTTCTTATCATAAAGGATTTCTGCACGAACTGGTATCCGGACAATTGGATATGGACCGTATGGACTACCTTAACAGGGATAGTTTTTTTACCGGTGTGTCTGAGGGGGTAATTAGTTTTGATCGGATTATTAAAATGCTCGATGTGGTTAATGGGCATATTGCGGTTGAAGAAAAAGGTATCTATTCTATCGAGAAATTTATCATCGCAAGGCGCCTGATGTATTGGCAGGTATATCTCCACAAAACTGTGGTATCGGCCGAACTGTTGCTAGCCAAAATATTGAAACGAGCCCGGGAACTTTCCCTGGAAAAGAAAATACTTTTCGCTACACCTGCACTTGGGCATTTTTTGAGCGATCCGGTAACTAAACTCGATTTTATGGCCAACGACGTACACGTTAATGCATTTGTTTGCCTGGACGACAGCGATATTATGGCCGCTATAAAGGTGTGGGAGAGCTGCGATGATTTTATTTTATCGACACTTTGCAAAATGCTGATGCAAAGAAACTTATACCATGTTGATATAACTATTGACGCGCCTGAAAGTGAATTTATCGATAATTTAAATAACC
This sequence comes from uncultured Mucilaginibacter sp., assembly GCA_903866915.1. Lineage (GTDB taxonomy): Bacteria > Bacteroidota > Bacteroidia > Sphingobacteriales > Sphingobacteriaceae > Mucilaginibacter. The sequence goes on along the minus strand of CAIPPO010000079.1, from coordinate 2,800 downwards.
GGGCGCGGCAGCAACTGCCGATCAGCGATGAACAGATTGATTATTTTGTGTTTACCGATACCATCCGCAATAGTGCTTATACACCGGGTGAAGACAGCATAAACATCCTGATGAAAGATGGCAAACTGCAGGATATAGCGCAGGCAAGCGACAATTCGAACTTTGGTTCGTTATCGCGTACCGTAAAAAAGCATATTACCTGCTATTCTAAGGCCCTTTTTGATGCCGAAAATAGATGATCAAATACCAATTTCATCAACTGATTAATAATTTGTTGCTTTAATATTTACACTTAACTTTGCCCGATGCAATTTACCGCGCAGGAGATAGGTTTTATGCTCAACGGAACAGTTGAAGGCGACCCGAAAATCGCTGTAGACAAGTTGGCTAAAATTGAAGAAGCCGGTCTGGGTTCACTATCGTTCCTGGCCAATCCTAAATACGAGCAGTTTATCTATTCCACCGCTGCTTCTATCATTATCGTCAACCACGATCTTGTGCTCACTGCGCCTGTTAAGGCAACCCTCATCAGGGTAGAGAATGCCTATTCATCGTTTTCGGTACTGCTTGAAAAATACAATACGATAAAACTTAATAAAACTGGAGTTGAGCAGCCTAGTTTTGTGCACCCCACGGCATCCATAGGCGACAATTGTTATATCGGTGCTTTTGCCTATATCGGTCCCGGAGTAAGTATCGGTCGTCAATGTAAAATCTATCCTAATGCCTATATCGCAGACAATGTAAAGCTTGGTAACAACGTCACTTTGTTCCCGGGTGTGGTAGTATATTTCGACTGTGTGCTTGGAGACAACGTAATCGTTCACTCAGGTGCCATTATTGGCAGCGATGGGTTTGGATTTGCCCCTAATGCTGATGGTACCTATAATAAAATAGCGCAGATTGGGAATGTTGTAATTGAAGATGATGTTGAGATCGGATCCAATACAACCATCGACCGGGCTACAATGGGGTCGACAGTGATACGGAAAGGAGTTAAGCTGGATAACCTGATTCAGGTGGCCCATAATGTGGAGTTAGGTGCAAACACCGTCATAGCAGCACAAACGGGCATTTCGGGTAGCACGAAAATAGGCGAAAATGTAATCATAGGCGGCCAGGTTGGCGTAGTTGGGCATGTTACCATTGCCCGGGGAACGCAGGTTCAGGCACAGTCGGGCGTCAGTCGGTCGATAACCGAGGAAAATAAAAAGTGGATGGGCTCACCAGCCACCCATTTAAACAATCATATGCGTTCGCAGGTAGTAATCGGACGTTTGCCCGAACTGGAAAAGAAAATAGCAGAGCTAGAAAAAATAGTTGCTGAATTGCGGAAATTAAACGAAAACTCAATTTAGCATCCGTTCAAAATACGATGAATGTAAAACAAAAAACCATCAAAACGCCCGTTACTGTTTCTGGTACGGGTTTGCATACCGGCGAAAAGGTTACCATGACCTTCAACCCCGCTCCGGAAAATCACGGTTATAAATTCAGGCGGATTGATATCGAAGGATCACCGGTTATTGACGCTGATGTAGATAATGTGACGGATACTTCGCGCGGTACAACCATTTCACAAAATGGGGCCAGTGTAAGTACTATTGAGCACGTGCTGGCGGCATTGGTTGGACTTGAGGTAGATAACGTATTGATTGATATGGATGGTCCTGAAACTCCGATCATGGATGGCAGTTCGATACAATTTGTGAATGCTATTTCAGCCGCAGGGCTGGTGGAACAGGATGCCGACCGGGAGTACTATCATATACCCTACAATATTCATTATTCGGAAGCAGATCGAAAGGTTGAAATGGTGGCTATGCCGCTTGATGATTACCGCTTTACCTGTATGGTTGATTATAACTCGCAGGTATTGGGAAGCCAGCATGCCAGTATTTCATCGATCAGTGAATTTATTACCGAAATTGCATCCTGCAGAACCTTCTGCTTTTTGCATGAGTTAGAAATGCTGCTAAAGCATAACCTGATCAAAGGCGGCGATCTGAACAATGCTATTGTTGTGGTTGACAAGGAAGTAGATGACGAAGAACTTAGCCACCTGGCCCGCATATTTAACCGTAAGGACATTAAAGTAGCACCTCAGGGTATACTTAATAATATTGAGCTCCGTCACCAAAACGAACCTGCCAGGCATAAGCTTTTAGATATGATTGGCGATTTGGCACTGGTTGGTGTTCCATTACGCGGCCATATTATGGCGGCAAGGCCGGGACATGCGGCAAACGTTGCCTTTGCTAAAAAGATCAAAACGCTGATCAAAAAAGAACGTAGCCGTAAACATATTAAAGTTTACGACCCCAATATGAAGCCGGTTTATGATACGGTTGAGATCATGCGGATATTGCCGCACCGTCAGCCTATGCTGATGATTGATAAAATATTGGAGTTAAGCAAAAATCACGTTGTCGGTTTGAAGAATGTTACCATGAATGAGGATCTGTTCGCAGGGCATTTTCCGGGCGCACCCTTATTTCCGGGTGTTTTACAGATAGAAGCAATGGCACAGACCGGAGGCATCCTGGTTTTGAATACGGTACCGGATCCGGAGAATTATATTACGCTTTTTTTAAAGATCGAAAATGCGCGGTTTAAAGATAAAGTGGTACCGGGCGATACGATCATATTTTATTGTAGCCTGGTAGCACCAATTCGTCGCGGTATTGCGCAAATGAAAGGCATCGGTATGGTTGGTACCCGGATTGTAGTAGAAGCCGAACTGATGGCACAAATTGTTAGAAAAACAAAAGAAGAAAAAGAGGTATGATACAACCCCTTG
>CAIPPO010000078.1 GCA_903866915.1 uncultured Mucilaginibacter sp. | reverse complement strand
CAGAACATGAAGGTTCGTTTATTCGACGGATCGTTCCACGCAGTCGATTCAGATGCTTTATCTTTTGAAATTTGCGCACGCAGCTGTTACCGCGAAGCATTGCCAAAATGTAAACCGGTATTGCTGGAGCCCATCATGAAGATTGAGATATTAACTCCTGAAGAAAATATGGGTGATGTTATCGGTGACATGAACCGTCGTCGTGGCCAGCTTTTGGGCATGGACTCACGCGCTGGGGCGCAGGTAATTAAAGCTACTGTGCCACTTTCTGAAATGTTTGGTTATGTAACGCAGTTACGTACCATCACTTCAGGCCGTGCAACTTCAACTATGGAGTTTGATCACTATGCTGAAGCACCACGTAACGTTCAGGAAGAAGTTGTTGCTAAAGCAAAAGGCAAAAGAGCAGCAGCAAACGCATAAATAAGTTAAGTTGTTGATTGGGTTAGTTTGAGTTGATTAAGTTCAACGGATACTAACTCAATCAACTTAATAAACATAATTAACTCAATCAACTATAGTCAATAGCTCTTATAGGGATTGAACAACTAAAAACAAAAACGATGAGCCAAAGAATCAGAATTAAATTGAAATCTTACGATTACAACCTGGTTGATAAATCAGCAGAGAAAATCGTAAAAACAGTAAAGCCTACGGGCGCTGTAGTAAGCGGACCACTTCCGCTGCCAACCGAAAAGAAAGTGTTTACCGTATTGCGTTCACCGCACGTAAACAAAAAAGCACGCGAGCAATTCCAGTTGTGCTCTTACAAGAGGTTGCTGGATATCTACAGTTCAAACTCAAAAACTGTTGATGCTTTAATGAAGCTTGAATTGCCAAGCGGTGTTGAAGTTGAGATCAAGGTGTGATAGTACCGGAAGATCAGATATTAAAGGCCATTCCTGCAAAGGGGTGGCTTTTTTGTTGGACACGCGATCACTTGCTGTCATTGCGGGGAGCCAGCGCAGGGCCTGTGCGTTGGGGGCGACGTGGCAATCGCAAGGAGACATCGCGTTATTGTCTGAACCTTGATTCGTTGGATAAGAAGATTACCCAGAGGATTTATTCGTAAATATTACGCGTAGGGTGTCACCCTGAGCCTGCCGAAGGGTGCGCGGGTAGTGTTTTTGCGCATCCTGCTTTCGTCTGAATCTTTTTATTTACGGGCTGGAAAACTCGTAATCAAAACAAATATAAAACCTGTACTCTGTCATCGAATTAAGATTTTGCCTTAAAAGCCTTCTTTCAAAATGAGGTTGAGGTATTTCTAAATACCCACCATCGGAATTACCTCCGAATGAACACGACTCTGAATGCTGAAACTATCATACAATACAGCTCCACCCGTATCTGTCGTAAAATACCGCCCTTCTATCAGCACACCATCAACTGTGCTACTTAGATCAATCTTCAAAAACCCGTGCTGATCGTCGCAGTAATTTTGTAGTTCAACATCGTCGAGCAGGGAGCTTGTGTCAGGATATTGAGGATCGTCCGGATTGGCCAGGGTATGTAAACTGGCATAGCCACCACCGCCGGCTACAATGAAAGGTAGTACCCTGCCATCGGGATAATGTTTGTGAAAGCGTTGGTAGTTATGTACATGCCCGCTAAACACCACATCAGGATATACACCCGATTCGCGTATGGCGCTATCCATCAGCATTTGCATATGTATGCTGGAACCATGGTTGGTATCAGCCGAATATGCTGAATGGTGTAAACATACAATAATTGCTTTCTGATTGGCCGTAGCGGCCTTTAAAGCTTCAATGAACCACTGGCGCTGATCTTCCTGTACATTCCCGAAACGAGGCACATTACTATACAGTCCGATGATATCAGCCAAGGGGGTTTCCAGTATCCAGTATACATTGGGTTGTATATTGGTTTTGCGACCTGTGTCACCGGCAATTTCAAGGTCGAGCGGAGCTTGATTGCAAAAAACCGACACAAAGGCATCCAGGCTATGCGGTGGATTCTTTTGCAGGGGATCAATATCAGCATCATGATTGCCTGAAATTGCAAAAATAGGGCAGGGGTAATTGCGCCAGGCATCGAAAAATTGCCGGTAGTATTCGGAGGCTTGCCCGTAATTATATACAACGTCGCCCAGGTGAAAAAAGAATTGTGGTTTTGGAGGTTCGCCGCTAACACATTGCGCAGCCAATGCGCCAATCACCTGTTGCTGATTTGCTGGAAAAAGGAGTTCGCCGGTATCACCTGCCATTTGAAAAGAAAGGTGATCGTTTTGAATGCCGGGGATAAGTTTTTTTATGTCAAGCCGGTAAGGGTAGATGCCGGTTGGCGGAGGCAGCGGCTTAAATTTCTCCTGATCGTCTATCGCAGCTGTTTTAAATACCGGCCTGATGCGCGGGTTGCGGTGCTTTGGGCTCATTAAATAGGGTGAATGTTTCGCTTAAAAACAAACAAATATAACCGGATGATATAAAATAAATATTAAAGTTTAGCCAGTTTAACCCCTGCCTAATAACTCGTCTACTTTATTACGTTCGGTTTGCAATTCGCGGGCTAATTTGAGTTCCTTTTCATGGGCTTTGGCTTTAAAGGTTTTAAAGTCTTCTTCAATCTCTTCGTAAAGCTCGGTGCGGTATTTGGCTTCTTTCTTGTGCTTTGATGTTGATATGATCACGACGATCAATACAACTGTTAGCAGGGCCACTACGCCAACCATTAACAAATTATAGCTTGATTTCGATAAAAAGATACCAAAAAGGCTAATCGAATTCACGCGTTCTTCCGTCGCGTTGACTGACTGTTGCTGGTCGGCAGCATTTTTCTTGAGGCTGTCAGCTAATTTGCTTTGCAGTGCCAATTTAGCCCTTGTTTCTTTTAATAGTGAACGATTAATGTTAAGCGTATCAATCGCATTTTTCCATAGCGCCGCCAGCAATGGCTGCTGATAGTGGTAAATTTTTGTTAAAAGATATTGGTATTGGCCGTTCAGGCTTTTATCAGTTGGCTGGCTGGTGTCGGGTTGCGTTGCAGGTATATTTGCCTTTCCCGTATCGGTGGTTGTGGCCGGGTTGACAACCGGCGGGGTATATTTTCGGTAAAAATGCTTTATTGGTTTAGCGATCGCAGTTTTTGCAGGATTTGTTGCTGCTGATTTTACAGCAGGGGGTTTTGGAGTTTCTGTTTGTTTGTTGGCAGTGCTATCCTGGGCATATAATACGCCACTGTTTATGCACAGGCAAAATAAAATGGTGATAAAATATCCGGTAACGCGCTTTATCATAGTAGTAAATTTGGTTCTGTTTTAATTATAAATTAATCAAGCCCCTGAAAAAAAATCTTCTCACTGACTTATACTGATTTTATCCAGCAAAAGATATACTAAATTAAGTAAAAATAAAGCCGGAAATTACAAGGAATATTAAGTATTGATTATAAAATTTGCCAGGGCTGAGTATATTAGGGGCATGAATATAGGTATCATCGGCTTAGGCGATATGGGTAAACTGTACGCAAAAGCATTTGCAAAGGCAGGATACACAGTTTCTGGCAGTGATTTGCCCGAAAATAGGTCGAGGCTGGAAGACGAACTTGCGCCTCTGGGCATCAAAATTAAAGATCACGGCAGCGATATTGCCCGCTCGAGCGACTTGATCATTTATTCGGTGGAGGCCGACCGTTTGCATGATGTTGTTGCAGCCTATGGGCCTTCTACAAAATACGGCGCTATTGTTGCCGGCCAAACTTCTGTCAAACATCCCGAGATCACCATATTTGAGAAATACCTGCCCGCGGATGCACAGATCATCACTTTTCATGCGATGCATGGCCCGGGTTTCGATCCCAAAGATCAAAAGCTGGTGTTGATTCGCCACCGGTCCGACCTGCCTGCCTATAAACGCATGATAGAGCTATTTACTGCCGTGGGCAGCGATATTGTTGAAATAGCCGACTTCCATGAGCACGACAAGATTGTTGCCGATACCCAGGCTGTTACCCACGTGGGTTTCGAGAGTATGGGTACTGCCTGGAAGGAAGCTGGTTTTTTTCCCTGGGAAAATGGCTCGTATATTGGCGGCATAGATAATGTTAAAATTTTAACTACGCTGCGTATTTTCAGTTATAAAGCACACGTTTATGCAGGCCTTGCTATCCTGAACCCTTATGCCCGGCAACAAGTGAAGCGATACGCCGCTTCCGAGTCGGAGTTGTTTAAGCTGATGATTCAGGAGCAGGAAAAGCTATTCAGGGAAAGGTTGTACAGAGCACGTGATTTTGTATTTCACGAAAGCCGCAAACCTATTTTGCTCAACGATAAAGTAATGAAGGAATTCTCCCTTTCCCAAAATCACGAGTTACAAAAACCGAATTCGCACCTCAGTATATTAAGTATGGTTGATGCCTGGTATCACCTTGGCGTAAATCCCTATGATAACCTTATTGCCCAAACCCCGCCATTCCGGCTGCGCCTGGGTATTGCCGAATATTTATTCAGGAACGAGGAGTTGCTGGAAGAATCGATCGTTACTGCCCTTTATGATAAATCGATCAGAGGCGACGATCTTGAGTTTCATTCGGCGGTGAGGGAATGGTCGGCTATTATAGGCTATGGTGATATGGAGGGGTATAAAAAGCATTTCAACGAAGTACAAGCCTTTTTTAAAGACCGGCTCGAAGAAGGTAAGAAGCAAAGTGCAGAGTTAATCAGAAGGCTGATGGAGGAATAAGGGAATGCGAAATTCGGAGTGTCAAATGCGGAGTGGAGTAAAATGCGGAGTTTTGAACGCAGAAAGTATTAGTTTAATAAAAAATCTTATTTTTGTACTTAAATAAGTACTCAATTCAGCTACATGGAAGTCTTAAATTATACGGAGTTTAGAAAAAACCTTGCTAAAAGCCTGGATATGGTGAATGATGATGCAGAAACATTAATTGTTTCCCGCAGTAAAGGAAAGAATGTAGTGGTGGTGGGACTCGCAGAATATAATTCGATGGTTGAGACTATGCACCTGATGGGAAACGAAGTCAACAGGAAACGTTTGCAGGAAGCCATCGATGAAATGAATGGTGGTCAATATTTAGCTCAAAAGCTGATCGAAGATTGAGATGGAATTGGTTTGGCAAACTAAAGCCTGGGAGGATTATCTATACTGGCAACAAATCGATAAAAAAACCTTAGTACGAATAAATGAGTTGTTAAAGGATTGTCTGCGAACACCTTATAAAGGCATTGGTAAGCCAGAACCTTTAAAAGGCAATTTTTCCGGTTGCTGGAGCAGAAGAATAACAGACGAACATCGGCTGGTCTATCAGGTCAAAGAAAGCAGGCTGCATATTTTGCAATGCCGGTATCATTACGTTTAAAAACAAGAATTGCGAAGTTTTTAAAACTTCGCAATTCTATGATCCGCCATTGTATCAGGAAACTATCAAATCAATGAAACAACAAAAAATAAAATCAACTTTTTGCCTGGTTATCCTGGCTTTTCTTTTTTCACTTCATTCGAGCGCTCAGCAAAGCAAAATTCATTATCTATCTAATACCATTACAAGTTTTGATCAACTGATCAGCAAATTCAAAAATAAAATCGTTTACGTTGATTATTGGGCCACCTGGTGTTCGCCATGCAGGCAGGAATTACGCGATGTGAAAACAATTAAAAAGTTCGAGGATTTCGCGGTGAAGAATGATGTCGTGATCTTGTATGTATGTGTAGATCATGACGGAAATAAATGGAAATCATTTATTAAAGAAAATCATCTTGGTGGTTATCATATACTTACTAATCTGAAACTCGATACGGATACTAAATCAAAATTCTCCTTTTATGAAAACCGAAGAGGTATACTTAAAAAAGGTTTCTACATCCCCAGACATCTGATCGTCGATCAAAAAGGTGTTGTAGCAGATAGTATGGCAGTAGGTCGAGGGAACCCTAAACTTTACGCCCAATTGCAAAATCTTATTGGAAAACACTGATATTAAAACAAGAATTGCGAAGTTTTTAAAACTTCGCAATTCTATGATCCGCCATGCGCCTCGCGGCAACTGCCTTTTACTTCGGCCCAAACAGCGTCCAGGGGTAGGCCTTCATATCTCTTAAATACGGACTCATCCATTTATACTCGGGGTGTGCTGCAAAGTAAGGTGCAGCCAGGAAATCGTCGCCCGATGGGTGACCCATATGTGCCCAGAACTGCATTTTTGATGCCAGAGCAGCAGTAGTTACTTTGCCTTGTACTGCCCCCATTGGGTAGTACGGACCTTCGTCCCATTCTTTTGAGCCCATCGGGTCTTTGTCAATATGTCCGTCGATTACACAGCGGTCCAATACATTCTTGTTGGCTAAAGCGTCATAGGTGTCGCCTTCGATGGTTTTGCCGGTTGCTTCATCAAGTTTGCCTTTGTAATCAATAGCCACCAGTTTTTCCATGCGCAATTTACGCGCGTTTGGCGAACTGGTTTTGTTGTTCACATCAAAAGTAGTTTCCTCTTTGATCAGCTTTGGGTCGCTTGGGAAGTTAGATCCTATCATCGCCGTATCTTTTGAACGCCATACCTTAAAGTCTTTTAATCCTAATTCAAGTTTAGCAACCTCATTGGTCTTGGTGTCCCCGATCAGCCAGTCATTGGCATAGCCACCGTTGTTGTCGGTGGTCATTATCTTTACAAATTCGTCGATGCTATTAGCGTACTGGGCCGCTTTACGGGCACGAGAAAATTCAGGTGCTTTAGTGGTGTCAAATCCCTTAAATTGCGTAATCGTGGTTTCTGTTATCAAAATCCCGCTGCTGCTAATCACAAAGTCATCACCGCTATGGATAAATCCCGGCGCGCAATCCATGATAAAATGGTTGCCTTTGGCAGGTTTTATATCTGCTATTACATTCCAGCGTTCACCCTCAATATAGTCGGTCCAATTGTTATGGGCGATCACAATTTTGCCGTCTTTCGTATACTTTCCTGTAGCAATAAATGCGCTGCAATTGCCAGGGGCCTTATTATCACCGCTACCTGGTTTTTCTTTATTCATTAAAGTTGGCAGGTAATATGACGACAAGTCGATATTGGCATTCAACACCACAAGGTCGAGTGAATCATATTTGTAACCTTTGGCCTTTAAGCCCTCGGCCATACCTATCAATTCCTGCTGGTACTCGGTATCTATCTTATTCCACATAAACCTGCCGGCAGCAGCCTTATACCATGCCCAATCTTTTTTAGTAGTATGTGGCAGGTAAAATTGAAATACCTTAACCAGTGTATCTATTTCTTTTGCTACCAGATAACCGTGCTGGTAACCCACATCATGGGGCGAACCTTCAAGGTGCACATAGATCCAGCCATTTTTATCCTCGCGGCTCGAACCGGCGAGCGGGTCATGTGGTTTTTGTTTACAGCTGAAAATAGTAACTGCTATTACAGCTAGTGCTATTGTTTTAAGGACGGTTTTCATCGTTTTGATTTTCGGATGGCTCAATATATAAAAAATCTTTCATTCTGGTGTTATAAGCCTTATCAGCGCGGTTATTTTACTTATTGATATGAATGCAATTCCTTTTCTTTCAATATTCCCGGTAAAATAGGTTCGATACTATGTTTTGTCAATTATTTTCGCTTGTTTTTGGATCGATTTAATTTTTATATTTGGTTATCAACCAACAGATTATCACAAAACCTTAAACACATGAAAGTATTTATCACCATTTTAATTTTGGCGGGCTTTGTCGGCCTGCTCAATGCCTGCAATTCAAGCCAGGACAAAGGAACAACCACTAATGCCGTTTCGAAAGACAGCCTGCTTACCCGGGGTAAATACCTGGTAACCGTTATGGGCTGTAACGATTGTCATTCACCCAAGAAAATGGGTCCGCAGGGTCCATTTTTAGATACTGCGCTATTATTGTCGGGTTACCCGGCGGGCGAACCGCTGCCAGCAGCTACTCCCGAGCAACAAAAGAAGGGTCAGGTGGTATTTACGCCTGATCTTACAGCAGCATCGGGTCCATGGGGCGTCTCCTATGCCGCAAATATTACCAGCGATGCAACTGGTATAGGCAACTGGACTGTCGAACAGTTTAGAAATGCCCTCCGTACCGGCAGGTTCATGGGCTTAAAAGAAGAGCGTATGATGGTTCCCCCAATGCCATGGCAAGATTTTCGTAATTTAACAGATGCCGATATTGATGCCGTGTTTGCTTATCTGAAATCAACCAAACCAGTAAAGAATGTAGTGCCGGGATACCAGCCGCCAGTTAAGTAAAACATTTGAGTCAAAAAATCATAATGTAAGACGCAGGAAACTGCGTCTTTTTTTTTGGAGCAATCAGCGGCATAAGAGTGCTTTTTGATTTTTTTCTTGTTTTGCCAGGTAAGCAGTTTTTATTATTTTTAATTGTCGGTACAGTTTATTTACCGTCTATTATTTTGTACCGTTATGATTACACAAAAATGGAAAGTTTTTTTGGGGGAGAATCAGGATTGCAAGAATACCGCTGACGCTAAACAGTTAAGGCCTCAAGTTGGTATTTTATTTAAAGGCCTCCTTTGTTTGTTTTTTGTTTTTTGTGTCGGCAGCAGTGTTTTTGCCCAAAAAGCCTTAAAGATTACCCGGATGCGTAAAGTAACTTTTGATACCTATAACAAAGTTTGGTCGCCCTGGCCTACCACATGGACCACCTACCAAAACGGCAATAACCCGGTGATTACCATCACCAGGCTGGACGATAACGGCTATACTTTTAAGGTTGATATGGTAGTGAACAGTCAGAACTATTCGTTTCAGGTTTCCTATAATGGTTTTGATGATAAAAATAACTGGACCAAATACATGGACCCAAACAGCGACGAAATAGCTATCGTTGGTTCAACCATGAGCAAACTGTCGGAATATGGCTGGCCGACCGATACCCGGGTACAGATCTATTTCTGGATATATAGCGGAAATTACGGGCTGGAGCTGGAGTAATAGAACCGTTTTAATTGGCATACTTGCGAAGATTTTTAAAATTTGCAAGTATGGTTTTCATTATTTCCGGCTTTGATTATTAAGGCCTGAGCTGCTAAGCAATATCTAAAATGTTGAAAATTAATTGGTTATTAAAAATTAATATCGTTAACTTTAATTAAACCACTTAAAACTTAAAGCCATGAAACTTTCAACCTTCGCAATTATTGTCGCGCTTTTAGCCTTCATTTTTGGTCTTGCTTTTATTATTATCCCAGCCCAGGTGGGCACCTTTTACGGCATTACTCACAATACTGGCGGTATTTGGGTAACGCGGTACTGGGGAGCTACATTGATTTTTTTAGGTATGATCTACTGGTCGTACAGCAGCGTTTCGCCGGCAGCAAAATCATGGCCCAAATTGCTCGTTTTTAGTATTATTTACGACCTGATACAGTTGGTATTAACGCTCACTGCGGTTTTAAACGGAGTGGGCAACTCCAATGGTTGGTCGAGCGTGGGATTATATGCGCTACTCATTATCGGCTCCGCTTATTTCCTCGGCGTGTGCAGGAAGGCCAGAGAACAGGCATAATAAACGATGCGTTGGTTAAATTCGAACAGGTGTGAGCGTTGACGCTCGCACCTGTTTGCGTTCAAGTGGGACACTTGAATGGGCAGCATTTTCAGACTTGCGAAGTTTTTAAAACTTCGCAAGTCTGAGACTGTAATTTTCTGCGATCAACTGAAAATCGCGATCGTCATGCAATAATGCTATATTATGGTAAATAGCATAAGAAGCGATTAGGCAATCATTAGGTTTTCGGATCGTCACTCCTTTTTTTCTCAAAGACCTATACAACTGGGCCGAGTTATGCGCCAGTTTGTAATTGTTTCCTAAAAGTGGGGATAATGTATTTAGGTAGGAGCTAACTATATCAAACTCTTTATCCGAAACTACACCCTGTAACACCTCTTGTAAAATAACCGGGCAAATAGCAATGATAATCGAATTTAGATTTTGTTTGAGGAACAAACTTGCTTTAGTTTCGTGAGCACGGAAAAAGTTGATCCAAACAGATGTGTCTACCAAAATGATATCCATTATTCGTAGACTTTATCATCAATCTCAACTTTGCCCCAAAGGTCTAATAGTTTTTTCTGATTTTCAATGGTGACAAACAATTGCAAAGCTTTTTCAACTACGGCTTTTTTGGTTTTTATTTTGCTCAGCTTTTGAGCTTTTGCCATTAACGTGTCGTCAATTTCTATATTGGTTCTCATGTGTATGAATTGGATCAAATATACACATTTATAAATAAAACTGGATTTTTGAAATGAAGGTGAGGGTTCAAACAGGACACATAAATGGGCGGCGTAGCAGACTTGCGAAGATTTTAAAGCTTCGCAACTTTGAAAATGCAAGCCAAACAACCATTCACTTATTCCACCATTCACCCAATCAACCCCTCACTTTATCAGCCCAAAACACCCCTCCCAAACTATTTGAAAAAATAACTGATTATCTATTTGACAGTTAATATATAATTTCTATCTTTGCCGTCCCTTTCGGGGGATACAAATGTCTTGAGCGAGGCCCTACTGCTTCGATGGACACAAAAAAATAGTAAAATGTCAGGAATTATTGGTAAAAAAGTAGGAATGACCAGCATTTTCGACGAAACAGGGAAGAACATTCCTTGCACCGTAATCGAAGCTGGCCCTTGTGTGGTAACACAAGTGAAGTCTGTAGATTCAGACGGCTACGCAGCCGTACAGCTTGCGTATGGTGAGAAAAAAGAAAAAAACACCTCCGCTCCCTTAAAAGGTCACTTCCAAAAAGCCGGCACAACTCCTAAACGCAGGCTGGTTGAATTCAAAACTTTCGTAGATCAGAAAAATCTTGGTGACACTGTTACCGTAGAAATTTTCGCTGCCGGAGATTTTGTGGATGTAGTGGGTACCTCTAAAGGTAAAGGCTTTCAGGGTGTTGTTAAACGTCACGGATTTAGTGGTGTGGGTATGCAAACTCACGGTCAGCATAACCGCTTACGTGCTCCAGGTTCACTGGGTGCTTCATCATGGCCTTCACGTGTATTTAAAGGTATGCGTATGGCTGGTCAAACCGGAAGTGAACGCGTTAAAGTTCAGAACCTTGAAGTATTGAAGGTTTATCCTGAGCAGAATTTAATGGTAGTTAAAGGTTCCATCCCAGGAGCTAAGGGTTCATTCGTAATTGTGGATAAATAAGATGGAAGTTAAAGTATTAAATATCTCAGGTAAAGAAACAGGTGCCAAAGTGCAGCTGTCTGATGCCATCTTCGGTATCGAACCTAACGACCACGCGATTTATCTTGATGTGAAGCAATTCCTTGCTAACCAACGCCAGGGTACACACAAAGCGAAACAGCGTAACGAAATTGCAGGTTCAACCCGCAAGTTATATAAACAAAAAGGCACAGGCGGTGCCCGTGCCGGTGGTATCAAATCACCTTTGTTCAACGGTGGTGGCCGTGTATTCGGTCCGCAACCACGCGACTATAGCTTTAAGCTGAACAAGAAACTGAAAGTATTGGCCCGTAAATCGGCCCTTTCTTACAAGGCAAAAGATAACAACATTGTGGTTTTGGAAGATTTCAGCTTTGATGCTGTAAAAACTAAAAGCTACGTGCAACTGGTAGCAGACCTTAAAGTAAGTGATGTAAAAACATTGCTGGTTTTGGCCGCTGCTGATAATAACGTTTATTTATCAAGCCGTAACCTGAAGAAAAGCAAAGTGATTACTGCCGATCAATTGAACACTTATGATGTGTTGAATGCCGGTACACTTTTACTGACCGCAGGAGCAGTTAAAACTTTGGAGGAAGCATTAGCTAAGTAATTATGGAAATTTTAAAGAAACCCTTACTTACTGAAAAAGCAACTCAGCTTACTGAAAAGCTGAATCGCTACACCTTTAAGTGTGACCACAGGGCTAACAAGCTTCAGATTAAAGAAGCAATTGAAAAAATGTATGGTGTAAACATCGTTTCGGTGAATACCCAGAAATACGTTGGAAAACTAAAAAGTCGTAACACTAAAGGAGGAATGGTTAGCGGTCGCGCTGCCACCTACAAGAAAGCGATCATTGCGTTGAAAGACGGTGAGGTAATAGATTTTTATAATAATATATAAAAACAAAGATGGCAGTTAAAAGATTTAAACCGGTTACGCCAGGCACCCGCTTCAGGGTTGATACCAGCACTTCGGATATTACAACAAACGTTCCTGAAAAATCGTTGGTTGTAGCATCTAACAAGAGGTCGGGCGGTCGTAACAATTCCGGTAAAATGACCATGCGCTACATGGGTGGTGGTCATAAGCAGGCTTATCGTTTGATCGATTTCAAACGTAACAAATTTGATATCCCTGCAACTGTAGCAACTATCGAATATGATCCAAACCGCTCTGCACGTATTGCATTATTGCACTTCGTTGATGGCGAGAAACGATACATGCTCGCACCAGAAGGCTTGAAAGTTGGACAAACCGTAATATCTGGCGATGCTGTTGCCCCTGAAGTTGGCAACACATTACCTTTGAAAAACATCCCTTTGGGTTCGATCATTCATAACATCGAGTTGAACCCGGGTCAGGGTGGTACTATCGCACGTAGTGCAGGTACTTACGCACAGCTTTCGGCACGTGATGGCAAATACGCTATCATCAAATTGCCTTCAGGCGAGACCCGCATGATATTGCTTACTTGCCTGGCTACTATAGGTACCGTATCTAATGGTGAAAAAGCAAATGCAGTATTAGGTAAAGCAGGTCGTAAACGTTGGTTGGGCCGTCGTCCAAGAGTTCGTGGTGTAGCTATGAACCCGGTAGATCACCCTATGGGTGGTGGTGAAGGCAGGGCATCAGGTGGCCATCCGCGTTCGCGCAAAGGTTTACTGGCCAAAGGCTTCAAAACCCGCGATAAAAAGAAAACATCTGATCGTTATATCATTGAAAGAAGGAAGAAATAATGGCACGTTCAATTAGAAAAGGACCTTATATAGATCACAACCTCGAAAAGAAGGTTGAGACACTGAATGAGTCGAGCAAGAAAACAGTTGTAAAAACATGGTCGCGCCGTTCCATGATCTCTCCTGATTTTGTTGGTCATACGTTCGCAGTACACAACGGTAATAAGTTTATCCCTGTGTATGTAACAGAAAACATGGTTGGTCACAAGCTGGGAGAGTTTGCTCCAACCCGTACATTCCGTGGTCACGCAGAAAAGAAAAAATAACAGGCAATGGAAGCAATATTAAAAACTAAGAAGTCTGTATTGATCAGACAGCAAAAAGAGGCTGCGAAAGCCCAGGTAGGCGGCGCTTCTGTTGCTAAGTTACAGAATTGCCCAACTTCCCCACGCAAAATGCGTTTGGTTGTTGACCTGATCCGCGGTGAGAATGTAGAGAAAGCCTTGTATATCTTAAAATATACCAACAAGGAAGCTGCAATACGTGTTGAAAAGTTATTGCTCTCGGCTATCAAAAACTGGGAAGCAAAAAATGAAGGTAAACGTGTTGAAGACAGCGGTCTATTTGTAAAAGAGGTGTCGGTAGGTGGTGGTCGCCAATTGAAAAGATTGCGTCCGGCTCCACAGGGCCGCGGGTACCGTATCCGCAAACGCTCAAACCATGTAACGCTTATTGTGGACAGTAAAAACGAAAACAACTAATTAAAGATGGGACAAAAAGCACATCCAATAGGTAACAGGTTAGGAATCATCAAAGGTTGGGATTCTAATTGGTT
>CAIPPO010000077.1 GCA_903866915.1 uncultured Mucilaginibacter sp. | reverse complement strand
TCCAGCGGCAGGTAATACACGGCATCGGCATAAGGGGTGTTCTTTCGGATCTCGTAGCCCGAGGGTGAAAAGAACGTGACCACCACCGGTTGATCGGAATGTTTTTGCCGGAATGCGATCAATACGGGAAGACCTTGTTCAAATTCGCCCAGCGAGGCAAAATGAAACCATGCGCTACTGTTGAAATGCTGGAATTTTTGATGTTTTCTGCCTTTGATCCATGCACTTGCCTTTTTATTAAAAGACGAAGTAATGAGGATCAAAATGTAATAAAATCGAATTCCGAGGTTATAAAGCAGAAGCATTATTTTTATTATTTGTTACCTTAGCCGGGCATAAAAGTAAGAACATAAAAATATAAATACGTATGAAACCGTCCTATGCCAAAACGCTAAATTGAGCAATTGGTTACGGGATAACTTTATCACCTTAAAATAAATCTAAAAACATGAAAATAGCAGTGGTAGGAACAGGGTATGTAGGATTGGTAACAGGCACCTGCCTGTCCGAGACCGGAAACCATGTAACCTGCGTCGACATCAATGAAAAAAAGGTGGAGATGATGAAAAACGGCAAGGTGCCCATTTATGAACCCGGCCTGGAGTTGCTCTTCAACCGTAACATCAGTCAGGGTCGCCTTAAATTTACCACCAATCTGGCCGAAGCCATTGCGCCTGCCAGTATCATCTTCCTGGCCCTGCCCACCCCTCCCGGTGGCGATGGTGCCGCCGACCTGAGTTATGTACTCGGTGCTGCCCGCGATATTGCCAAACTCCTTACCGAATACAAGGTTATCGTTACCAAATCAACCGTGCCCGTGGGTACTGCCGATAAGGTGACCGCCGCCATGCGTGAGCATACCGATATCGATTTTGCTGTCGTATCCAATCCCGAGTTTTTGCGTGAAGGGGTAGCGGTAGACGATTTTATGAAACCCGACCGCGTGGTAATCGGTACCCGTGACGAACGTGCCCGTAAACTAATGGGCGAATTGTATGGCCCCTATGTGCGTCAGGGTAACCCCGTTATCTTTATGGACGAGCGTTCCTCTGAACTGACCAAGTATGCGGCCAACTCCTTCCTGGCTACCAAAATATCCTTCATGAACGAGATCGCCAATATCTGCGAGATCCTCGGTGCCGATGTTGATATGGTGCGCCGTGGTATCGGTGCTGATGATCGGATCGGTAAACGTTTCCTGTTTGCAGGCATCGGGTACGGGGGCAGTTGTTTCCCCAAGGATGTGCAGGCGCTGGTTAAATCGTCAGAAGAAGTAAACTATGATTTCAAGATCCTTAACTCGGTTCTAAAAGTAAATGAGATTCAGAAAAAAGTTTTGGTTGAAAAACTGAAGAAATATTTTAATGGTGACATCAAGGGTAAAAAGTTTGCACTCTGGGGGCTGGCCTTCAAGCCCGAAACCGACGATATCCGCGAGGCGCCGGCACTTTACATCATTAATGAACTGTTGAACGCAGGCGCTATAGTCAGTGTATTTGATCCCGAAGCTATGCCTAATGTAAAAGCGCTTCTAGGCGACAAGGTTACTTTTGCTAACGACCAGTACGAAGCCGCCAAAGATGCTGAAGCTTTACTTATCGTTACCGAATGGTCCGTTTTCAGAACACCTGACTTTGAGCTGCTCACAACGCTGCTCAAAAACAAAGTCATCTTTGATGGCCGTAACCTTTACGATCTCCAGAAAATGATCGAACTCGGCTTTTATTATAATAGCATTGGTAGAAAAAAAGTAGAATAACATGGCAAACCGCAAACGTGTATTAATCACCGGCGCCGCCGGATTCCTGGGTTCGCACCTGTGCGACCGATTCATCAAAGAAGGTTTCCATGTTATCGGCATGGATAACCTGATCACTGGCGACATGCGCAATATCGAGCACCTGTTCAAGCTGGAAAATTTTGAATTCTATCATCACGATGTTTCAACCTATGTGTTTGTACCCGGCGAACTGGATTATATCCTGCATTTTGCCTCACCCGCAAGCCCGATTGATTATCTGAAAATACCTATTCAGACTTTAAAGGTAGGTTCATTGGGTACCCATAATTTGTTGGGACTGGCTAGAGTTAAAAAAGCTCGAATGCTGATCGCCTCGACGTCCGAAGTTTATGGCGACCCTTCGGTAAACCCGCAACCCGAAGAATATTGGGGCAATGTGAATCCTATTGGTCCGCGTGGGGTATATGATGAAGCCAAACGATTTCAGGAAGCTATTACGATGGCCTACCATACTTTCCACAGTCTTGAAACACGAATCGTGCGGATATTCAATACCTATGGTCCGCGTATGCGACTGAATGATGGTCGTGTATTGCCTGCTTTTATCGGCCAGGCATTGCGAGGCGAACCGCTGACCGTATTTGGCGACGGTTCGCAGACCCGTTCGTTCTGTTATGTAGACGACCTGGTTGAAGGCATTTACCGTCTGCTTTTCAGCGATTATGCGATGCCTGTTAACATTGGGAACCCCGACGAGATCACGATCCGCGAGTTTGGTGAGGAGATTATTAAACTAACGGGAACCGATCAGCAACTGATCAGTCTGCCTTTGCCTACCGACGACCCTAAACAGCGTAGGCCTGACATAACTAAGGCAAGAGCACTGCTAGGCTGGGAACCGAAAGTAGCACGTGCAGAAGGATTAAAGATCACCTATGAATATTTTAAATCCCTGCCCGAAAAAGATATTCAACATAAGAGTTTTACAAACTATAGCAAATAAGCAATGCCGAAGATATTAGTTACCGGGGGGATGGGTTATATTGGCTCACACACAGTAGTTGAGCTTATAAATGCCGGTTACGAGCCGGTTATCGTTGACGACCTTTCCAATTCGCATCCAAGGATACTCGAACAGATCACCAAAATAACAGGCATTACGCCAGTTTTTCATAAAGTAGATCTTTGCGATGAAACAAGTGTAAAGAAACTGGTTGAAGCCGAACAAGATATAGCAGGCATCATCCATTTTGCGGCGTATAAAGCCGTGGGTGAGTCGGTAAAAGACCCGCTGAAATATTACCATAATAACATTTATTCACTGGTTAATTTACTGCAAGGTTATCACGGCAAGCCGGTTGGCCTGGTATTTTCTTCAAGCTGTACGGTGTACGGGCAACCCGACCAATTACCGGTCAACGAAAATGCTCCGGTAAAACCGGCTGAATCACCTTATGGTAATACCAAACAGATATCAGAAGAAATATTAAAAGATACGATCGCTTCAGGTGCCAATTATAAAATCATCTCCTTGCGGTATTTTAACCCGGTAGGTGCACATGAATCGGCGCTGATCGGCGAATTACCGATAGGCGTACCTCAAAACCTGATTCCTTATATTACGCAAACTGCCATCGGTAAACGCGAAAAGATCACAGTTTTTGGAAACGATTATAATACGCCGGATGGCAGTTGCATTCGCGACTATATTCATGTAGTCGACCTGGCAAAGGCTCATGTAGCTGCAATTAAACTGTTGGAAAAAGATGAATTTAAAGGTTACGATGTATTTAACCTGGGTACCGGAAAAGGCAATTCGGTGTTAGAAATCATCACAGCATTTGAGCAAACTACTGGCGTCAATCTCAATTATAGTATCGGCCCCCGCCGCGATGGGGATGTTGAACAGGTTTGGGGCGATGTGAAAAAAGCAAAGGAAAAACTTAATTGGGAAACCATGCTCGGTATTGATACTATGATGGCATCGGCCTGGGCATGGGAGACTTATTTATCCAAAAATCCTTTGTAATTTTGGCTGATGCAAAAAATCATAATTACAGGAGGTGCCGGCTTTATCGGATCGCATGTGGTACGCCGTTTTGTGCGCAATTATCCGCAATATTCTATCATTAATCTCGATAAGCTCACCTATGCTGGCAATCTGGCCAATCTGAAAGATATTGAACATGAGCCCAATTACCGGTTTGTAAAAGGTGATATTGTGGACGCTCCATTCATCGACCAGCTTTTTGCGACTGAAAAACCCGATGCCGTTATACACCTTGCCGCTGAGTCGCATGTTGATCGTTCTATCACTGATCCCATCGAATTTGTATCGACAAACGTTGTTGGTACTGCCACCCTTTTGAATGCCGCCCGTAACTACTGGAAAGGAAATTATGATAAAACACGCTTTTATCATGTCTCTACCGACGAAGTTTATGGCAGCCTGGGCGAAACGGGCCTGTTTACCGAGTCAACCGCTTATGACCCCCATTCGCCTTACTCAGCTTCCAAGGCCAGTTCCGATCATTTCGTAAGGGCATACCACGATACATATGGCCTGGATACTGTGATCTCTAATTGCTCCAACAATTATGGCTCTTTTCATTTTCCCGAGAAACTGATTCCACTGGCTATCAACAATATCAAACAAAATAAGCCCGTGCCCGTTTATGGCAAGGGCGAAAACATTCGCGACTGGCTGTGGGTGGAGGATCATGCCCGTGCTATCGATCTGATTTTTCATCAGGCCAAAGCAGGTACAACCTATAACATTGGCGGACATAACGAATGGAAAAATATTGATCTGATCCGTTTATTATGCCAAATATTAGATCAAAAACTGGGAAGGACCGAAGGTGAATCTGCTAAACTGATTACTTTTGTAACAGACCGGGCCGGCCACGACCTGCGCTATGCCATTGATGCTACAAAACTTAAAAATGAGCTCGGTTGGATTCCGAGTATTACTTTTGAGCAGGGTTTGGATAAAACCGTCGACTGGTACCTCGATAATCAACAATGGCTTAATGATGTTACTTCTGGTAACTACCAGCAGTATTACCAGCAACAATATGCTAAAAGATAATTATGTTTAGTTTCTTCAAAAAGAAAGAATCTTTAATTGAGAGCAATCTCGACTACAGTGCAATAGCAGTTGATATGCATTCGCATGTATTGCCGGGGATAGATGATGGTGCGCAAAACCCTCAGGAATCAATATTCCTGATCAGAAAAATGATGGCGTTGGGAATTACCAAAATTATTGCCACGCCACATATAATGGCAGATTATTATAAGAATACGTCCGAATCGATCAATGGTGCATTAAAGATATTGAAAGAAGCGCTGCAAGCCGAGAATATTGATATAGAAATTGAAGCGGCGGCTGAGCACTATTTTGACGAAACGTTCGAGGATCGCATCAAAAATAATAAGTTGATGATTATTGGCAGCAACTATGTACTTTTTGAATTTTCGTTTATAAGCCCGCCACCCAATGCCTTCCCTGCAATACAACGAATGATCCAGCAGGGACTTAAACCAATTCTTGCTCATCCTGAAAGATACTCCTATCTGGATTTTGATCAGATCAGAAACTATCGCGACTGGGGTTGCTGTTTGCAATTGAACACTATTTCTCTTACTGGCTACTACGGCAAAACTGCCCAAAAAATGGCTGAAACATTGGTCGACCACCAATTAGTGGATTTCATTTCAAGTGATATGCACCACCCAAGACACGCCGAAGCCTTCCAAAATGCACTAAAAACAACCTATGTTCATCGGCTTTTGACCGATTACCCGCTTAAAAACATCATGCTTAAGTAGCGTTCGCCAATCACCTGAGGCATTTATTCAAACTAAACGATTGACAAAAACTAAAACGATTGTCAATATAGTGAGCAAATGTAAAACACTATGGTTTGCATCGGGGATTCTTTTTCCGGCTTGCTGTGGGATCAGCTTAAAATTCAACCGATAAAAGGACTGGGTAATAGAAAGGCGGATAATAGTGGTAGAAACCTATATTTTTTTGAAAAAGGCAAAAAAAACAGCCCTAACATTCATGTCAGAGGCCGTGTATTTTCGCAATTACTCGTACCGCAAAGCCTCAACAGGATCAAGTCTGGATGCTTTCTGGGCGGGATAAAAGCCTGAAAGCAACCCAATAACTGTACAAACACAAACCGAGATCAGCAGCCATAACCATGGCACTGCAAAAGAACCGCTAACGCTTACAGCAATAACATTGCCGACAGCAATCCCCAGTATAATACCGATAACACCACCCATAAGGCAAATTAAAACGGCTTCGATCAGAAATTGCTTGCGAATTACTGAAGGAGTAGCTCCTATGGCTTTCCGCACACCTATTTCGCGGGTACGTTCGGTAACAGAAACCAACATGATATTCATCAAACCAATAGAAGCTCCCAACAGCGTAATAATAGCGATCGCTAAGCCCCCTGTAGTCAACCCTGAAATCTGGCTGTTAAGCTCCTGATCAAGGGATTCATTGCTGGTTATTTCGAAATTATTTTCTTGCTTCACGTCCAAACCGCGAGCGTTGCGGAAAACGGAGATGGCCTCCCCTTGCGTCGCATCCATATTACTTCCCCGGGCTCCCTTTATTGTTACGGTAAACGATGGGCTTGATATGCTATCCAATTGCTTAGCTTTGGTTACCGGTATCACGCAAAACTTATCACCGGGGCCAAAACCTGAACTTGAGCCGCTGGACAGCACAATACCGATGATACGAAACCGATTCTTCCCTACGAATATATATTGATTGATCGGGTCCTCATTTTTGAATAACTTCTTTTTTATCTCGTCGCCTATGATCACCACGCCTTCGGCGTGATCAATCTCGGAGGTTGAAAAATTGCGTCCAAAGGCAAGTTTCTTCCCATTATTGGCGAGGTAGTTTTCATCGGAACCTGTATAGTAAATGTTGGGATTAGATTTTACGTTACCCCGTTTAACAACAGCCGTTCCGGTAAGTATCAAATCAATAGAGGTAACTACAGGCATCTTGAAGCTCTGTTTAAACTTTTCGGCCTGAGCAAAAGTTATGGGTGGGTATACCTTTCGGTGACCCCCGTTACCAAAATTAAGATTGTCGTTTGTATTTTGGATCGTAAAAGAATTCGCTCCCAGTTCGCCAAAAATATCGCTAGCCTTGGTTTTAATGCCTTCAATCGATGTCAAAATACCAACCAAAGCCATTATGCCGATCGCAATAATAAGCGAGGTAAGCGAGGCACGAAGTCTGTTACCGGATATCGATTGTAGTGCTATAGATACGTTTTCGCTCAGCGAAGTTTTAACCGCCATTTGGATTGTTCAAATATTGTGCTTTATGACGCCCGGGTAGTTAGGTTTGTTACAAGCATACAGGTAAAAATGTGCATTTACTAAAATAACGGATTATTTGCGCCGAAAGATTCTTTCGGCCTCTGGACGCTTGCCGAAAAGATTTTAAAAAATAAAAGCAGCCCGAAAGCTGCTTTCAATATTTTAAAATAAACACTGGTTAAACCGAAAACGATGTACCACATCCACAAGTACTTGCGGCATTTGGATTATTAAATGTAAAAC
>CAIPPO010000076.1 GCA_903866915.1 uncultured Mucilaginibacter sp. | reverse complement strand
GCAAGCGTTTTTTATGACTGTACCTCGCGCCAGGGGAGAATATTATAGTGATTTGCCCCCAAAACAAAAGCCTGCGATCATTTGTTTTGCAGGCTTTTAATGTACTTTGCTATTGAAACTGGCGGAGAGAGAGGGATTCGAACCCTCGATACACTTTTGATGTATACACACTTTCCAGGCGTGCTCTTTCGACCACTCAGACATCTCTCCGGTAAGGGATGGCAAAAGTATACAAATCTTTAATTTATCGCTCAATCTAATTTGAAACTAAAATACAGAAGTCATAAAAAAAGCCACCATTTACCATGGTAGCTTCTTTTATAGTTGAATTAAGACTTAAATTTTATCTAAAAACCGTCTTTCGCTGGTTTTGATATGTTCTTCGTATTTGTCTTTGCGCTCAGTCATCTCGGAAATGATTGCTTCGTACCAGTCAGATTCTGAACTGCAAAGGTAGGATATCTTAAGCCCCATCAGAAAATCATCTACCAAAATGAGGTTATTATTGTTATCGCTGATCTTACTGTTGTTCAGGTTTAACTCATTGATATACCCACCAAGGTATTTCTTGCTTATACTATCGATTATATAGGATCTTTCGCTTCGATCAAGCTGGTTATAGATGTAATTAATTAAAAAAGCCTGATTGTTGTATAAATGCACCTCACAGCGGGTTTTTAAACCGTTGAATTTCCATTTATAAACCAAAATAGACAACTTCTTTTCAGTAAATACAAAATCAGGTCTGCCATGTCGGGCTATAACGCATTTGGCACTACGTCCCAGTACTCCTTGCTGTATTGACGAATTGGTATGAACTGTCCTGAGTTTCATCGACTCAGTAAAAATTCCTATATAACTTGAAAAGTTAGCGTATTGACTCAGTACAGCTTTGTAATAAGCCGAGTTGCTGGTATAGTAACTCCCAAAAAGAACCTTTCTTTTTATCTCTGAGAAGATGTTACTGTTCTTGAAGTAGTAGTAAATATTTTGAGCGGCTAAAGTTCCCATTTAAATTTTTGGTTTGGTTGGTTATATAAAAGATAATCAAACGCTACATCATGTTATTTCAATTGAATTATGTGTATTTATACGAATGTATAAGTTCCAAGGTTGTTAATTTTCGACGAAAACTATGTCTAAACGCCTTAAATTCAATTACTTAATAAGTAATTATTAATTAATAAGAATGTAATAATAAACTGATAATTAACATTGTATCAGTATTTGCCTAATGAAGCAATTTTGAAAAAATGTAACATAATTATTACAGAGCTGCGGGAGACTACAACACCCTTAAATAAATTTAATTACCAGGCTTTGTATTGCAGAAAACAGCTCTAAAAATTCGGTACCAGCAAAGCACTCAGTGCCTGGGCATACCAACGGGCCATGAAATCATTTGGATGCAGGGGATTCGCTAAACAGTCCTTTGCTTTTTTTAGGCGGTAAAGTTCGTCGCTATATTGATACATATCCAAACAAACCACACCTTCCTTTTCCATCTGTTGAAGCAACTGACTGTAACCGCTAAGGTTACTGGTATAAAATTCTTTATAAGGGTCGGTATCAAGTATATAATCGGGATCAAACTGCATATTAGCTAACAATAAAAACTCCGTATCCGGGTTGTTACGCCTCACCTTTTGCATGATGGTATCAATATATGATTTGAACTCAAGGGGTTTCAATCGCCAAAAATCATTCATACCAAAATCAAGGATAACCAGATCCGGTTTCAAAGGATTGATATATTGTGCAGCATATTTCGCTCCCCAGTCTACTGTCGAACCCGGGAGGCCCGCATTATATAATTTTATATCCTTATCATGATACGTTTTGCGCAACTGACGTGCAAAAAGGTCAACGTAAGTTGGCATAAAGGGCGGAATGGTATCAAAACCGCTAACATCCATACCACGCGTTATACTCATGCCATAAGCAAGAATTCGTAAAGGTTTTCCGGATTTAAGTTTAGCCATCGTTTTGGGCAAAAGCCTGCCTTTAAATAATGGAGCCGCTCCTTCCCACTTGTCGTGATGCGTATAGGTTACCACTACCCATTGTGATTGTGTATTATACCAGGCGAGGTCACTTTTTAAAAATGAGGTATCGGCCCTAAATGGCATAGCAGAGTTAATGATTCTGGTTATAACCTTACTCTCCTGCCGGTAATCTTTTCCAGATGTATACGTTCTCTTAAGATCGTAGCTTTTTATCGAGAGTACCTGGCTGGGCAAATACATCAAATTACCAACTGCTGGTTTACCTTTAACTGAATAAAGCAGCACGGTTTCATTAACGATAGTATCCGAATGCCAGAATGGGCGCATGTATTGACCGATGTTAACGATGGGGCGGTGAGCAATCTTTGATGAGGCAATCGAAAAATCGTCCGCATAAAATACTCCGGCACTGCCCGGTGCTTTTTCAATGCCAATTTCCATTGCGGCCGCATATGGCGGTGCCTCGGTATAATTTCCTGCCTGATGATAATTAACCGAGTCTGCAACCGGATTTACATAGCTTAGCAACAGTCGATGCTTTTTATCGTAAAAACGCAAAAAAATATTTGCCTGAGCACCCTTCTGACTCGCCCTGATATGAAAATTGAATTCAACTACCGCGAACGGGATCACGGGCAACAAAGTTGTGAGACTCCCCCATTCTATTCCGGCACAGGCTATACCCTGATAAGCATGTTCCCGGTCAAGTGTAACTTTGCCTTTCGTTTGCCAGCCTGAAAGCCCCTGTTCAAAACCGAAGTTACTTTGTGCCGAAAGCCTTTTACCTAATGTACAAAAGACCAAAATCAGTAGGAAAGTCCGGATATTCATTTCTCAAAATTTACTCCAACATCAAACTATCAATTTCCGTCTATCAACACTTTTTCACCATTAACTTTTAAGGGCAGCCACAAGTAGTCGGATTTGGGCAGATCTAATTTGTTCCATCGATCTGCCATAAAAATAAATTCTCCCGATTTGCCATTCAGTGGTAAAACAAAGGTGCTTTGCGCCAGGTAGGTGAGTTTGGCCCCGGTTCCACGGCAGGGGTTGCCAAATACTTTATAAGGTCCTAGCGGCCGGTCAGCAACGGCATAGGATGCTGCATTGGGCGACCAGCCGGTACATGCCGACGTAATTAAATAATATTTATGCCCGCTTTTAAATAATGCCGGAGCTTCGCGACTGCGCCCGATCAAAATACGGCGGTAAATTGTTGTCGGGCTTAAATAATCATCGCTTAACAGGCATACCTGCATGGTCTTGTTTTGTTCGGACGAATAAATGAGGTAGGCTTTGCCATCGTCGTCTTTAAACAAGGTCATATCCCGCGACATATTACCGTTGGGCTTAAGGCTATGTAAGTAACGATAAGGCCCTTGTGGCTTATCACTTACAGCTACGCCGGATTGTGAATAAGCGTAATCTCTTTTGTCGATATGCATCCACATCACAAACTTTTGGGTCCTGGCGTTAAAAATCACTTTGGGCCGCTCAATAACGCGACCGGTGTCAAGGTCTTTTGAGGTATCGCCGGTACCTGGCTTGAGCGCTACGCCCTCATACTTCCAGTGCTTCAAATCTTTCGACGAATAACAGGAAACACCACCCGCCGGAACCCGGTAATCTTCCCATTGCTGTCCGGAAACCAGCCAGGTTTTGCCCGATTTGATCTCGCCAAAAAGATAATAGATACCATTGTATTGCAACATGCCGGCACCATGTGCATTGACAAAATTTCCGTCCTGGTCAAGCAGCTTTCCCTTTACGGTTTGGGCCTGCAAGTCGCACACCGCGCCCATGGCAAGCAATATGATTAAGCATTTAATTTTAAACATAACTAAGGGCATAAACTTGTGCTTTTAAGATGGCAGCATCTTTTTCGTCAGTGCCGCAGGTTACTTCAATTGTTTTTTCCGGATCGATAGCTGTATACTGTACTTCAGCTACGCCCCAGGACAAACCACTCCAGATCATTTTATCATATTCGATATGTTGTGGCAGCGTTTTGTTAGCCTGGCTTATTTTAATCCTGATCACTTCGCTTACTTTTTTACCATCTGGTGGCGCACCGAGCCACGATCGGCAGGGATCGCCATTGCTGTAATATTGCTGGAAAACCACGCGTATATTTTTGCCTTTTACCGGCTTAAAGCTGGCTTGCAATAATTTTTTATCGCTTTGCAGGAAGCTGATATCCAATTTGCTTATCTCCTGTGGAATATTGATGCTATGATCGATACCGAGCTGGTACTGATCATGAGCGTACTCACCAAAACCAATAATTGCTAATTGTTCGGGACCGATAACCAATGTTTCGTTATGCAATTTCGGTTTGAATCCGCCATCGGCATACAATATTTTCGCAGCCCCGGGCAGCAGCGGAAGTGCTATTGTTGCGATAGCCTGTGATGGGTTTACCATCGTACAAACTGCGCCTGATCGGCCAACCGATTTGAAACCGTAAGCGCTCCCCGACCCGGGAATAGCTCCCAGGGTTGAAGTTTTATCCCGTGCCTGCAGGTCCCTGAATAAATTTTGCGCTTTAGCGAACCATTTGCCATCATCGTCATTCAACAACTCCAGGTTGCCATGGTAAACATTGAGCCAGCCACCTCGTGCCAGCTCAAGCAGCAACATACCTTTCCAGGCATTCAGCCCGCGATAATAACAAGTGCCCGTTTCGCCGATCATAAAGGCACAACTGTCGATGCGGCGGACTGGCATCCCATAGGCGTTAAAAGCATTCACCTGGTGGTCGGAATAGTTATCCTGTGAACGCCAGATGTTCATCATCGGCACATCAGAGAAACGGGGATCGCCACTGTACAGGGTATCAAAGGTATCCAGCCATCGCGGATCAATCGGCGGAGTTTTTTCAAAAGGCGTATAAGTATTTTCCATGCTACCGCCAAAGCCATTATATCCGGTAATCAAAATATCGGGATTGGATTTCCGAAAATCCTGCAGCATCAGCATAAATGCTACTTTGTTTTTTTCAAATATTTCGTCCTTGCTGAATTTCTCCTTCATGCCAGGTGTTACCGCCTCGAAATAGGCAAAATCAAATTTGAATAGGCGAACACCTTTATCGTACCATATTTGCAAAGTTTTTGCCAGATGAGACAAGTAGCCGCCATCAAACAAACACATGATATTCGGATCGGTAGCGAGTGAGTCTTTCCATTCGTCAATTACTTCCAGAAAACGCCCGCTGTGCGTAGCAATCAGGTTAGTAGAGAACCACATACCCGGCTTGATTTTATTTTGCTTACAGCCTTCCAGCCACTTGTCGGGGCCATTGGGCCAGTGTTGTTTGTGCCAGCCCCGGTAACCGCCCCACAGATCAAACCAAAAAGCGTCCATTACATAGTAGTCAATCTGCACCCCAAGTCTTTTCAGGCGGATAACCTCATTCAGTTCACGCAGTGCAAGTTCTTCCGTTTGGGGCTTATTATCAGATAATTCATCGTAAGCCGACCAGTTATTATAAACAAAAACAGGCTTTTTCGGCCCGGCAAGTTTAAGGTCCGAATAAGAAACCGGTTTGCTCCATGCGCTAACGAAAGGATGTATCGCTAAACCCCCTACCAATGTATTCAGGATAAAATTGCGCCTTTTCATGTTTATAGTTTTAGTTTGCCGACACCAAACCAGCTGGTATAAACAGCACTACGCTTTAAACTTGTATTTGCCAGACCGTAGTTTTTAAATGCTTTAAATTGATTAGCCGAGGTGATTTTCGTTTTACCGGGCGCCTTAAAAACAGGCTTAATATTAAAGCCGGTGAGGTGCTGTTTCGTTTGTTCCTGACCGGTTTTTATTGCCCAGTTTTTAAAATTTGTTATTCCGTCTATATTAAAACCGCTGGCAATACTCCACCAGTCATTTTGCCAAAATTTAACATCGCCAATTTTATCCTTCCCTTTGATCAGCGTATCCTTCCCAACAAAAATATTATTGTACATCCTGATGCCTTTGCTTTCGCTTTTTTCCGAAAAACAAATTGCGGCAACTTTGTCATTGTAAATTATATTGCCGTAAACCTGGCAATCATGAAACTGCTTTTCATCATCAGAACTGTTCCAGATGTACAAACCAGCTTGTGAATCTGACACTGTGCCATCATTCTCGCTGATATTATACCGAAACACATTATCGTGCCACGCGCTTGCTCCCCAGTACTGGAATATACAATAACCGCTGCCCCAGTTATCGTAGGATAAGTTGTATTGAACTACGGAATTGGTTACACCGCCATCGAGGTCGAAGCCGCCGCCGTCCGCACCACCTTTCGAGGTTTTGTTTTTGTAAGAAAGGCAATGTTGAATGATAACGCTATCCGCTTCATAGGCCCATATACCTACCGGTCCGTTGCCTATCCTGGGCATATCCCAGCCATTGTTGGTTGCTGTACAATGATCGATCAGCACCTTTCGGCAGTCGCCTACCACTATGCCATTACCGCTATGATTGGTCAGGTTAGTTGGATCGCCGGGATTATTCTCCGCTCGGCAATACAATATTTTAATATTGTGGCTCTCCCGCGTTTGATAGGGCGCTTCAACAGTAATACCTGCCGAACCATTATCATGAACGAAGATATTCTTTGCGGTCACATTTTGTGATGAATAGATCAGCAATCCGGATTTCTGGAAGCCCGAGATATCGAGATCATTTACCTGGATATCTTTACAATTGATCAGGGCGAGGCCATCTTTTATATTACCGGCTTTTCTGCCTGAACCGACAAGTGAAAATTGCTTAAGTTTAATGTGACTGCTTTTAAATATCCTGATAGATGAGCTGTCTTTTGAATCGATCATTGCATTGTCCCAACCATAGGCCGTAATTACGATAGGCCGTTTTCGAGTGCCCGTTAGTCCCGCTGGTAATTCCAGGCTTCCGTAAAAGGTTTGCCCTCCTCTGAAATAAACAGTATCACCTGCTAAAAGACGCAATGATTTAACCTTATTAATTGTCTTAAATGGATGTTGCTTTGTGCCCTTTCCGGCATCACTTCC
Organism: uncultured Mucilaginibacter sp.; assembly: GCA_903866915.1. Taxonomy (GTDB): domain Bacteria; phylum Bacteroidota; class Bacteroidia; order Sphingobacteriales; family Sphingobacteriaceae; genus Mucilaginibacter. Next base: position 3,592 of record CAIPPO010000076.1, on the reverse strand, counting down.
TGTAGTATCCACATACCACGCCCGGGCTGGTCTGCTTTGAGCGAATGCCGTTTTAATTGTCAGTAATACACTATTTACAACAAGGCAAACAAGGCCGCAGATCAGTTTTGTACGCATCAAATTACCAGCTTAGCTTTTATTTCGGTATACCTGAACAAGATGGCAAATTAATTGCTCAATTCAAACGCCCTTTTCAGCCTGATATCATCCGAAGCACTACCAATCATTACCTGAAAATCTCCTGGCTGTGTCACATATTGCAGACTGTCGTTATAAAAATACAGCATATCCCGACTGACCGTAAAAGTCACCTTCCGGCTTTCCCCGGGCTGCAGGAATACCTTCTTAAAGTCTTTTAATTCTTTCACAGGACGAAGGGGCTGTGAAACCATTTGTCGGATATATAACTGAATCGTTTCTTCGCCCGCATATTTACCCGTATTTTTTAGTGTAAAGGAGATTTGAAGACTTCCATTATCTTTAATCCGGGCACTGCTGGCTGTCGGCTCATTGTCGATATAATCGAAAGTTGTATAACTCAACCCATAGCCGAAGGCAAACCGCGGCGAATTCGGCAAATCAATATAAGCCGATTTATAGAAAACATCTTTATCGTTTGCAGCCGGCCTGCCGGTGTTCAGGTGGTTATAATAGATTGGTATTTGGCCCTCTGTCCGTGGGAAAGTGATGGGCAACTTACCGGAAGGGTTGTATGCTCCATATAAAACATCGGCTATTGCATTTCCACCCTGGCTACCCAACCACCAGGTATATAAGATGGCATTGGCGTTATCGGCGGTCCAGTTAAAAATCATCGGCCGGCCAGCCATAAGTAATACAACTACGGGTTTACCCGTTGCAATTACTGCTTTAATCAAATCTTCCTGAACACCAGGCAGGTGGATATTAGCTTTACTTTTAGCCTCGCCGGTCATGTCCGGTGCTTCGCCCATTGCCATTACTACTACATCGGCGGTTTTTGCGGCTTCAACGGCATCAGCAAATCCGGCGCGCGACTGATCGTCTATATTACAACCCTTTTGAAAAACAAACTGCGTTTTAGGGGCTGTCTTTTTCAAGGCTTCTATTACTGATGTAATATCTTCATTTGGTTCAATATCCAATGACCAAAAGCCCTTTTGTTCCTTCTTAGCTTTTGCCAAAGGGCCTATCACTGCAACCGTTTTAAGGTCTTTTGACAATGGAAGCAATTGATTGCTATTTTTTAGTAGAACAATGCTTTTCTGAGCCATACTGCGCGCTTCTGTTTGGCTTGCAGGAAGGTTGAGCAAACTTTTTTCCCGGGCCGGATTGATAAAACGATAGGGATCATCAAACAGCCCCATTTCAAATTTCTTCCGCAGGATACGGCGGATTGATTCGTCTATTAACGAAATCGATACTTTACCATCATTAACCAGTTTCTCGAGATTTTCGATATAACTATGGCTCTCCATATCCATATCATTACCTGCTTTAACAGCAATTTCGGCGGCCTGATAATTGTCTTTGGCATAGCCGTGCGGTATCATCTCCCCAATCGATCCCCAGTCGCTCACAACAAAACCCTTAAAATTCCAAATCTTTTTCAAAACCTCGCGCTGCAAATAGGTATTCCCAGTTGCTGGTGTTCCATTCAGATCATTGAACGAGTTCATGAAGGTAGCGGCGCCGGCTTCCGCAGCGGCTTTAAATGGCGGCAGGTACACTTCCCAAAGCGAATGCAGGCTCATATCTACACTGTTATAATCGCGTCCGCCAATGGCAGCGCCGTAGGCTGCAAAGTGTTTGGCGCAAGCCATGACAGCATCTATACTACCCAGGCTACGTCCCTGGAAACCATGTACGCGTGCAGCAGCGATCAGCGAGCCCAGGTAGGGATCTTCGCCGGCACCTTCCATTACCCTGCCCCAGCGGGGATCGCGGGCGATGTCGACCATCGGCGCAAAGGTCCAGTTAATGCCCGATGCTGATGCCTCTGTAGCAGCAATACGCTCGGCCCGCTCAATAGCATCCGGGTTCCAACTGGAAGCTTCGGCAAGTGGAATTGGAAAGGTTATGCGGTAGCCATGTATCACATCCTGTCCAAAAAGCAGCGGTATTTTCAGGCGCGATTGCATAGCCGCATCCTGGAACATTTTAGTATGCGCACTGCCCATTATATTCAGGACAGCACCAACCTTGCCCTGTTTGATCTCTGCTAACTTATCACCTACTGCTTTGGTAACCGGGCCCGTAGCCTCCCAATCGCCATTGTACTGATTCATTTGTCCTACCTTTTCGGCGAGCGTCATTTTTGAAAGTACCGAATCCACTTTTCTATCAATCCCATCCTGGGCGGATGCTTGTTTCAAAAAGATAAAAACGCTTAAAACCAGCAATACCGGAGCGATCTTATTAAATTTCATAATTGTTTAATTTAGTTTTTAGGGATGACCAGCGAATGGAACACCCCATAAAAATAGCTATAAATTTCTTTTAGTTAACCTCCGGGCAATAAAAAGCCCTTTGTGTTTTCGACAAAGGGCCTGGATTTTTGAACTTGATGTTGAATGAACTACCTGCGGCCTCCGCCAAAGAAAAAGCCAATATTAAATGCCGCATAATTTGAACTGTTGCCATTGGCATCGTTGCCCAGTACATTATATTCTGCCGATATTCTGAAATGCCCGATCTCAAAGCCTGCACGTGGGAAAAAACCAAATTTAGAACCCAGACTGACATAACCGGTATTGGAAGTACCCTGGCTGCTGCCACTCACACTTATCGAACCCTGGTAGTATAAGCCTGCGCCGCCTCCAATAAACGGTCTGAATCCCCCATTTGCAAGGTACAAATCAAGTGTTGGGGCAAAGGAGTATATTGCCGAAACATTAGCACTGCCGCTGGAGCCTGTTCCGCTTCCGCTTGTGTTACCATAGGCTAAAGCTGCTCCTTCTGCCCTAAGCCCAAGTGCAACACCGTCACCGAGCCTGTAATGTGGCTCGAGTACAAAGGTTGCACCAGCTTTAATTTTGTCACCCGCACTGGTACTGGTGGAAGGTGGAATTGCATAACCAAGGGTTAGATCGACCTTGAATTTATGGAATTTTGACGAAGTAGAGGAGGCAGATGTTAAAGATGACGAAGTTTGTGCGACAGCCATGAGCGAGAAACCACTCAGCACTGCGATGAGTATTAAATTTTTCATGTTCATACAGGTTTAAATTGTTACTGAAAGTTAAATGAAATAATTGAAAATTCCTATATTTCAGCAAATTATGATCGCTATGAAAAAAATCGTCCTGTTGATACTGTTACTGTTTCCCGGTGTTTTATTTGCCCAGCAGGTTAAATTTGGTAACAACCCGGCTGCGGGGAAATATTTCGAGGTACGTGGTATAAAAATGTATACCGAAACCTATGGAACGGGCAAGCCTTTGCTGCTTATTCATGGTAACGGGGGAAGCATCTCGGCTTTTACAAGTACGATCCCTTATTTCTCAAAAAAAAAATATAACTACAGAGTAATGGAGTAGTTATAAGGGAATGTAGTAGTTATAGGGAATGAATGAAGTAGTTATAAAGATGGATGGATGCAAAGATGGGTGTG
>CAIPPO010000075.1 GCA_903866915.1 uncultured Mucilaginibacter sp. | reverse complement strand
GTTCGGCTTTCTTTTCCAAATAATAACCATAGTTACCCCGGTAATCGAATATTTTTCCATTATCGATCTCCATAATCTCGTTGCATACGTTGTCCAGGAAATAGCGGTCGTGGGTTACCATCAGCAAGGTTTTATTGCCTTCGGTCATTAGTTTTTCGAGCCATTCAATCGTATCGATATCCAGGTGATTAGTGGGCTCATCTAATAAATAAACATCCGGCTCCTCAATAAGCAACCTGGCCAGGGCCAGTCGTTTTTTTTGGCCGCCTGATAATGTACCGATGCTTTGATTAAGATGGTGTATATCAAGTCGTCCTAAAATTGTTTTGATGTTATATTCATATTCCCAGGCATTGATATCGCTGATCTCCTCTGTTATTTTGTCGATTGCTTTTGTGTTATCAGGTTCATTTTCAAGCAATTCCTCGTATTTTCTGATCAGCTGTTGCTGTTTATTATCGGAATGGAATATATAATCGCTGATGGTGTGTGCTTTTTCAAATGACGGATCCTGTTCAAGGTAGCCAATGCGCAGGTCCCTTGCCTGGACGATTTTCCCCTCTGTTGGCGAAAACTTTCCTGCCATCAATTTCAGCAACGTTGATTTACCCGCACCATTGATGCCCACCAGAGCTACTCGTTGCCCACGGTTGATGCCAATGCTTAAATTTTTAAATAACCAATGGTCGTGAAATGAATGGCCAAGGTTTTCGGAAGATAGGTAAGTACTCACGCTAATAATTTTATACTTTCTGAAGAATGGACAAATATACCTTCTTCTGTTTTTAACGATTGCTTAAACATAGCACGGCCAACTGTAGCGGCCGCAATACTTCGATATTTTATTAACCCACCCATAAGCAAAGGATTGATCAAGTTCATTAATGATATTGCAAAACGTTCCGTTGGTCTAGACTCCTTTCGGTTTCCTGTTAAAATGGAGGGCTCATAAATATGCAGGCTTTTGATGCCTGTTTTCTTTATTACTTCTTCTGTTTCACCCTTCATCTTCGAATAAAAATTAGTCGACTTTGGATCCGCGCCCAAAGCTGACACCAGGTGATATTGCATTATCCTGTTTTGAACAACTATTTGTGCCAATTGCAATGGGTACTCATAGTCTATTTTACGGTATTCAGCCAGGACGGGTGTTTTTTTCCGGGTCGAACCAAGGCAGCAAAATACAGCATGCCCATTTATTGAACTTTGGTGTTTCTCCAGGTTATCAAAATCAATCACAACCTGCACTAATTTTTTATGCGACAGTGGTAATTCTTTTCTAACCAAAACCAACACCTCATCATATTGAGGGGATGCTAGCAATTCCTCGAGGAGGCAACTGCCAATTAGTCCGCTTGCGCCTGCAATTACTGCTTTATATGGCATATTTATAGTAATTTCATGCAAAAATACGCATTCTGAACCGATGGAATAAATATTGAGTGTTTAAACACGTAAACATATAAAACGAGGGAACTCAAAAAAATGGAAAAAATTTTTTACCCTGCAAACGAGCGGGGACACAGCGACTTAGGTTGGTTACAATCTGATTTCTCATTCAGCTTCGGGCCATGGTATAACCCCGAAAAGGTGCATTTCGGCATGTTGCGCGTTTTGAACGATGATACGGTTGCACCTGCAAAGGGGTTTGGAATGCATCCACACGATAATATGGAGATCATAACAGTGATGCTGTCCGGAACGCTTGAGCATCGCGACAATATGGGCAATATTGGGCAGATCAAAGCAGGTGAAGTACAGGTTATGTCGGCAGGTACCGGTATTATGCACTCAGAATATAATCCTTCTAAAACGGAAGACGCCAAATTGTTTCAGACCTGGATATTTCCAAAACAACGAGATATCGAACCCAGGTATGATCAAAGAAGCTTCACCGAGAATTTGAAAGTAAATGAATTGACTACTGTTGTTTCGGGCGACAAGGACGCAAGCACCTTGTATATTAATCAGGATGCTGCTATTTCATTTGGCGACATTGAACCTGCAAATAATATTACTTATACAATTAAAACGCCTGGGAACGGTGCTTATGTATTGCAGGTTGAAGGCGAATCTGAAATAGATGGTATTGTTTTAAACAAAAGGGATGCTCTTGGTGTTTATAACACAGGTTCATTCAGCATTGAAGCCAAATCGTACTCACGCCTGTTGATCATCGAAGTTCCGATGAGATAAGATCGGATGTCATTTCGGGTTCAATGTTTTGTGCCGTTAAAACAATTTGATTTTCAATTGTTTAACAAAAAAACAACCTATGGCTGACGAAGTGTTCAAAGGATGGAAAGGATGGTTTGCAGAAAGCGGCGAGCAGTTAATTTTTTTTAGGGCTTTTGTCAGGAACTTGTTCAGGCCAGGTTTTGAATGGTCAGAGTTTGTTCGCCAGTGTTACGAAACCGGATACAAATCGTTTACGCTGGTCGGTACGACAGCATTTATCATGGGGTTGGTTTTGGCATTACAGCTAAGGCCGGCCCTTGTTGGTTTTGGGGCAGACAGCTTGTTGCCGAAATCGCTTGCTGATTCGATTGTTAAGGAAATCGGGCCTGTGATTACTGCAATCATTTGTGCAGGAAAAATCGCATCTGGGATTGGGGCCGAATTAGGCAGCATGAAAGTGACCGAACAGATAGATGCCATGGAAGTTTCCGGTGCAAATCCTTTACAATTTTTGGTTGTAACCCGGATCCTTGCTACTACTGTTATGGTGCCGCTGCTTACACTGCTAGGGGATGTTTTGGGATTAATGGGAGGATTTGTGGCTATAAACATCACAAGCAAAGTAAGCCTTTGGCTTTATTTTAATAAATGTATAGCTGCACTTAGCTTCAGCGATCTGCTGCCAGCTTTTATCAAAACCATATTCTTTGGATTTGTTATTGGGTTTATAGGGTGCTATAAAGGGTATACTTCCAATAAAGGCACCGAGAGTGTTGGATTAGCTGCCAATTCTGCTGTTGTTGCGGCTTCGCTTTGGATATTCGTAATTGATGCAATTGTTGTACAGGTAAGCAATATTATAATTTACTGATAAGATGCGACATAAGGAATCCGAGATAACAGTCAACAAAGGGCAATTGAGCAGAAAAGATGAGAGTGTAATTCGAATCAGAGGCTTGAAAAAGTCATTTGGAAAAAAAGAAGTACTGAAAAACATCAATATGGATGTTTATAAAGGTGAAAATGTTGTGATTTTGGGTCAATCCGGCTCGGGAAAATCTGTTATCATTCAATGCATTGTTGGGATGTTAAGCCCTGATGCAGGAGATTTGAAAGTTTTTGATCAGGAAGTTTCCGCATTGGGCGAAACAAAGCTAAAAGAGCTTAGGATAAGGATTGGCTTCCTGTTTCAAAGCGGTGCTCTTTATGATTCGATGACTGTGCGTGAAAACATGCAATTTCCGCTAATAAGGATACTGAAGATGAAAGACCAAAACGAGATCGATCAACGTGTTGAAGAAGTTTTAAAGAGCGTGGGATTATATGAGTCGATCGATAAAATGCCGTCAGATTTGTCGGGAGGAATGCGAAAGCGCGCTGGTTTAGCGCGCACTCTGGTAGTAAATCCTGAGCTTATGCTTTATGATGAACCAACTACTGGACTAGACCCGATCACGTCGAGGGAGATCAGCAACATGGTTCTTGAAATTCAAAAAAAATATAAAACAACTTCGATCATTATTACCCATGACATGGAATGTGCGTCGATTACAGCCGACCGTGTTTTAGTTTTGAACAATGGTGAATTTATTGCCGAAGGCAGCTTTGACGAGGTTAAAAACTCAAAAGATGATTTAGTTAGTTCTTTTTTTAAATAATATTTATGAAAACTACATCGGGACAAAAAATACGGACTGGGGTATTTGCAATGGCTGGATTGGCTGTGCTGATATTAGCAATTTTCTTTATCGGGAATAAAAAGGGGTTATTCTCTGCCACCTTCCATGTTCATGGATTTTTTAAAGATGTTAATGGGTTACAGGTTGGTAATAATGCCCGATTTGCTGGCATCACTGTGGGGGTGGTTGAGAATATAGAAATAGTGAATGATACAACTGTAAAAGTTGTCCTTTCATTGAATGATAATGTCAGGAAGTTTATAAAAAAGGATGCGAGGATAGCTATAGGCAGTGATGGTCTGATGGGCGATAAATTAATAATTATATCACCCGGCGGCGTTTCTACATCCGAAGAAGTTAAAAATGGAGATCAGCTGATAGGCGTAAACCCTTTTGATGTCGACAAAATGATCAAAAAAATTACAGGAATTACCGATAATGCCGGCACCCTGATCTCCGGACTTTCACAAATTGTTGACAAAGTGAATCATGGCAAAGGCAGCATTGGCCGATTATTGAATAACGATAAAATGGCCCGGGATATTGAAGGAACCATGAGTCAGGCAAAAAGCACAATAGCCAATGTGCATGCCACTACGACAACTTTGAATACCGATCTGAAGGCTGCCCAGGACAATTTTTTGTTGAAGGGCTTCTTTAATAAGAAGAAGAAAAAAGCGTTGAAAGCTAAACAAGACTCGATCAAAAAGCTTCAGCAAGACTCAAGCGCAAAAGCAAAGCAATAAAAAAAGCCCTAAATTAATAGGGCTTTTAAATAACATCATCGTCCCGGTGTTATAGATACTTGGTTAATTCAGGTGAGAGTGGGGTAACGCTTGACCGGAAGCGGTGAATTAATTTTCCATTTTCATCGACGAGGAATTTTTCAAAATTCCATCCCACATCGCCGGTAATTCCTTCCGGATTTGGTGCGCTGATCAAGTACTTGAACAAAGGCGTAATATCATCACCTTTGACGCTCACTTTTTCGCTCAGCGGAAAAGTAACGCCATAATTTTTCTGGCAAAAACTTTTGATCTCGGTTGCGTTGCCGGGTTCCTGCTGGCCGAAATTGTTTGCAGGAAAGCCAACCACTACCACCTTACCTTTATACTGTTCGGATAGCTTTTGTAGCTCAGCATATTGGGGTGTGAAACCGCATTTGGATGCTGTGTTAACGATTAAAACTTTTTTCCCTTTATATTTAGCAAGGGAAAATGATTCACCATCAATGCTTTTCAGTTGAAAATCGTATACCGAAGCGGGTGTTACGAAAAGCATTGCGGCCAATAAAGTTAATATTTTCATGATAATAAAGAATTTGATTACAAACTTTGAGTTGTAAAGTTAACGGGAAAAATTTGGTTTAGCACCGGGCAACTATCTGCCTTATGTAAAATTTCTTATACCCAAATATTGATCCTCTTTCGAGGTCATCAATTCTTTATCTGCTGATTTTTTGTCATGATATCCAAGTAAATGCAAGGCGCCATGGATGATAACGCGGTGAAGCTCGTTGGTAAAACCAACCTCAAATTTTTCAGCATTTTCGCGGATGCGTTCAATGGAAATAAAAATATCACCTTCAATAACTCGTTCTTTTTCTGAGGTATCAAAAGTGATAATGTCGGTGTAAGTATCGTGCGCCAGGTATTGCTGGTTGATTGTCAGCAAATAGCTATCCGAGCAAAAAATATAATTAAGCTCATTCAGGCGGTAACCTTCAGTAGTAATAGTGGCTTTTATCCACGCTTTTACTTTGTTTTTATTTTTAAGATTAAAACGAATGTCTTCTTCAAAAAAATGAATAGCAGGCATCAGATCTTAAAATGAAGTTCAACTTCATTTCCCCGGGAATTAAAAACACATTGGTCTGCAAGCTGTTTTACAATGAAAACACCTCTCCCGGTGAGGTTTTCAAGATTTTCAACAGCTGTAGGATCTGGTAAATGATCGTAATCAAAGCCAGCACCTTCATCGGTGACCGTCCAGATCACGCGTTTTGGCTCAACCTCGGCGTTTACAATCACCTTTTTGCTCTCGTCCAATTTGTTGCCATGAACGATAGCATTGATTGCTATTTCGTTTAGGCAAGTCATCATATTAGCAAAAGTATCTTCGCTTACATGATGCTTATCAGCAATTTGCTCGATGAGGTTTTCCAGCAACGTTATGCTCTCCGGTTTTGACGGAAGCTGTAAAGTATAAAGTTCGCTGGTTTGAACGTTTGCTTCTTGCATACTAATGGGCATTAAGTTGATCAAAGTAAGATTTTATTTTTTGTTTATAATACAAATTAAGTGCCGGAGATACAGTCTTAATCTGTTCGGTTTGTTTTTCGTTTTTTTGCTGATAATCCTGTAATGCTTTTACGTATCCCGGAGGCAAATCCTTTCCAGCGTTGCTTTCGCGCTGCTGATCCTGTTCTTGTTGCCGCTCAGCTTTCTCAGCTTCAAGTAACCGGCTTTGGATTTGTTGTTGCCTCTTTAGCAAATCATCAGTTATGCGCTTGTTTACGATATCGTTTTCAGTTTGTTCCATTTCTTTTGAAATTTTGTCCAAATTGCCTAACCGACCGGTACCATCTTTGTTTTCTTCCTGATTTATTTTTTCCAGTGCTTCCCTGATCATTTGCTGTTCGCGCGCCATTTTTGCCAACTGTTCGGACATGCCACTTCGCTGACTTTGCGAAATATTTCCTTGCTTTTGCAGCTGATCTCGCATCTTTTGCATGTTTTGGTTCAACTGCTGCTGCATCTTTTGCAATTGCGAAAGCGAAGGTTGCTTTGATTTACCGCCGCCTTTCGAATTTTTCATGGCTTTCTGCAATTGCTCCAGCGCTTCACTCAACATCAGAGCCAGGTTATTCATGGATGTCATTGCATATTGCTGGTTTCGGTTGGCCTCAGGTGTACGTCGATCTCCCAAATTTTCAAGCGCCCGGTCAATATGTTCATTAATGCTCGCTATCTCCTGGTTTACAGTTGATTGTATTTGCGGCACTCTCCGGCTTATGGCATACAAACTATCCTCTGCTGTCTTCAGATTATCTTTTATGTCTTTTTGTTTTTGTGCTAATATAGTATAATTTGGGTCAGTTGGAATAGTATTTTTTAATGTTTCCATCACTTTTTCCTGGTCGAATGAACTGTTCACCAGGTTTTTTAATAATTCGCGCAATTGCTCGGCATTTACATTAGTTTCCTTCTCTTCCTGCTGCTCATTTTTTTGCTCTAATTTACTGGCTAGCTGCTTCATTTGGTTAGCCGATTGCTGTTGCGATTGCGATGCTTTTTGTCGATCGTTCTTTTGTAAACTCTCGTTACTCTGCTGCATTTGCTCATCTATTTTTTGCTCCTCCTGCTTGGGATTCTCAAAATTATTTTTCTGTTCGGCAGCCTCGTCTTGTTTTTGCAGGTCCTCTAAACCTTTTTTTACATCTTCAAAATCCTGCTTTAATTTTTCCTGTTGCTGTTGTATGTCTTTGGTTTGATTGTCCTTTTGTTTTGTTTGGTCTGCCAGTTGTTGCTGTTTTTCTGCTAATTGGTTTAGCTGGTTAATATCCTGATTAAGTTTTTGGTCAAATTCAAGCTTCTTGTACAATTGCAATATGCGGTCAAGTTCCTTTCGAAGCGATTTATTATCCAGTTGCATTTTCGACAACTGATCGCGTGTGCCATCTTTTTGCTGCTCGTTCATCATTTCCTGGAGCTTTTCAAGCATTTCCCGGGTTTTTTGGTCCAGCACATTATTGAAAAGGTTTTCGATCTCTTTTTGTTTTTCTTCCAGCTCTTTATTCTGTTGTTGATTCTCCTGGCGCTGGAAAACATTTTTTTTGTTTTCGCCCTGTATCTCTTTCACCAGATTATCCAGCGTCTTCTTCTTGTCCAATAATTCGTCTATTTGTTTCTTTTCGTCGAAAGTCAGGGTATTTTTATCCAGCAGCATTTGATTCAGCTTTTGGGAATCGTGTTCAATCTGTGCGGCAAGCTTTATAGCGTCCTGCATCTTTTGTTTGATCGCCTGCGAGCTAATTTCCAAGTGTTCATTCACTTGGGCCTGGTCGGGGATATTCAGCGTGCGCTCCGGCGAGCGAACCTTTTTAGGTCCGGCTACCCCATCATTATCTGCTACTTCGAAATAGTAAGTGATTTGCTGACCGGGTTTTGCAGCTATGTCTTTCAGGTTCCAGAAGTAAAAGAATTCCGACTGCGTTGTGCCGAGGTCGGCTTTTACTGATTTAGTAATCAGTTTTTCGGCGCTTTTTTCGCCCGGAGCAGCAACTCTATAGTTAAATGTTAGTGATGTAAAGCCATGATCGTCTTGTATCTTACCATCAAAGTAAAGGGCCTTATTGCTAATTGAGTCATTTTTCTCATTAACTGTTATAGCCGGAAGCTCATCGGCAATGACATTAATGGGGTAAGACACCTGGTCGCCACGATCAACCTGATTTCTTCCCGGAATAAGCTTGTAGATTGTGCTTTTATATACTCGTTCCGAATGTTCAAACAGTTCGCCGCCGGCGTTGATAGCAGCGCTTTGTTTACCATCGAGTTCAAATGTTAATCTCTCGGCATTTTGGGTATGCAACTGCCACTTGATCGTTGTACCGGTGGGTACGGTTAATTCGCCTGCATTAGTCAGGTGTGCACTTGTTTTATGGAGATAGGCAGGATAGTCCAGATCAACATCAAAATGAAGTAATGAGGGTTTTAAGTTTACCCTTAGCTCGTATGTCTGCGACGAAAATCCGTTGCCGATAAATTTAAATGAAGCGTTCTTTTGCAGATTGCTAAACTGAAAATGGAAACGACTGACATTATCTTTATCCAGTTTAAAGGTATTGCTCCCCGTTTCAATATAAACCTCGGCGGGCAATTGATCGCCCTCGAGTTTTAAGTCGACCTTCAGATCCTGACCCTGAACTGCCGACAACGAGCTGTTAAGCAATACAAACCGGAAAGGTGCCACCGGGGCAAAATATTCGTTATGCCTGATCAGCTTTTTAGTGCTTTCGGTAATAATTGCTGGAGCCGCAAGCGCTATTACAATGATAAGCGACGCTGGGAAAATAACCCATTTTAAATATTTATTGTTTTGGCTGATATCAATCGCTGAAGGGAAACTGATAGGCCTGAGTGCAGCTATCTTTTGGTCGATGCTTGCCGCAATTAATTCGCTTTGACCGGCTGCACCCGCCATTTGTTTCAACTGAAGGGTATTCAGCAATTTGTCATTGACCTCGGCAAATTGTTTTCCGATTATTGCTGCTGCCTGGTCGTGCGATAGGGTCTTGCCCAATTTGAGCCAGGCCAATAGCGAAGGCAAAACCAGCAGGGCAATCAGGCCGAGGTTGAACAGGATAAAAAAGTAAAACAAAAAGGTTCGGAGCCCGGAATTGAAATCGGCATAGTATTCACTAACCGTGATAATTACAAAGGCAGAAAGCAAACCCGCGCCCAAAAAGATAAGGCCCCGCAGCAAGCTATTTAAATAATACTTGCGTATGTAGGTATCAATCTTCGCTATTAATAATTCGTAATTCCCCGTCTGCCGCATACTGTTAAATAGATGCAAGTTTATTTAATAGGATTAAAACGAAACATGCTGATCAAAATTATAACATTTTAATGATAAAAAGGCCTTTTTAAGCCCATTTGCCAAGCTTACCTTTGTAAGGCAAACTTATAAGTTTAACTAAGTAAATACTATGAACAGCGATTGCGATACACAGCAAGCAACGGCCTTGAGAACGGTGTTAACAAGACTGATTAAAAAATTAAGAAAAGAATCAGCGTCCGGTCAGCAACTTTCTCTGACTGAAAGGTCGACCATGGCCCTGTTGCAGCAATATAAGAAATTGCTGCCAAGTGAACTGGCCTCGATGGAAAAGATCACCAATCAATCTATGTCCTCGGTGCTTAATCATTTATATACCTTGGGATACATCACCCGAACTAACTCAGAAAAAGACCGGCGCAAGGTTTATATCGCGCTGAGTATAGTTGGTGAACAGGTGCTTACAAAGGTGCGCAGCGAGCGCGACGAGTGGCTGGCTAAGGCCATTCATGAGAGCTGTACGGAAGAAGAACAAGAATGGCTGTGGCGAGCCCTGGTACCCTTAAAAAAATTGGTGGATTTTGAATAATATGGGCATACTGATACTTTATGAAAATAACAACATTTAGTGCTTTCGGGAGCCGCAACTACAGGCTGTTCTTTTCGGGCCAGTCGGTTTCGCTAATCGGTACCTGGATGCAAAAAACGGCGGTTAGCTGGATTGTTTATTCGTTAACCCACTCCAGTTTAATGTTGGGCCTATCATTGCTGGTTAGTCAGCTTCCCTCATTCCTGTTTTCGTTGGTTGGGGGAGTAGTGTCCGATAGGTATAACCGCTACCTTGTATTGCTCGGAACACAAATAGCTTCGATGGTACAGGCCGTCGCCCTGGCAATACTTGTTTTGTTTGTTCACTATACCGTTTGGGAAATATTTGTACTTAGCGCGGTGTTGGGTATCATCAATGCCTTCGATGTGCCCGCAAGGCAAGCCCTGGTATATGAAATGATCGACGATAAAAAAGATTTACCTAATGCGCTGGCGCTTAATTCGTCCATGGTGAATTTATCGCGACTTATTGGCCCAGCCATAGCAGGTTTCGTGTTGGAAAAATTGGGCGACGGCACCTGTTTTGTTATGAATGCCCTGAGTTTTGTGGCCGTAATTATTTCGTTGTTGCTGATGCGTCTTCCTAAATACATCGAAAAGCAGCATACCAAAAATGCAATTGAAGAATTTAAAGAAGGTTTTGCCTATCTGAAAAGAACACCCTCCATCTCGTACATAATTCTGATGCTTGCATTAATAAGTTTATTGGTGTTACCGTTCAGTACACTATTACCGGTTTATGCGCGAGATATTTTTAAAGGGACAGCCTCTACTTTTGGTATCCTTGATAGTGCTATCGGACTTGGGGCGCTGAGTGGTGCCATATTTCTGGCATCGTTAAAACCTGGCTCCAATCTTCGAAAAGTATTGGCAATCAACACGCTGGTATTTGGAGGCGGACTGGTTTTTTTTTCGCATGAGGGAAACTACCCACTGGCACTGGCTTTTGCTACGATAGCTGGATTTGGAATGATGTCGCAAATCACCGTCAGCAATACGCTGTTACAAACCACCGCCGACCCAGCCATGCGCGGCCGTGTGATCAGCTTTTATGCGATGGCATTCTTTGGAATGCAGCCATTCGGCGGGTTGATTGTAGGCTCGGTATCCAAATGGATCGGGACACCCAATACGTTGCTGGGCGAAGGAATTTTTGCCTTGTTGATTGGTTTTATGCACTTCTGGTACTTACAGAAGCTGAAGAAAAATGACGCCGAAAAGCCGCCTGGGTCAGAGCCCGTATTACAAGCAGTTTAATTAAATGCTTATTAATTTTTTAACCCGTTCAAATAACCATTATAGCAATTTTTTGGCCGGTAAAGGCTGTCGAAAGGCAATGGCCAATCTTTACGCTTAAAAAATCCGGGTATCCAGCTATCAGCATCACCCACATTCCAGGTAGTTATGCCGTATTGTTGTGCTTTGGGAACCGTGTTCTTATAGGTTTGGACTACATACTGGTACATATTTGTTTGTTGTAGTTGCAAGGTATAGTTGTAGGTGATGTTGGGGTCGTTACCTGGGTTTACGGATATGTCAAGTTCAGAAATATGGATCAGCAGTCCTGTAGCTGCCAACTTCTGCAAAGCAATTTTAAAATTAGCCTGGCTCATATTGATATCAATATGGCATTGCATACCAATACCACTAATGGGGACGCCCCTGGCTTTCAACCCGGTAACCAGCGCTATCATAGAATCGAGTTTAATACTATTCCACTCCTGGCCATAATCGTTATAGAATAAAAGTGCGTTAGGGTCGGCCTCGTGTGCGTATTGGAATGCGCGGGCGATATAGTCGGGCCCTAAATTCCGGCGCCAGATGCTGCCGTCGCCGGGGTTAACGTCGAGGTTGCGGATGGCGCCATTATCGTCGCGAATCGCTTCGTTGACCACGTCCCAGGAGGCAATCTGTCCTTTGTAATGCGCTACTTCTGTCTCGATATGGTTTTTAAATAGGGCTTCCCATGCTGCAGTATTGCCTGAAAAGTTGATTACCCAATCGGGTAGCGCCAGGGCGTTATGCCAGATCAGGTTATGTCCGTGGACGCGCATGTGCCGGGCTTTTGCAAAGTTGAGGATGGTGTCGCCCTCACTAAAATCAAATTGGTTTTGTTGCGGCTCTACGAAATCGAATTTGAGCACATTTTCGGTAGTGACGCTATTGTATTCGGTAGCAACCCGACCATAATAGTTGAAATTGCTTTTAAGTAGCCAGGGATTAATTGCCGCCCCAACCGGAAATGGCGCTACAGATTTGAGCGTTACATCCGGTGCCGGGTTAGCGACTTCTTTTTTTTTGCATGACCAAACCGCTAAAGGCAGCAGCAAAAAAATTAGCCGAATTGCAAGTTTTGGACTCAAAAGTTTTTGCCCTCTCATATCAACGATAAATATGCTGATTTTTTCAAATTGAAAGGGTATTTAATATATTTGTTATCCTGCTTCGGGATGTAGCGTAGCCCGGTATCGCGTCCCTACAGTCGTCGGGAAGGTCGGCTGGGAAAAATAAAATATTGAGTTTTAAAAAACTCGGGATGTAGCGTAGCCCGGTATCGCGCCAGCATGGGGTGCTGGAGGTCGGAAGTTCGAATCTTCTCATCCCGACTATAAAGAGTGATTAGGAGCATATTAGAGAGGTTTTAAAAAACCAATTTGATATGCTCTTTTTCGTTTGTTTACCTTTTTGTTTACTCTTTTTTTGATAGGTACTGTCGTAACTCAACCTAGTTATGGCTACAATAGCAATTGTACTTAAAACCACACAGAAGCTCACTAATGATGAATTCCCGATAGCTCTTAGAGTTACCCATGAAAGGAAAAGCAAATATTTTGCACTTAGCCAGCTTGCAACTAACCAATCCTATAGATTCAGATGCAAAGTAAATGAATGGAAACCAGCTAATGCAGAAGATTGTACGTCGTCAAACTAAAGTGAACCAAGGCTTGTGTAGTGTTTCGGGTTTAAAGTAAAGCTAAGTTTTCCATTTTGGGGGTGCAAGTGATCTGTGATTTTATTTTTTCATAGGCAAGTT
>CAIPPO010000074.1 GCA_903866915.1 uncultured Mucilaginibacter sp. | reverse complement strand
TGACTCCAGAGCAAACTCATTATCAACAAAAAATCAAAAGAAAATTGTGGAATAAAAAAGTCCTGAAAGAATAATCTAACAGGACTTTATTTGGATACTTTTAAAAAACTAATCGGTCAACTTTTTCCAGGACTAGTCAATTTATTTTGGTATAAATAATATTTAGCTTGATTCGGTAAGGAGAGTTGGGGTCGGTGCCGACTGCCACAGTTCGACCGGTTGTTTGGGCCGTAGGAAGATAGTCGACAGCAGTTTTATTAACCGTATCAACCGGTGCGATAAAAGTGCCATAGTCAACGGTATTTCCGTCCATCAGGTCCTGGATATATCCGGTAACTGTAAAGTGATAGCTATGGGTAGTTGGACTGTAAAAACCACCGAAGGTACCAATGCCTCCTGATCGCGGATCAGAAGCTAAAGCGTCCTGCAATTCAACCGGTGTATGAGAGATGTCCCATTTATACATACTCAATTTTGGTTGTGCTACATAGGGTATCGTGCTGCCAGGTAAGGCTGTTATCACAACCTCGGCCCTGTTGATTACAATCCGGCCTCCTACAGTTTTCAGAATATTTTTCAGGTAAGGGAAACTGATCTTTGCTTTTAAACCAGCCAAACCCTGAAAGTAAATCACATTTCGCGACCCTGTGGCAGCGTTAGCCAGTTCGGTCAATACTGCATTAGACGGTTTTCGGATAATTTGTGCAGAATGTGGCGAATTGGTGCCCGATAATGGAAGCGAAACTGTTGCAGTATCTATCGTTGTACCGTTTATGGAGTGATAATATACATTTAGAGAGTCGGCAAGCGAAAACATTAAAGTACCTCCTGCACCCTGCATGCCCGTTGGGTCCATAGTAAGGTAAAGCCCTCTTACATTATTCAAAAACACTGTATTTGACGACAATTGTGTTGTGCCGGCATTAAACAGGATACGATTAACAAAATTTTTGCTGATAGGTATTCTCAACTGCGGTGCAACTTTGATCAGTGTATCCGGAGCCCCTTTGATAATGTTATAAATCTTGATACTATCGTGGGTACGGGCGTAGAACGTACGTGTACCAAGCAGCGTTGGATTATACGACCATTTGGAAGTATTATAATATGCCTGGCTAGGCATAGGCCGGGAGTTTAACTGGTACACGTTTACCTTAAATTGCGAGGTCAGCGAGTCGCCATAAAAACCGTCGGCATATTTCAGTGCCAGTACTGCCGAATCAATGATAATCGTTCCGGTAGGCAGCAAATATGAACTTTCGCCGGGCAGGTTTAGACCTGAAATTATATTGGATTGCACAGTACCTAAAACCGGATCCTGGAAGTAGCCAAGCGGAGTTTTTGTGAGGCCTGTAGTTACTATCGAATCCTGGGGTTGACTACCCAAAGCATAGTAGCCTTTATCAGGTACAGTATTTATAATTATAGTTGACGTATCAATCAGGTTACCATTCAATTGCGTACCGGATTTAATTCCAAGTCCGATGGTACCTTCGTTTTTACAGCCATTAAAAATAAAAAGACTTATCAACAGGGTTAATAAGTCTAAACGGAAGAATTTCATATCTGATCTCAAAGCTTATGCAACATGTACCAATTCTTCATTGGTAATTTCGTCGTAAAAATTGTAATAATTTTCGAAATCAGAAGTGGAATTGAACTCTAAAACGGGTTTATGGCTGTTTTTAACAATATTTAACACTTCATCGTCTAAGTTTTCGCTTCCAAATACCACTCCGTCGGCATATTGAACAGCGCCCGCATGCAATGATGTATTAGTACCCTGGGCATAAACTTCAGTGTGTGATTCGGTCATATCAGCCATTACAGCTTTGTTGGCGAAATCAGGATTGAGGTTGCCCGAAAATTCATTTTCGTAGATTGAATACACCACTTTTGAATTTTTAAAGGTAGGATCGTCCTTATAAGTAGTTTTCAGATAAGCCGGCACTAATGCACTCATCCAGCCATGACAATGAATTACATCGGGAGCCCAGCCCAATTTTTTAACGGTTTCTAATGCACCTTTGCAGAAGAAAATCATTCTCTCGTCATTGTCGGCGTAAAATTTACCCTCTTTGTCCGTAAACACATACTTGCGCTGGAAGTATTCCTCGTTGTCGAGAAAATAAACCTGCATCCGCGCTGCCGGGATCGAGGCTACCTTAATGATCAATGGATTGTCATTATCATTAATAATGATGTTCATACCCGATAAACGGATCACTTCATGCAACCGGTTCCGGCGCTCATTAATATTTCCGAAACGTGGCATCAGGATACGGATCTCGTAACCTTTTTCCTGCATTGCCTGAGGCAGCTGGCGCGTAATTTCAGAAATTTTTGAGAGCTCAAGGAAAGGTGACATTTCATGTGTAATGAACAGAAGCTTAGATTTGCCCATCTCTTGTCAGTTATTAAAATTATGTAAAGAAGTCAAAAAAATTGAGTCTGCAAATATAAGCATTATCTTATGAAATACCAACGTATTATGCAAGTTAGTTTTGGTTATATTTAAGCAATTACACAACTTTGCCGCATTTTTACCAATTTCCTCTTCATTGAAAATATTTACCAGTAAGCATAGTCTTGGCGAACACCTGGCAACTTTGCGTAACAAGAGCAAAACCATCGGTTTTGTGCCTACGATGGGTGCTTTGCACCAGGGACACCTGTCGCTGCTTCAAATCGCCCGCAGTCAAACCGACCAGGTAGTTTGTAGCATCTTTGTTAACCCTACACAGTTTAACGACCCTAAGGATCTGGAAAAATACCCCCGGCCAATTGAGTCTGACATTCAAAAGCTGGAACAGGGCGGCTGCGATATTTTATTTAATCCGGGTGTGAACGAGCTATATGCCGACAATGAGCAATGGCATTTGAACCTCGGCGAACTGGAGCATTTGTTGGAAGGGAAATTCAGGCCCGGGCATTACCAGGGAGTTACACAAGTGGTTTATAAGCTTTTTGACATAGTTAAACCCGATGTTGCATTTTTTGGGCAGAAAGACTACCAGCAATTTATGGTCATACAAAAAATGGCGGATATGCTCAACCTGCCTGTTCGCCTGGTGATGTGCCCCATATTGCGCGAGCCTGATGGCCTGGCTATGAGCTCGCGCAATATTCATCTGTCGCACGATGAGCGCCAACACGCTTTGGTGTTATCAAAAGCACTCAATTGGTTTGCCGGGAATTTTGAACCCGGTAAAGTTTCGTTCCTAATCGGCCATTGTAAAGAAATGATTGGTAAGGAACCTGGGGTTGAACTGGAATATTTTGAAGCTGTTGAAGCCGATAGTTTGCTTCCGGCCGCTAATAATAGCAGCGAAATGGTGATTCTGGTTGCTGCAAAGGTTGGCCAAACCAGGCTTATAGATAACCTTATTATAAGCTGATTAATCTGCTTGCACACAAAATCAGTTGCCTCGCTTCATCAACATACATGACGTTGCTATTGCAAATTAGCAAATCACTAATTAACTAATTGCTAACTTTGCCCCATGATAATCGAAGTATTAAAATCAAAGATCCATCGTGCAAAAGTGACGCAGGCCGAGTTGAACTATGTGGGGAGCATAACGATAGATGAAGATTTGATAGATGCGGCTAATATTATCCCCAACGAAAAAGTGCAGATCGTTAATAATAATAATGGCGCCCGTTTCGAGACCTATGTGATCAAGGGCGAACGTGGCAGCGGCACTGTTTGCCTAAATGGCGCTACTGCTCGTCTGGCTCAGGTTGGCGATATTGTGATCATTATGTCCTATGCTTATATGGAACAGGCGGAGGCCCGCGAATACAAGCCCTTACTGGTTTTTCCTGATACTGATAACAAATTGATCAAGTAGTTCATTTATTCTTTACCGGTTCGGATTTTGAAAAAATTACTATTCCTGTTTTTTTCTTTTACCTGCTTCGTTTGTACAGCTCAAAAGAAGATGAATGTTTATTTTCTGAAAGACGATGGACATTATGTTGACAAGCGTGATAGTGCCAATTATATACGCATCGTAACAGAACCAGATTCCGGCTCTAAACTGTATAATGTCGCGGAATACTACCTGGATAGCAAAAAGAAATCGGTAGGCCGATCTTCAAAAATTGACCCGCCGGAATACGAAGGCACCCGCATCGAATACTTCAAGAATGGTAAAAAGGAGCAGATCGCAAACTATAGCAACGGCACCAAAGTAGATGATGAATTTGATTTCTATCCCAATGGGAAACTCTACCTTTCCCTGAAACGCAAAGCAGTTACATCGGTCGAAGATAATTCGGTAAACGAATACCTGATCATGGCAAATTTTGACAGCACAGGTGTTGCCTCTGTTGTTGATGGCAATGGGCCTTTCAAGATCTACGATGATCATTTCAAAACAGTGATCGAATCGGGCACGGTAAAAAATGGGAAGCGTGACGGTATCTGTACCGGTTCTAAAAATAATGGCAAATGGCAATACAAAGAGCAATACCAGGAGGGGAATTTGTTAAGTGGTTCAATGACTGACGATAAAGGACAAACAACAACTTATCAATCACGAATGACCATGCCTCAGTATAAAGGTGGATTAAAAGCCTTTTACCGCTACCTGGGTGCCAAAATCATTTACCCGAGCGACGAGCGGGAGAAAAATATCCAGGGAACAGTTGTGATCGGTTTTGTAGTTGAGAAAGACGGTAAATTAAGCGATTTCAAGATACTCAATTCGGTTAGTTCAGGTTTAGACAATGAGGCCCTACGCGTGATGAGGAATTCTTCCTTATGGATACCCGCGACAGAATTTGGCCGCAACGTAAGGGTATACTATCAGATACCGATCAGCTTTTCACTGACCGAAAATTAGGATTTCAGGAGCGCCAATATTTTCAATTGTCGAATAGCACAATTGCACGATTGGAATATTAGTAGAAGCTTACTGGGTAATATGTTTTATCCAAACCCAATTTCTCCAAGCTTTCAGGATCAAAACAAGAAATTTTACAAAGGCTTTTGGTTAAAAGGCTTCAAATAAAAATACGCTATTTAAGGCTTTCAGGGCAATTTATCAATTAAAAATCAAGCTGAATGGAGGGCGGTTTTTGACGGCAATAAATGCCGGATTAAAATTTAAAAAAACCTTCCCCCAGCTTGATCTATTTTTCTAACTTTGCATCCCGACGCTGAGGTCGGGGTTTTTCGCTTTCAGCGCATAGATATCGTTCATAGTTGATAGGTCATAGTTCATTGTAAGCTTGTTTTTTAGTCAGCAATGCAATGAACCCTAAACCATGAACCATAACCCAAAAAACTATGCCAAAAAACACTTCCATCAAATCCGTTTTAATTATAGGTTCAGGCCCAATTATCATTGGTCAGGCATGTGAGTTCGATTATTCAGGCTCGCAAGCAGCACTTTCTTTAAAGGAGGAAGGTATCGAAGTATCGATCATCAACAGCAATCCTGCGACTATCATGACCGATAAAGTGATCGCCGATCACGTTTACTTGTGGCCTCTTGAACCCGAAAGCATCGAAAAAATCTTACAGGAACAAAAAATTGATGCTGTACTGCCTACAATGGGCGGTCAAACAGCACTTAATTTGTGTATCAGCGTTGCTGAGCGTGGCATATGGGAAAAATATGGCGTGAAGATCATTGGTGTTGATTTGGCAGCCATTGAAAAAACCGAAAACCGCGAGGCTTTCCGCCAGTTAATGGTTGACATTGGTGTGGGTGTAGCTACTTCGAAAATTGCAAACTCCTTTTTAGAAGGAAAAGAAGCAGCTCAGGATATAGGCTATCCGCTTG
>CAIPPO010000073.1 GCA_903866915.1 uncultured Mucilaginibacter sp. | reverse complement strand
TTTCGTTCATAAAAAGGAAGATTTTGACCTGGCACTCAGCCGGGGTCTGCAAGCTTCACCAACAAAAGAGGTATTGGTTGAACAGGCAGTAATAGGCTGGAAAGAATATGAGCTGGAATTGTTGCGCGACAGTCGCGACAATGTGATCATCATATGCGCCATCGAGAATTTCGATCCGATGGGTATCCATACCGGCGACTCGATAACAGTGGCGCCACCGATGACCTTAAGCGACCGTTGTTATCAGGATATGCGTAACCAGGCCATTAAAATGATGCGCGCTATTGGCAATTTTGCAGGAGGCTGTAATGTTCAGTTTGCCGTTAACCCCGCCGACGAAGCAATAATAGCGATCGAAATTAATCCACGGGTATCTCGCTCTTCTGCGCTGGCATCTAAAGCTACAGGCTACCCGATTGCCAAAATAGCTGCCAAACTTGCTATCGGTTATAATCTGGACGAACTAGAGAACCAGATTACCAAAACTACATCGGCTTATTTCGAACCAACACTCGACTATGTTATCGTAAAGATTCCGCGCTGGAATTTTGATAAGTTTAAGGGTGCCAATAAATATCTCGGTCTACAGATGAAATCGGTGGGTGAGGTAATGGGAATAGGGCGTAGCTTCATTGAAGCCTTGCAAAAAGCTGCGCAAAGTTTGGAGATCGGTCGCTGGGGATTGGGTGCTGATGGTCGTCAAAGCCGCAACCTGGAAGAGATCATGAATAGCCTGGAAAACCCAAGCTGGGACAGGTTGTTCCATATTTACGATGCTTTAAGCCTGGGTGTGCCGATTGAATCGGTGCGCAAGGCTACCAAAATAGACCGTTGGTTTCTGAACCAGATCCAGGAAATTGTTAACCTGGAAATTGAACTGCGCCGGTATTCGCTCAATAATATTCCTACTGAGTTTTTCTTTACCTTAAAGCAGAAGGGGTTTTCGGACCTGCAGATTGCCCATGTATTGACCAACGTAACCGAAGAGGAAGTTTACCAGCGCCGCGTAGGCCTTGGCATACGCCGCGTTTACAAAATGGTGGATACCTGTGCTGCCGAGTTCCCGGCTAAGACACCTTACTATTATTCTACTTATGAGGGAGAGAACGAATCGGTAGCATCGGATCGGAAAAAGATCATCGTACTGGGCTCAGGACCTAACCGGATTGGCCAGGGTATCGAATTTGATTATAGCTGTGTGCACGGTTTGCTGGCCGCTAAAGAGTCTGGTTATGAGGCGATCATGATCAATTGTAACCCCGAAACTGTTTCGACAGACTTTAACATGGCCGATAAGCTTTATTTTGAGCCGGTATTCTGGGAGCACGTGCGCGAGATTATCGAATTGGAAAAGCCTGAAGGGGTTATCGTTCAGTTAGGTGGACAAACTGCCCTTAAGATGGCAGAAAAGCTCTACGAGCATGGTATAAAGATCATTGGCACTTCATTTGACAATATGGATATCGCGGAGGATCGCGGCCGTTTCTCTGATCTGCTGAAGGACCTTGGTATTCCCTACCCTAAATATGGTGTAGCCGAGAATGCCGAAGAGGCCATAGAGGTGGCGCATAGAGTAGGTTACCCGGTATTGGTTCGCCCAAGCTACGTGCTTGGTGGCCAGGGGATGAGCATAGTAATCAATGATGAAGACCTTGAAAAAGCTGTGGTTAGTCTGTTACGCAATTTGCCAGGCAACCGCGTGCTGATCGATCATTTTCTTGATAGGGCCGAAGAGGCGGAGTCAGACTCTATACACGATGGCGAAGATGTGCACATCATAGGCCTGATGGAACATATCGAACCTGCTGGTATCCATTCAGGAGATTCAAGTGCGGTATTGCCACCATTTAACCTGTCGGCTAATGTCATCAAACAGATGGAAGATCATACAGAAAAAATAGCCAGGGCGTTAAATGTATGTGGTCTGCTTAATATCCAGTTTGCTATAAAGGACGAGAAAGTATATGTAATAGAAGCTAACCCACGGGCTTCGCGTACAGTGCCTTTTATTGCAAAAGCTTATGATGTTCCATATATCAACATTGCTGCCAGGGTGATGCTGGGTGTAAACAAGTTAAAAGACTTTACGATCGAACGTAAGCTGAAAGGATTTGCTATAAAAGAGCCGGTATTCTCTTTCGATAAATTTCCTGAGGTGAATAAGGAGCTGGGTCCTGAAATGAAATCTACCGGAGAATCGATCCGGTTTATACCGAATATTGAAGACCCTTATTTCAGACATCTCTACAAAGAAAAATCAATGTATTTGAGTAAATAACTAAGATGTGAAGCAAAAAAGGTGAAAGGCGACTTTCACCTTTTTTGTTTTGCCGGCAATCTGGTAAATGAAATCGGCACCCGGTATAATAAATGATAGGTTTTTGTCGTATTGAACATCAAAGGGCCTGGCGATAATTTGAATTGATATTGAAGTTAAGTCGCTTGTGTTAATATTTGTTAAATCAGTTGAGTAAGTAACAATTTTAAACTACTATTGAAATCTGTAAAAATTTGGCCCGATTTGGTTAAGTTTGCGGAAATTTTAAGATAGGTTATATACAACCTGCAGAAAATAAAACTAAATGAAAAAACTCCTACTTGCCACTATATATCTGTTTTCGTTATTGATTATTATAACCGGAAGCGGCTGTAAAAAAACTACCACCCCAACAGATGTACCAACGGTTACCACCCAGGATGTAATGCTTGATGTTACTTCAACCACGGCCCAAAGTGGTGGAACGATTACTTCTATTGGCTCTTCAGCAGTAAATGATAACGGAATTGTTTACAGTTCAACA
Organism: uncultured Mucilaginibacter sp.; assembly: GCA_903866915.1. Taxonomy (GTDB): domain Bacteria; phylum Bacteroidota; class Bacteroidia; order Sphingobacteriales; family Sphingobacteriaceae; genus Mucilaginibacter. The sequence continues at coordinate 41,904 of CAIPPO010000073.1, read as the reverse complement.
AATCAGCTGCCAACACTGGCCAATACCAAAGTGAGCTCAGCTTTAATTACCAATAGCTACACCTTTACAACTAATATAACCGCATTAACTGCAAATACAACTTATTATGTACGTGCCTATGCTACTAATCAGTTTGGTACAGGCTATGGTGCGGTTGTAAAATTTACAACCAGTTCTACATTATCGTCTTTGGCCGGTATTGTTACAACAATAGCAGGCAGCGGGAGTCCGGGTTTTGGAGATGGATTTGGTAGCGGCGCACTTTTTAACAATCCGGGCTGCCTTGCAGTCGATGCCCAGGGGAATATTTATATTTCAGATACGTTCAATAATCGCATTCGTAAAATGGGACCCGATGGTACCGTAACAACCATTGCAGGTAACGGAACAGCCGGATACCAGGACGGTCCTTCGGGCAGTGCCGAGTTTTATGCTCCGGCCGGGCTCACTTTAGATGTCAGCGGAAATATTTATGTAGCCGACTTTGGTAACAACGTAATTCGTAAAATATCAGCAGATGGAACTACCGTAAGTACATTTGCCGGCAATGGTTTTGCAGCGTTTGTTGATGGGGCTGCCGCTAAGGTTGCTGCATTTAACGGCCCTGCAGGAGTTGCTTTTGACTCTAAAGGCAGCCTGTTTGTGGTTGATCAGAATGATAATGTGGTTAGAAAGATATCAAAAGCCAGTGTAAGCCTGGTTGCAGGTTCGCTCCGCCCGGGTTATATAAATGCAACGGTTGATAGTGTTAAGGGCGTTTGGGGATATTTTCGGCATCCCTGTGCTATCGCAATTGACGCAAATGATAACCTTTATATTGCAGATCGCGGCAATAGCGCAATCAGAGAGATTACTCCGGCTGGAGTTATAACCACAATAGCTGGTGGTCCTGGCCAAACAGCACTCGTTGGACTGCCATCTGGCTTATGTATTGACAAGTTGGGTAATATTTATTTGACAGATGAGACAGGCCAGGTGATTGAATTAACTGCCGCCCGCACATTATATGATCTGGCAGGTAGTGCAAACGTTGCAGGGTTCGCCGATGGAACCGGAACTGCAGCCCAATTTAATCAGCCTCAGGGTATAGGGATCGATGCTAATGGTAATATTTATGTGGCAGATAATAACAACAACCGCATACGTAAAGTAATACTGACCACGGTAAACAATAACTAAAAAAATTTACCCGAATAGGGCACTTAAAACCTCTTCTATACTGCCTACAGTTCGAACTTCGATTTTAAAGCGTGTCAGGTCGATACGCTTTTTATTTTGGCCGCCAGATTCGAGGTTATATTTCGAAATAAATATCTGTTCAAAGCCGAGCTTTTGTGCTTCCGCAATGCGCTGTTCGATTCTGTTAACAGCCCTGACTTCACCTGATAAGCCTATTTCGCCGGCAAAACAGGTTTTAATTGGTATTGGTATATCCTCATGTGATGAAATAATAGCCGCGGCCAATCCCAGGTCTATGGCTGGATCTTCCACACTGATGCCGCCAGTTATATTCAAGAAAACGTCTTTCGCTCCTAACTTAAATCCGCAACGCTTCTCAAGCACGGCAAGCAGCATATTCATTCTTTTGGTATCAAAGCCTGTAGCGGTCCGCTGGGGCGTGCCATAGGGCGAAGTGCTCACCAATGCCTGAGTTTCTATCAGCATCGGCCTGAGGCCTTCTAATGTGGTTGAAATGGTTATGCCACTTAGTGGTTCATCCCGTTGCGACAATAAGATTTCGGATGGGTTGGATACTTCCCGCAGCCCCTCGCCCATCATTTCGTAAATGCCCAGCTCCGAAGCTGAGCCAAAACGATTTTTAATGCAGCGCAAAATGCGGTAAACATGGTGCCTGTCGCCTTCAAACTGCAAAACGGTATCCACCATGTGCTCCAGTATCTTGGGCCCTGCTATCATACCGTCTTTAGTAATATGACCGATAAGGAAAACTGGTGTGCCTGATTCTTTGGCGAAGCGCAACAGCTCAGCAGTACATTCCCTAACCTGCGAAACACTGCCAGGGGTTGATTCGATATGCGACGAATATAGCGTTTGTATCGAGTCGATCACCACCATATCCGGTTCCAGGATCTCGATCTGCTTAAATATGTTTTGGGTGGAAGTTTCTGTCAAAATATAACAATCGCTGCCTATTGCGGAGTGCGGCGTGTCGATTGCGGAATTTGAATTAATTGTTTTGATAGGCGCCAGGCGCTCCGCTCTCATTTTTATCTGCCGGTCGCTTTCCTCGCCTGACACATACAATACTTTCATCGCAGGCATATTGAGCGCCAGCTGCAGCATTAGGGTCGACTTACCAATTCCCGGCTCACCACCGATGAGCACCAGCGAACCGGCTACAATTCCGCCACCTAATACCCGGTTAAATTCGTTATCAGGTGTCAAAGTACGCTGTTCTTCGGCAAAACTAATCTCGGATACCTGCACCGGTTTATTGGCACGCTGTGATGAGCTTGAAGTAGCTTTCCAGTTGGGAATAGCAGTATTCTGCTTTTCGATCACCTCTTCTGCAAAGGTATTCCATTGCTGGCAGGAAGGGCATTTGCCCAGCCATTTAGCAGACTCAAAGCCACAGCTCTGGCAGAAATAAGCAACTTTAGTTTTGGCCATGGTGATGTGCGGATTAGTTATCAATTAGCGAAGCAATATACTAAAAAATTTAGTATATTGCGCTCCAAATGCAAGTAAAGTATCGAAGAATTAAAAGCTAAGTTGAATGAAAATTCAATAAGAAGAATGAAACCGAATTAACTTAACAAACTATTGAAATTAGAATTGCCGTTGTAAATTAGCTTTATTTGTTCGATTTTTCCGGCGGCGGGAATTTGATGGAATTGATCCTGGGCTTAGGTGGTTCGTGCGTATAAACTTCAAATTTTATTGAGTCTTTTATTTGTTTAAGAGCTATGTTCTTATAACTGCGATCAACCCACCGCATAAATGTTAAAATAGAGTCCGGTTTTATATCGAATAGATTAATTCTTCCAAACCGCCTTTTGTGATTATTCCAGTATATGATTAAATCATAGCCTGTACAGTCCTGGCATAATACATGATCTTCGAGGGGAATATAAGTTTTAAATTTTACTCGCTCTAACTTTGAATTTAAAGTATCCCAAAAAGACCTGCTAACCCTACCTTTAAAAAAGCCTTGTTTAATACCTTTATAATCTCCCCAATATTGATAGACTAACGAGCTATCAATACTAATTGTAGCACCAAAATCTTGCCAACTCCCGAGCCTTGAAAGCTCAATTGTGGTAATTACATTATTTTTGGCGGGATTCTTGTGGCATGCCGTAAGCAAAAGAAATAAAAGTAGGTTTATCAAATATCTCCGGAGCATTAGTTCATTGCGGGCTATCAGATAAAGATAAATTATCCTAAAATAGAAATAAAGAATTTCTCGGATTAATTGTGATTACAACTTAATCTCCTCATCCTTCGATGAGAAAAAGTGGAACTCGGTGATCTGGTAAGCGGGGTTGCTTTTCACCTTGATACGTTGACCGTATTTGAAATACCATTTCCACTGGCGGTTGAACAGGCCCTGTTTGATATAGGCTTCAACATAAGGATGAACTACAAGCGTAATATTCTTTTCGTTTTGTTCGACCAGGATATAGTTGAAATTGTTTTCGATATCGTCCAGCAGCAGAATAGTAGGGCGGATGGTGCCGGTGCCATGACAGGCAGGGCAAACTTCACTGGTAACAATATTCATTTCGGGGCGCACACGCTGGCGGGTGATCTGTACCAGTCCGAATTTACTTGGAGGCAGGATGGTATGTTTGGCTCGGTCGTGCGACATTTCGGCCCGCAGGTAATCGAATAACTCCTTACGATTAGTCGGCTTGTGCATGTCGATAAAATCGATCACAACAATGCCACCCATGTCGCGCAGGCGGAGTTGGCGGGCAATTTCGCGTGCTGCTTCTTTGTTCACCTGGAAGGCATTTTCTTCCTGGTTTTCTTTATTGGCTGTGCGGTTACCGCTGTTAACGTCGATAACGTGCAATGCTTCGGTATGCTCAATAACAAGGTAGGCCCCGCCGGCAAGATTTACAGTTTTACCGAAAGCGCCCTTTATCTGCTTGTCGATACCATAGTATTCAAATATCGGCTCCTTATGCTTGTGCAGGCGAACGATATTTTCCAGTTCGGGCGAGATCTGGTGCACATAGGTGCGAATTTCCTCGAAAATGGTATTCTCGTTAACGTAAATATGCTGGAAATCGGGGTTCAATATATCGCGCAGCAAGGTTGATGTGCGGTCGATTTCACCAAGGGCTTTTTTAGCCGGTTCAACTGTGGGCAGGCGGGTGATAAAGGTCTCCCATTTTGATACGAGGTCGCGCAAATCTGCCTGCATTTCCGTAACACCTTTACCTTCTGAAACCGTACGTATAATAACGCCAAAGTTTTTGGGTTTGATGCTTTCGATGATCTTGCGCAGGCGGTTGCGCTCGGTATTGCTTTTGATCTTTTTCGAAATGGAAATTGTTTCCGAAAAGGGAACCAATACAACGTACCTGCCCGCGATCGACAGATCGGAACTCAGGCGTGGTCCTTTCGTGGAAATAGGCTCCTTGGCTATCTGAACGGGTATCAGCTGACCTTTGGTAAATACCTCAGATATTTTACCCGATTTATTGATATCCTGTTCGGCCTTGAAATTATCGAGCAACTTTGATTGATAGCCACCGCTGCGCACCAGCTTGGTCAGCTTCACCAGGCTTTGAACCTGCGGGCCGAGATCAAGATAGTGCAAAAAGGCATCCTTCTCGTAGCCTACGTCAACAAAAGCAGCGTTCAGCCCGGGCATGATCTTTTTGATCTTACCAAGGTATATATCACCAACAGTATAATTATTGGTGACCTGCTCTTTATGAAGTTCTACAAGTTGTTTGTCCTGTAATAACGCAATGGTAGCCCCGTTCGGGGTTGAATCGATAATTAATTCTTTTATCAACTGCTACTCCATTTCTATAAGCAGCACCTAAATGCCGCCCATTATGTGGTAAAACAATATTAGATATAGTTGAAGGTTGATTGAGTTGGATGAAGTTGATTAAGTTCAACATGTCTGGGTAAAAAATAACCAAATCAACCTAATCAACTACTTCAGTCAATCAACTACTAACTATTTCTTCTTGTGCCTGTTTTTTCTCAAACGTTTTTTACGTTTGTGGGTAGCCATTTTGTGACGTTTTCTTTTTTTACCGCTTGGCATAGTAATAATTTTTAAATGTTAGAATTTTAATTTTTCAGTTCCTTTATATATTGATCGATCTTTTGATCGACTACAGGGTCGGCTATCATTTGCCTGCATTTCTGGTAGGCTTCTATCGCTTCTTTTTTCTGTCCTAATTGTTTATAGCTTTCGGCCAGGAAAAAATACGGCTCAACCAAATCCTCTTTCGGAGCATTTGCTATCGCTGTTTTAAGCCTGTTTATGGCTTTGTCGTATTGTTTAGACTGTATGGCAAACAGTCCGAGGTTTAAATTGGCCTTAAAATTATTAGGCTCTTTTTTTACCACATCAAGCAAAAGCATAATACCCTGCATTGGCGAACCTCCGTCCGGATCAGCAATACCCGATGCTGTTTGGTTTACATAAGCTACACCTAATCCTGTTTTTGCTTCCAGGTCTTCAGGCTTTAGTTTCGTTGCGTTTTTAAACGCTTCAATAGCATTTGCTATATAAGCGGGTTGAACGGCGGTATCCTGGGTGCCTTTGTAGGCGTCATTAAAATGATTGCCGGCTTTCATCCAATCGTCAAAACTATTATCAGCACGTGCCGCTGCCAGATAATAAAATGCCGAGGGTGCAGGTTGATTATCGTCGTCCCACTGCCTGGCCAGTTTTTTTTGTATTTCCAGTTTGTCGGTCGCCGATGAGGCACTTTTCAACTGGCTTTCCAGATCGTTTATTGTTGCTGCCAGCGCTGCGCCTATTGCTGATTTTGCAGGAATCGATACCTGCTCTACTGTTACTTTCGAAGCTGCCCGGTTTGTACCGGCTACAGCACCTGAAGTTTGTTTGGCTGTTTTAGGTTTTGTAAGGCCTTTTACGGGCTGGAAATACAAATAACCGGATATAACAACAACGATTGCTACTACGATTATTTGTTTTCCGTTCATGTCCGAAAATTACTTAGTTGCTTTCTTATTACCTGATTTTACCTTGTCAACAAAGGTTTTGGCAGGTTTAAAGCTGGGAACAAAATGCTCAGGAATAATTATAGCCGTATTTTTTGAAATGTTACGGGCAGTTTTCTTAGCCCTCTTTTTTACTACGAAGCTACCGAAGCCTCTTACATAAACGTTTTCGCCGCTAACCATTGACGACTTAACTACTTTGAAGAACGCCTCTACAGTTTCCTGAACGTCAACCTTCTCGATACCTGTTTTAGATGAGATCTCAGCTATAATTTCTGCCTTAGTCATATCAGATTTTCTTTTTATAAAATTTGTAAATACTTAACTGTTTTGGGGTTGCAAAAGTATTGGTTTATTAGCAATTATTGAAATAAATATTGGATTTTTTTTGGGGGAACAGGAAATTAAACGTGTACGATACATTTCTTAGTATAATTGATTGTCACGAAGTTACATTTGGGGAATGATTTTTTCTAACGAACTGACCCACTGGTACCATAAAAATAAACGCTCGCTTCCATGGCGCGACACGACCGATGCTTATGTGATCTGGCTTTCCGAAATTATCTTGCAGCAGACACGCGTCGAGCAGGGGCTGCCTTATTTTCATCGCTTTTTGGATAGATTTCCTGATGTGAAAGCTTTTGCTGCAGCTGACGAAGATGAAATTTTAAAGTTATGGCAGGGTTTGGGTTATTACTCCCGTGGCAGAAACATGCTGAAAACGGCGCGACAGGTAGCAGATTTGTACCAGGGTGTCTTCCCGGTCAGTTACGAGCAGCTGATCAAACTAAAAGGGATCGGCCAATACACTGCTGCTGCGATATCGTCGTTTGCTTCAAATGAGGCGCAGGCGGTCGTCGATGGGAATGTTTACCGTGTACTGTCTCGTTTTTTTGGAATAGACGAGCCAATTAATGCTGCCCGGAGCAAAAAGATATTCCAGGAACTGGCTGACGCAGTGCTTGATCGCGAAAATCCCGGATTGCATAACCAGGCTTTGATGGAGTTCGGTGCTATGCTTTGTAAACCTAAAAATCCAGATTGCGGTATTTGCCCTATACGGCTTTCATGCATTGCCTACCGGGATGATAAAGTAACACGCCTGCCGGTTAAGCTCAAGACCATCAAAATAAAAGAAAGGTACTTTAATTATTTTCTGATCAGCGATGGGTACACGATTCTGATGAATAAACGCGGTGAAAATGATATATGGGCCAATATGTTTGATCTGCCTATGTTGGAAACCGCCGGTCGGGTGCCTGCTTCAGACCTTATTCATATGCCCGAAGCAAAGGAGCTATTTGGCGATGCGATTGAGGTGACAGATTGCTGGACAGCGAAAAAGCATATACTAACACACCAGCATATTTATGCTCAGTTTATACGAATAGCGTTACCACCCGGGCGTGCAATACCGCCAAAATATCGCCGGGTTGAATTAGCGGGATTAGACAAAATTGCCATGCCCAAGATTATTTATTCATTTCTGAATAATTTATATAACGCCTGAAATATGCTCAGGCGTTATATAAATTACGGGGTTATTTGACTTTATCCTGTGCCAAAGCGGCCACAATCAGTTTAGACTATCTTGGTCCCGGTGGGCAATGTTCTTTCAGGTATTGGGTAAATATGGTTCGGAGGAATAAGCTGGTACCTTCGCCTTCATAAATACCATGCGAACGGTTAGGGTACGACATCAGCTGGAATGGACGGTTGTATTTGATCAGGGCATTGATTAATTGTTCGGCGTTGCGGTAATGCACGTTGTCATCGCCGGTACCATGCATATAAAGCAGGTTGCCGCGAAGGTTTTTGGCATAGGTTATCGGAGATCCTTTGATAAACGGTGCGCGTCCGGCGTCATCAGTAGGTACACCCATATAGCGTTCCTGATAAATGTTATCGTAATTCAATTGCCATCCAACAGCCGCAACCGAAATACCTGTCTTGTAAATATCAGGATACTGGAACAACAAGTTCAGCGTGCAGGAACCGCCACCACTCCATCCATGTACAGCAACGCGGCTTGAATCAACAAAGGGCCATTTCAATATTTCTTTGGCACCCATAGCCTGGTCGCGGATATTAACTATCCCGATGTTTTTATAGATCGCTTTACGCCATGCGGTGCCTTTGGGGGCAGGTGTGCCACGGTTATCTAATGAGATGTAGATATAACCATCATCGGCCATGTTACCAATATATTCTCCGTTGCGGGTAGCTCCGTAGGTGTCAGTTACTGTTGCACCGGCAGGTTCGCTGTATACGTAAAACACTACCGGATATTTTTTGGTCGAATCAAAATGAGTAGGTTTTACCATCCAACCATCCATTTCAACACCATCTACTGTTTTTACTTTAAAGAATACCGGTTTGTTTTTTGCATCGGTTTTTACAGCGATATGTTGTCCGCTGATATGTTTGTTTTCAGGCAGGCTAACTATTTCTGTTTCATAGGGAGTATAGCTGTTTGAAAAAGTATGCAGAGCAACCTTGCCATTTGGCGATACTAAATAATCATGTGTGCCTGGCAGGTCTTTTGGTGTAACACGTTCAGGTGCTTTGCTCGAACCGTTCAGCTTAACGCGGTACAAATATTTTTGAGTCGCATTTTCTGGCGAAGCAGTAAAGTATAGAAAGCCACCTGCCTCGTCGATACAATTCAAGCTAATCACGTCATAATCGCCTTTGGTGATCAAAGTTTCTTTACCCGTAGTTGTGATGCGATAAACATGGTTCCAACCATCTTTTTCACTTTCCCAGGTAAATGATTTTCCATCTTTAAGCCAGCTCCAGCCTACAGGTTCACGACGCCAGCTATCGATCCAGGTATCTGATATTTCGTCATGGATCATTTGCGCGGTTCCGCTGCTCGCATTGGCAATAAATAGCTTGCTTTCATTTTGCGCACGGTTCAGCTGTTCGAGGATGATCTCGGTAGAATTAGTGGTCCATTCCATTCTGGGTATATAATGTTGTACATTATCCCCGGGTACATCCATCCAGGTTGTTTTAGCACTGCCGATATCAACCACGCCTAACTTGCATACACTTGGGTCCTCACCGGCAACCGGGTACTCAACCGGAACAGTATAAGGGTAGATCGAATCGGTTGTATTCAGCATAAGGTAATTCTTAATCTTACGGGCATCAATCTGCCAAAATGCAATCAGTTTACTGTCGGGCGACCAGCGGAAGCCGTCGCGGCATTCCAGTTCTTCTTCATAAACCCAATCGAAAGTGCCATTGATCAGTCTTTTGTCGCCGTCAAAGGTGAGCTGTTTGATATTGCCGCTTGCCAGATCCTCAACGTAAATATTGTGTTCACTTACATAGGCAGCTTTGGATCCGTCAGGCGAAAATTTTGCAAACATCAGCGATGACTCCGGTTTGCCGATTCCCAATTGTTTTAAGGTTTTGGCATTGATGTCGTATACCCAGTAGTCGCCCCGGGTATTATAACGCCATACCCTTTTGGTATTGGTAAATATCATCACCTTGCTGTCGTCTTCCGAGAATTTAAAGCCACTAATTCCGAGTGTTGATTTACCTGAAGGTGTAAGCATCTCTTTGGTAATTACAGTTGTACGCTTCGATGAATCGCGGGTATCCAATTCATCAATACCACCGTTTCTTCCGGCCGAAAAATACTGATAGCCATCCTTGGCCCAGTTAATACCGCCACGCTGGGCCAGCACTTTGTTTTGCACGCCCCATGTAAGCGCGAAAACCAATATCGCGATAGTGGACCGAAAAAAGCTTGTTTTCATATTTTGGAGTTTAATAGTTCTTTTATATCAGGATGAATTTTGGCGTTAAATTAGTAATTTACCAGCCAGCAATTTAATCATCCGTCATGAAAAAGTTTTACCTCACGCTGGTCGGTATTATTATCGTTACATCGGCTGCCCTGGCACAGAAGGTTGACCGCAGCAAATTTATCAGCGATAGTCTCGATAACTATATCAACAAAGCCATGACCAACTGGCGCATTCCGGGTGTAGCAATCTGTATTGTGAAAGATGGGAAAGTATTAAAGATGAAGGGCTATGGCATAAAAGAACTTGGCCTGAACAACAAAGTTGATGAGAATTCCCTGTTTATGATAGGCAGCAATACGAAAGCATTTACGGCAACTGCCCTGGCGATACTCCAGGTGCAGGGAAAGCTTTCGCTGGATGATAAGGTGAACAAATACCTTCCCCAATGGAAACTTGACAATGCCTATGCCAGCCAGGAAGCCATGATCCGCGACCTGCTTTGCCACCGGATAGGATTCAGAACCTTCCAGGGTGATTTCACTTTTTATAATACTGATCTGACGCGCGACCAGGTGATGGAAAAAATGAGCCATGTTAAAGCGGTTTATCCTTTCCGTACCACCTGGGGTTATACAAACTCTGCTTTTTTAACAGCCGGGCAAATCATCCCTGTAGTTACCGGCAAGCCATGGGAAGTATTTGTGCGCGAAAATATTTTTGCCCCGCTGGGAATGGGCAATACACTGGCGCTTACCGCCGATATTACCCGTTCGCTCAATCGTACCGCACCGCATACGCTGGTTAACGGACAACTCAATGCTATTCCCTATTGTAATATCGACGGACTGGCCCCGGCTGGTGCCATCAGTTCATCGGTCAATGACTTGAGTAAATGGGTGATGGCACTACTGAATGATGGGAAAGTTGGCCAACGTCAGGTTATCCCTGCCGAAGCTATCCGGCTCACGCGGCAACCGCAGGACGTTGTTGGTAGCTCGGGCCACGTAGGTGGCGAAGTGGATTATAGTTTATATGGCCTGGGATGGGAGTTAGAGGATTATAACAATCACCGTATTGTGATGCACACTGGCGGCGTAAATGGGTATGTTTCTTCGGTCACTTTGCTACCTAAAGACAAACTGGGAATTATTATCCTGACGAATACCGATCAAAACGACCTGTTTGAGGCACTAAAATGGGATATTATAGATGCTTATTTACAAAAGCCTTTTGAAGATGTCAACGGAAAATACCTTGCATACTTTAAAAATCAGCTGCAGGGTGATGCTGCAAATGACAAGAAATTACGGGATACGGTTGCATTGAACCCGCACCCCACATTACCTTCCTCCGAATATGTCGGTAAATACCTGAATGATCTTTATGGCAATATGACCGTATCCCATGGTGCTAATAACGACCTGGAAATGCGGTTTGAACATCACCCAAAAATGTTCGCCAAATTACAACCCCTGGGTGGTAACCGCTTTTATGTTACCTTCTCTGATCCTATCCTTGGGAAGGCAATCTTTCCTTTTACAGTTGAGGATGGCAAAGTAACTGGTGTGCGGGTTAAAGTAGCTGATTTTGTGGAGTATGATCCGTATGATTTTAAGAAAATACCCTGAGGGGGGCATTAAGTGTTTCGGGATGACGCATTAGGAATTTGGGCAAAATAAATCAGCGCTATCAGCCCTTCCAATAGCTATCGGGACACAGGAATCAGCGGGTTCAGACACCTCACTCAAGCCTTCTGACTAACCAAAGGCTTGTTCATTTCGAAATAAAAAAATAAACCTCCGATAACATACAGCAGCGCGTCGATCCAATCGCCGGTATAGCGTTTTGATAGCAGGGGTAAAAGCACCTCGAATACCAGGCCTACGTAAGCAACAATAAAAGTTACCTTCCATGGCGAGAGTACATAGTAATTGCTGCGAATTACTACTACGCGCATATAACACAGCGTGAGGTTTGCTATGACGGGAATCGCAAAAGCATCATCGATATAGCCGTTAATAAAAGGAATTGCATGACCAAACTTACGGGTGGTATAAACCACCACCCAGGTAATGCAGCCCAGGATAAACCAGGGATTAAATAAGGTTTTCATCTAGCCGGCAATAAAGCCTATAATAACCACCACCCCAATGACAGCGCAATAAAATGCTACTTCTGAATAAAATACGATCCAGCCCATTGCATTGACCAACCCTTTAAGCTCGCGGGTAACAGGTCCGTCTTTGGCATTGGGCGGAAAAAAATCCGCCTTGCGTGGATTTTCTACTTTTTTATTTTGTTTTTCAGCTGCCTGCGAAAAGCGCTGGGGATCCAATACACCATTACATTGCTGGCATGTTTCGTGCACTTTACCTGTCCACGTGGTCCACTGACCGCAGTGCGGGCATTTTATTTCACTTGAATGGCTCATGTTAGGATGAATTGGCTTATATCAAATTTACGTTAAAAATTTTCGATAAAAGCAAAAGCCCGGTTGAAACTTTAGAGCGAAAAGGGGTTAAAATGCGGAATTGGTCAGCCTGCAAGCAAGCTAATAACAAATATGAGGATGGTAACAAAGGTGAAAATAACCAGCTGCACATAGTACATGCTCCACCTGACAGTATTGAAAGAAAATTTGAATAAGCGTCTGAACGGAGTATCTCCGGGTTTGATCGAAAAGTAATCGTACTCCGCTTTTAATTGCTTGTTGATTCTTTTTTCAACCTCGCGGGAGAAACGGCGAGTCTCCAGGAATTCGCCGCAATTGATGCAGCGGTCGTCTATATGACCTTGCCACATAGTCCACGTACTGCAATGCGGGCACCTGATCTCGCTAATCTGTGTCATTCAACAAAAGTACGTTTAACAAAATGAACCGGGAAGCGATGATGCAGATTTGACAATAGGCAGAAAAAAAATCAGCCAGGTTTTCAAGCCCGGCTGATCTGAAATTTAATTAACCAATCCAACAAACAAAAGGTAGTAACTTTTAACTGACAATATAAAACTATTGCTATTCTTGTCTTATTTCAATGAATAGATACTAACATATTAACATTCAAGGGGATGGGGTAGGATTTATTATCGGTTTGATTTATTTCCGAGAGCATCTTTCAAATGATCTTTTTTCTGCCATTCATCAAAAGTTGTGATCGTTAGTTGGTTTTTATTACAATCCCAAATTGAAACATAGTCTTTTGAAATAACGGTATATTGATTCCAGGTAGTGAATTTCTTATATAACATTAAGGTGCAAATATCTGTTGCAGTGATAAACTCTGAAAAAGCAGCCAAGTGACTATGCATGCCACCTACTTGAACCTTGGTTTCATCTTTACTGATTTGTGAAACAATAAGTCCCTTGTGCAATTTTTTTGTTCCTATAATATTGTCATGCTCGTCGAAGCTAACAAGATAGTCATTACCAAAGAGTACAACACCGCTTTGGTTGGTTCCTGTCAGTATATAAACTCTTTTAATACCATTTTGAATAATAGGAACTGGATTTAACTCAGTATTTTTATAGATTTTGAAAATCGAATCAACTTGTATTTGTTCAATTGCACGCTTTCTAATTGTGAACAATTCCTTCTCTAAGGGTGTAAATTCTCTATCTGCGGTATCCAGTTTGTACATTTTACTATTTAGATTATATCCAAATATAATGGTTGATAAAATGCGTGGCTCCGGGCTTTTGTCAAAAAATATATTTACAAGCCCATTTCCATTATCGTATGATAAGTATCCAGCTGCCCGTTTTCTTCGGTTTTGACATTTTTCACTGAATACATCTGTGCCGTACCATGATGCAAATTCCGATTTGTAGATTGCTTTTCCTTCACCAGAAATGCTGTCTGAAATTAAATGGAGATCTTTTACCTGACAAAATGCTGAATTTAGTAGACAACCAAATAGAGCCAGAATGATAATTATTTTCATTTTTTAAAATAAGGTTTTAAATGTTAGCTTATTTTATTCCCGAGTTTTAAAATCATCAGCTAAATATCAATTTTGAGATATTTGCGTCAATGATTTCAATTCTTCTTCTCCAAATAATCTAAAGTCAAATTACACAACGTTTTTACACCCAGTGGAAATACACTTTCATCAATAAAAAAATCCGGCGAATGGTTGGATGCTACCGTTTTTGGGTCGGCACCTTTGGGCATGCCGCCCAGGAAAACATCCAGTCCCGGTACTTTTTGCTGGAAATAGCTCATATCTTCAGAGCCGGTCATTGGTGGTCCGAGTATGGTATTTTCAACTCCGGCGGTTTGTTGCAGGGTAGGCAGCATTCTGGCCGTCAATGCCGGGTCGTTATAGGTAGCGGGGTAATGCACGCTGTAGGGGATATACACTTCGGCAGTAGCACCATTTGCTTCTGCAATTTTAGTGACGATCTCTCTAACCCTTTTTTTCAATAGCTCCTCATCGGCATCAGTCATAGCGCGCAGCGTACCGAGCATTTCAACTTTTTCGGGAATGATGTTGTGGCGGTTACCACCATTGATTGCGGCGATGGTAACCACAGCCGGATTTTCCTTCAGATTGACATTACGACTGATAATAGTTTGCAGGCTGGTAATGATCTCGGCCGAGGTAACGATCGGGTCGACCGAGAACCAGGGTTCGGCACCGTGCGAGGATTTGCCTTTGATAACAATCTTCATATCATTTACCGAAGCCAGGGCGCCGCCCGGGCGGTACGTGATGGTACCTGCTGGCATGTAAGAGAAGATATGTTGTGCAAAAATTACATCAACTTTAGGGTTTTCTAATACTCCCTCCCTGATCATTTCCTCAGCGCCGCCTTTTTCGCCCATTGGTGTACCCTCTTCTGCGGGTTGAAAAATAAATTTAACAGAGCCGTGTAGTTGACTTTTGATTGAAGTTAAAATTTCAGCTACGGTAAGCAGCATAGCCATATGGGTATCGTGGCCACAGGCATGCATTGTGCCTACGGTTTGGCCGTTGTAGTTAGTAGTTATAGTTGAGGCAAAAGGCACATGGGGGTGCTCAGTCACCGGCAGGCCATCTATTTCAGAACGAAGGGCTACAACCGGTCCGGGATAAGCACCTTTCAACAGGGCCACAACACCGGTTGTTGCTACGCCAGTTTTTACTTCAAGGCCAAGTGACCGCAGGTAATTGGCTACGATCCCTGCAGTACGCACCTCGCGGTTACCTAATTCGGGGTTTTGATGAAAATCGCGGCGCCAGGCTACAGTTTGAGAAAAAAGGGAATCTGCTTTTTTTGCTGCCAATGATTTCAGTGCAGTAGTTTGCGCAAAAACTGAAATTGAACAGGTACAAAATATAAAGAGCCAAATATTTTTCATAAAAAATAATTTTGACCCAATATAGGATTTTCATGGACTAAATTGAATTAGTTTAGACAGAAAAAACGCCTCCAATCCGCTCTAAATCAGTCCGGGAGACAATCAACTCAATTACTGAATCCCAGCAAATCGACGGTAAATATCAATACTGAGTTTTTAGGAATATTACCGTTGGCCGTGTTGCCGTAGCCCAAAGCTGAAGGAACCATTAACAAAATACGGCCACCTGTGTTGATGTGTAGCAGTCCGACTTGCCAGCCATGTATCACGTTGCTAAGGGGGATGTTTAAGGAAGTTTCGGTATCAAATACGGTGCCGTTGAGCAGTTTGCCAACGGAATTTACGGTTATAACGGATGATATATTGGGGTAGCTTCCTGTTCCCGGAGTCACAACCTGGTAATACAATCCCGAAGGGTCCTTAACCGCATTGGTAATATTGTTACTTTTAATATAAGCCTGGATAGTTGCATCATCGGTGGCAGCTTGTACGGCGGCGTTGAAACTATCTTTTTTACAAGAATAGCTGATGATCAGGAAAAAGCAGATCAGGGGTATCAGTTTTTTCATTTAATTATTATTTAACAATATAACTGTCTTTAGGCTATTAAATTATAAGGCTGTTTTTATTTTCAATTCGTGCATTTGTTCGGGCGAGATCGTTGAAGGCGTATCAATCATCAGGTCGCGACCCGAATTGTTTTTAGGAAATGCCATTACATCGCGTATCGAATCAAGTCCGGCGAAGATCGATACCAGCCTGTCAAAGCCGAAAGCAATACCACCATGCGGGGGAGCTCCATATTCAAATGCGTCCATTAAAAAGCCGAATTGTTTTTGGGCTTCTTCTTTGCTGAAGCCAAGGTGTTTGAACATTAGGGCCTGTAAATCACGGTCGTGGATACGTATAGAACCGCCGCCTATCTCGGTACCATTGATCACCAGGTCATACGCGTTAGCCCGTACGGCGCCAGGCGCGGTATCAAGCAATGCAATATCTTCTGGTTTTGGCGATGTGAATGGGTGGTGCATGGCATGATAACGCCCATTTTCTTCATCCCATTCCAGCAATGGAAAATCGAGCACCCAAAGTGGCGCAAATTCGTCTTTTTTACGAAGACCGAGGCGGTTACCTATTTCCAGGCGCAGTTCGTTCAGTTGTTTCCTGACTTTTTCGGCACTGCCGGCCAGAATCAGCATCAGATCGCCGGGCTGAGCTTCGAATGCAGCAGCCCAATTGGTGAGTTCGTCTTCGCTGTAAAATTTATCTACGGATGATTTTAAAGTACCGTCCTGATTATAACGGCAATAGATCAAACCGGTTGCGCCAATCTGCGGGCGTTTAAGCCATTCGGTCAATTCATCAATTTGTTTCCGGGTGTATTCAGCGCAACCGGTAGCGTTGATCCCAACTACCAGTTCGGCATTGTCAAAAATGCTAAAGCCTTTACCCTGAACAATATCATTTAACTCAACAAACTGCATCCCAAAACGAATATCAGGTTTATCAGAGCCATACATTCGCATCGCATCAGCGTATTCCATTCTTGGAAATTTCTCAAATTGTACACCCTTAACTGTTTTGAAAAGGTGACGGGTCATCCCTTCAAAAATATGCAGGATATCTTCCTGTGTAATGAAAGCCATCTCGCAGTCGATCTGGGTAAACTCTGGCTGGCGGTCGGCGCGCAGATCCTCATCGCGGAAACATTTAACGATCTGGAAATAGCGGTCGAAACCACTTACCATTAACAACTGCTTAAAGGTTTGCGGCGACTGAGGAAGGGCGTAAAACTCCCCTGGGTTCATGCGGCTTGGCACCACAAAATCGCGTGCTCCTTCTGGAGTCGATTTGATCAATACCGGTGTTTCAACTTCAATAAAGCCTAAACCATCTAAATATTTCCTCACCTCCTGTGCCATTTTATGGCGAAGCACCAGGTTGTTGCGTATTGGGTTACGGCGCAAATCAAGGTAGCGGTATTTGGCCCGAAGTTCTTCGCCACCGTCGGTGTCATCCTCTATCAGGAATGGCGGTACTTTTGCGGCATTTAATATCTCAAGCTCATCAACAGTTATCTCAATATCTCCGGTGGCTAATTTGGGGTTCTTGTTGGTACGTTCAATAACCAGGCCACTCACTTTGATTACAAACTCACGACCCAGTTCACGGGTTTTATCCCGTAAAGCAGCATCAGAATCGGGGTTAAACACCAATTGTGTTAAGCCGTAACGATCGCGCACATCAATAAAAGTCATTCCGCCCAGGTCGCGCGATTTCTGTACCCATCCGCATAAAGTAACATATTTACCTAAATGGCTGATATTTAATTCGCCGCAAGTGTGTGTCCGTAACATAGCATTGTTTTATAAAGGACTGCAAAAGTACGTTTTTGAGGTGAAAGGCAAAAGGTTAAAAAGGAAAGCTTGAATCTGCTCCGTCATTATCGTTTTATAAATTGCTTATCTAAATCAATATTTTTGTAACTACGCCTACGGTTTTTGAAATTAATGGATATAGGTTCTTTTTTTATTGCAACGAAAATAATGAGCCGATACACATTCATATAAGCAACCAAATCGAATTGGATAAGTGGGAATTGTCGGGAAATGGTATCGGCATCAGGTGGCAAGCGATCGATGAAGATCTATCACTAAAGGGACTTATTAAAGAATCTGCTTTATTTTCTATTCTTCATCGCTTGGATACAAAACGGGACACCCATGAATTGTCGGTGTTATAACGTCTGTTGAACATTGTGACTTAATTTTTATTTGCAAGTTTTTTTGTTTTTTCAAAAAACTCCCATGATTGTAATCCAAAAGCAATATATTGGGCTTGCAAATGAAAAGATATTTTACGCTTGGTACCCTGTTGATTTTTTGCGCTTCTATGAGTGCAATAGCCCACGGGCATAGGGGTAGGCACAAGCATGTAAGTAGGCAAGCAGAAGCTATCTCTCCGGTTTTTCATTTTAATAGCAATACAGATTCCATTTCGCCTTACAACCTGTTATACTTTGCACAATCATTGATTGGTAGCCCATACAGGGCTTCGTCATCTGATCCGGTAAGGGGGTTTGATTGTTCGGGCTTTGTGAGTTATGTTTTCAAAAACTTCAATGCCAAAGTGCCGCGTTCTTCCTCGGAATACGCGGATATAGGTCGCGAGATCAATATTGAAGATGCACGACCCGGCGATATCATTCTATTTAAAGGCACCAAAACTCATCACCCGCATTCTATCGGTCATGTAGCCATCGTTTACAGTAACGACGATAACCAGCTACAGTTCATTCATTCAACTTCAGGTAAAGAATATGGTGTTACCATCAGTTCGTTTGACAACACCTATAAACGCCGTTTTGTAAAAGTTGTACGTCTGCTCAACCAAAACGAAATTTTTGAGGCTCAACTGAATCCGCCGCCTTCAAAGAAATCAAATATTTAATTCCCGCATCTAAATCCTATATTTGCCTTATAATTCTCAAGGGGTGCCTTGCTTTGAGCAATCAAACTGAAAGACAGGCTGAGATCAAACCCATTGTTTTGAGTTGTGCATATTGATGGCGTATAGCCTTTAGTCAATTAAAAAGTTCTGCAATGAACTGATGACTGATGCTTAATGTCCATCAACCAATGCGTATCAACCCAAAGCATACACCTGATCCGGGTAATGCCGGCGTAGGGAGAGGTAAAAGTTAAGTGTACTTCGTGCTGTCCCTTGGCACAAAGATGGTTTAACTCATTTATTGAAACACATTTTGAAAAATTTATTAGCGGCGTCAATCGCCCTGCTGCTGCCTTTTCTGGCAGCGGCCCAAATCTCCGTATCGGGGAAAGTAACTGATTTTGATTCAGGCAAACCATTACCGGGAGCTACAATTAGTATCGACCAGGTGAACAGTTCAACTACTGATGCATCCGGCAATTATCATTTAAGCCTGCTAAAAAGTGGGCATCACTTCATTACCGTTACCTATATCGGCTATGCATCAGCTAAAACCAACTTTTATCTCAAAAAGGATACGACGATCGATTTTAAATTAAACGCAAGCAGTATCATCAGCGAAGAAGTTACGGTGAGCGGCACACGCGCATCCGCCACCTCACCAATTGCGTTTACCAACCTTGATAAGAAAGACATTCAAAAAAATAATTTAGGCCAGGACCTGCCCTACTTGCTCAATCAAACACCATCGGTTGTCGCAACCTCTGATGCCGGCACAGGTATTGGCTACACTTATATCCATATCCGCGGTTCGGATGCTACGCGGATCAATGTCACGATAAACGGAATCCCTTATAACGACTCAGAAGAACAGGGGGTTTATTTTGTTGATATCCCCGATTTTGGCTCATCTGTAGATAATATCCAGGTTCAGCGTGGTTTGGGTACTTCAACCAACGGCGCCGGGGCATTTGGCGCCAGTATCAATATTCAAACTACCAAAAGAATCGATACCGGCTACCTCGAATTGGCCAACACTATCGGTTCGTATGGTACCATAAAAAATTCGGTCAACCTGGGTACCGGACTGATCGACGGAAAATTTACGTTTGATGGCAGGTTGTCGAGAATTTATTCAAACGGGTATATTGATCGTGCATTTGCTGACCTTAAATCCTATTTCCTGACCGGTGCCTATTATGGTAAAAATACCATTGTTCGGTTTATTACTTTTTCGGGTGCAGAACATACTTACCAGGCCTGGAATGGAATTCCTGAGGATACTTTACGTGCCGGAAACCGGACCTATAATGGCCTGGGGCTGGAGCCCAATGGGACCTACTATAAAAACCAGACCGATAATTATACCCAGGATCATTACCAGCTGTTGATCGACCAGCAATTGGGCGAAAAACTGTCTTTTAATGGCGCTTTGCATTATACACATGGCTACGGTTATTATGAAGAGTATCAGCCTGCACAAAGCCTGAGCAGTTACGGGATCACACCGGTAGTAATTGGCAACGATACGTTAAACACAACCGACTTAACACGGAGGTTATGGCTGAACAATAAATTTTATGGTTTTACCTATAACTTTAAATACCAGCCTCAAAAAGACCTTGGTATCATTCTGGGGGGCGCGGTTAATGAATACCAGGGCGCTCATTATAATAATATTGAATGGACGCAGCAAAGCACTAATATACCGCCCGATTATCAATACGTAAGGAGCACAGCCGATAAAAAGGAATTTAACATTTTTGCCCGCGCCGATTATAAGATCGGGAAGATTACCTTATATGGCGATGTGCAATACCGGCATATCTTTTATTCGATCTTAGGTGAAGACGATAACCTGAACGATGTAAGCCAGCAACACCTGCTCGATTTTTTTAACCCCAAAGCGGGTATAAGC
This sequence comes from uncultured Mucilaginibacter sp., assembly GCA_903866915.1. GTDB lineage: Bacteria > Bacteroidota > Bacteroidia > Sphingobacteriales > Sphingobacteriaceae > Mucilaginibacter. The sequence goes on along the minus strand of CAIPPO010000073.1, from coordinate 21,244 downwards.
TATAATTTCGACCAGCGTAGTAAATTGTATCTTTCTTTCGGTATCGGCAATCATGAACCGGATAAAGACGATTATGTGGGATCGAGTCCTTCAACCCGCCCCCGATCCGAGAATTTAAAGGACTTTGAGCTGGGGTACCGTAGCAATCAGGGGATTTTTACAGGAGGTGTAAATGCCTATTATATGCTTTATCATAACCAATTGGTGCTGACAGGTGCATTAAATGATGTAGGGAACCAGATACGCAGCAACGTGCCAGAGAGCTATCGAGAGGGTCTTGAATTTGATGGCAGGTTAAAATTTAACGAGCAGCTGGCCTGGACCTTTTCAGCTACCTGGAGCAGCAATAAGGTCAAAAATTTCCAGGCCGATTTTACCAATTACGATAACAACACCGTGGTAACAAATCCATCCAAAACAACTGATATATCTTTTTCTCCTGACCTGATCGGTGCCAGCGAGATCAGTTTAAGGCCGTTCAGGAATAGCGAGGTAGCCTTCATCAGTAAATATGTCAGCCGTCAATATCTTGACAATACCTCGAATAACAACCCCCCTGGCTACGGGCCTGCTGATCAGGCTTCCAATCGCTACCTGAATAGTTATTTTGTGAATGCACTGCGGCTTAACTATAATTTCAGGCTGAAGGATGTAAAAAACGTTGGAATTACTTTGCTGGTCAACAATATTTTTGGCGCTATATACGAATCAAACGGCGCAACTTACCCTGATATTGAGAATGGTAAAGTTGTCAATTATAATTACTATTTCGCACAGGCACCGGCTAATTTTCTGTTGTCGTTGAACCTTAAATTTTAAATTGGCGTAACCTAAATATCACATAGATATTCGGGGGTATTGTAGATATTTGCGTACTAAAACCATTTCCGAATGAAAATTAAATACCTTGTATGCTTGTTTTTTGTAACGGGTGTACTTAGTACTTCTGCACAAACCAGGAAGACGAAAGTTGCAACTGTAACTACCGTAGTTCCTGTCGAAATAGCGAATACAATACCCCGTCCTAAATTAGTTGTGGGTATTGTAGTCGATCAAATGCGTTGGGATTACTTGTACCGTTTTTATGACCGGTACCAGCTGAATGGTATAAAAAGACTTTTGAATGAAGGTTTCAGCTGCGATAATACACTAATCGATTACATTCCAACTTTTACAGCTCCCGGGCACTCCAGTATTTATACCGGTTCCGTTCCAGCTTTGACGGGTATTGCAGGCAATGATTTTATCATTCAGGCCACAGGTAAATCGGTTTATTGTACTGAAGATACATCCGTTAGAACAGTTGGCGCGGATAGCAAAGCCGGCCAGATGTCGCCCCGAAACCTCCTGACTACTACGGTTACGGATGAACTGAAACTGGCGACCAATTTCCGTTCGAAAGTAATTGGGGTGGCATTGAAAGACAGGGGGGGTATCCTGCCCGCCGGACATACCGCCGACGCAGCTTACTGGTTTGACGATAAAAGCGGTAACTGGATAACCAGCACTTATTATATGAATGAGTTACCGCAATGGGTTAAAGATTTTAACGCCCAAAAATTAGCGGAAACCTATTTAAAACTCGACTGGAATCCGCTCTTCCCTGTCGATACCTATGTTCAAACCTTGCCCGATAACAGCAAATACGAAGGTAAATTCTCGGGTACATCAGCTCCCACCTTGCCGGTTAAGACATCGGCCTTGTATAAAGGCAGTTTGGGTATGATCCGTTCAACGCCGTTTGGCAATACGATCACACTGGATATGGCAGTGGCGGCGATCAATGGCGAACAACTTGGGCAGCATGATCAAACTGATTTCCTGGCGGTTAGTTTTTCCTCAACCGATTATATCGGGCACCAGTTTGGACCGAATTCCGTCGAGATAGAGGATACTTACCTGAAACTTGATCAAAATTTTGCATCGTTATTTACTTTCCTGGATGCCAAACTGGGCAAAGGAAACTATACCGTATTTTTAACGGCCGATCATGGGGCGGCACATAACACCGCTTTCCTCAAAGATCGCGGCATACCGGCGGGTACCTGGGACGATGGTGCTGTTAGAGACAGCCTGAACAAAATTTTATTACAAAAATATCATGTTGAAAAATTAGTATTGAGCATGGCTAACTATCAGGTAAACTTTAATTATACAGACCTTCAGTATGCCAAATTAGATATAGATGCTGTAAAAAAAGACTGTATTGATTACCTGGAAAAATCACCCGGAGTAGCTTACGCGGTTGATTTGAAAAAAGCACAATCTGCAAATATCCCGGAAGAACTCCGTTTACGTATTATCAACGGGTATAATACCGCAAGAAGCGGTGAGATACAGGTTATCCTGTTCCCTGGCTGGTTTACCGGGCATGGCTCGGGCGACAGCGGCCCTACCGGTACCACTCACGGCACCTGGAACCCCTATGATACGCATATTCCTTTAGTATTTATGGGCTGGGGTATCCCGCACGGTCACCTGAACCGCGAAACACACATGACCGATATCGCACCAACTATTGCTGCGCTTTTACATATACAAGCGCCAAATGGTAATATCGGGAAGGTTATTCCGGAAGCGCTGAAATGATAATAGTCCGGTAATCCGCATAAGTCCGAAGGAGTTTATAATAGTTAGCTAAAGCCATTTCAGAACCCAAAACAATCTTTCGGACTTATGCGGACTTTCCGACTTACAGTCTAAAAAACATGAAAAAATACATCTCCAAATACCATTACTTAACCCAGGATCTGCCTCATCGCAGCCATATCGACCAGGCTCATATTGCCTGCGGCGCCGGGGCCAACTGGATACAGTACCGCTGCCTCACCAAAACAAACGAGGAGCTAATCGATGAGATTGGCGAGATCGCAGCAATTTGCGATGATTGGGGAGCAACGCTCATTATCACTAATCATTATCACCTGATCGGAATGGTAGATGTTCAGGGTGTGCACATAGAAGATTTTGATGCTGATTTTGCTGCAATCCGGACGGAAATTGGCGATGACAAAACACTGGGGGCCTCTGCCACCAATATCGAAGCATTGCTAAGGGTGCAGGCGTCTGGCGCAGTTGACTATTGTGGATATGGCCCTTTTGCGCATACCGACACTAAGCCAAATAATAAGCCCCTGCTCGGATATGAAGGTTACCGCGCATTGCGCGCTCAGTCGCTTGATATCCCGGTAATAGCTGTTGGCGGTATTCATTTAGCCGATGCAGACCCATTGTTACAAACCGGTATCCATGGCATAGCAGTTTCTGCAGCTATCAATCTGGCGCCAAACCCGGCAACTGCATTCAGGGAGTTTTACAAAACGATTTATTAACCAGGGGCGATGGTGCTTAGCGTTAATTCTTTGTCAGTATTTACCTAATTTCTAATCCCAAAATATTTTCCTAAATTTCAATCTGCTAATAACCGATAACTGACTAACTGATAACCAACCACCATGTCCTCGCACCACATTGTTCGCGAAAAGCAGGAGCCCGCACTATTGGTGCTTGGTTTGCATAGTTTTTCGTTCGAATTGCTGGGCCAGTTACTGGAGTGGAGCCCCACGGTGATAGCCGTTCCCGCTACAGCGAAGGTATTGCACGATAACGGGATAAAAATCGACTGGATCATCGCCGAAAGCCGGTATAAGCCTTTGCAGCTTGATATCAAAATTATGCCCGCCGGTAACGATTCCCCGGTTGAGGCGGCACTAAAATACCTGGTTACCAACAGCTACCCGGCAGTAAATGTGGTAACGGACGAACTGCAGCTTAAAGACTTTTTTTATTTTACCGATAAGATCGGCCTGGTTATTTATCACAACAACCGGAAGATATATGCTGTACGTTCTGGTTTCAGCAAATGGAAACCTGCCGGTGAGTTAATCGACTTGCTGACACATCCACATGAATTGCATTTGAGCGGACTTGAATCGGTAGGTCATCATCAATTTAAAACCACCCACGATGGTTTTTTTAGCCTCGAATTTGACCAACCGGCGATGTTTATCGCCGAAAAACTGTAAATGCAGCTATAAATAAGTCGTTTTCGTCAGTATTTTGGTCTGGTTAAGGACTCCCCCGAACAAACAGGAATAGATTATTATATTTACCTTTACTTTGTTTTGTTAAATTGTATATTTTTAATTAGCTCTTTAAAGCAATACAACATACCAATTATAGGTTTTACCACGTTAAACCATCGGTGAAGTTATAAGTCTAAATATCATACAAGGGACACATTTCCCTGAAAGAAATTTTTGAGAACCATGAGAAGAAAATATCAATATTTATCAGCAATAGCCCTTAACGGCTTATTAGTCTTGTTATTGGCTATGCCAGCTTCGGCGCAACGGCCATCAAATGGCGGCGGTAGCAGTAGCAGCAATGGCGGCGGTTCGCGGCCCGCTTCATCGGGTGGTGGCGGCAACAGTGGGGGTGGCAGTTCTTCAAGGCCTGCTACCAGCAGCAGTGGTAATGGTGGCAGTTCTTACCGACCGTCGACCAGTGGTGGTGGTAACCGTTCAGCAGGTAACCCGGCACCTTCTTATGGTGGTGGTTATCGGCCGACAAATGGTAGTCAGCGCGTTGCCATAGCTCCTGCACGCATTTATAGCCAGGGTATAAGGCCTCCTGTAGCCCGTATCGGTCTGGGCAATGCTAACACAACCGCATACCGTGGATATGTAGCACCCGGTACCGGCAATGTAGTAGGTACGCGTGGTTATATCGGCCAGGGGGGACGTGCTTCGGCAGGTGTAGGTGGTCGTGGATATTATCCATCAGGCTACTGGGGTCAGCATCATTACAATTATTATTATCATGGCTATTATAGCACATATTATGCACCGCGATTAGGTTTTTCAATCGGATTTCTTCCCTACGGTTATTATCCTTTTTATTGGGATGATCTGCAGTTTTACTATAATGATGGCTTATTCTATAATTACGACAATGGGCAGTATACGGTGGTTGAACCACCTGTTGGTGCTGCAGTAGATAAGTTGCCTGCAAATGCGCAATCGATCGTAATCAATGGTAAACAGTATTATGAATCGAATGGGGTTTATTATGAAGAAATTACCAAAGACGATGGTACAGTAGTTTACCAGGTTGCCGGCAAAGACGGCGAGTTGAATACCAACGATCAGGGTGCCGACAATCAGGCTCCACAAGTTGGTGATATAGTTACCACGCTGCCCGAACAAAGCAGAAAGATAAATATCAATGGTGAAAAATATTATGTAACGCCTGATGGCTATTACTTCCAGGAGGCAAAAGATCCTAATGGTAATAAAGTTTACAAAGTTGTAGGAACGCCGTCAGACGAACCCGGAGATCAACAATAATTATCAACTTTTACAATATTAAAAAGGGGTGGAGTGATTCACCCCTTTTTTTGTTGGTTATTCATTTAAATGGCTGGGTTTTATAAATGAATATGTTTTGGTTAATAAAACAATACCTGTCAGGCTTTTCTTTTTAATTCGATTTGCGAAAAGCGCCCGAGGTGACATATAGGTTACTTGTTTTCCGAATATACTAGAATTTTTTAGTAAGCTTAAATTGCAGGATTAGAGCGGGGTCCGGTATATTCACCAGCCATCGCTTTTTTTCCGAAAACTTTCCAACGCCCGGGTAGTCACCCCACCAGCCTTCCATATCAAACATCAGCTGAAAATGTAAATGTGGCGGCCAATGTCCGTTCTCATCGGTGGTGCCAAAGGCGCCTAACTGTTTTCCCATTGGAATGATATCACCCGCCTGCAAACCTTCCATATCTTTCCGGCTTAAATGTCCATAAAGCGAGTAAAGCGGCAAACCACCCAGGTCATGCTGTAAAATGATGGTCGGACCATAATCACCATGATGATCATTATCGCGAAAGCTATGGATCTGTCCGGCAAGGGGGCAATAAACAGGTATTCCCGCATTTGCCCAAATATCAACCCCGAGGTGTAGTCTACGTGGTTCATCCTCTGTATCAAAATGTTCGCTGCGGGCGTAAATGGTCCGGTGTTCCATATAACCCCCTATACCGTAACGGCATTGGCTGGTTTGAAGTTTCTGGCTGACCCACTTACTAAAGCGCCCGGTATCTGCGATAATACCGGTATTGAGTTCGGTATTTGCTGTACTAAAGTCAAATAGAAAGAGACGGTCGATTATTGGGTCAAAATCGACGACTTTGCCAATTTCGCCCGGGTGCGACTGAATGTAATGTTGAAGCAGTTGATGCTTGTCCATTTAAGCAGACCTCACTCGCCGTCGGGCTGACGCTCTTCTTTGCTGATCTTGTCAAAAATACGGTCCATGCGTTCCACATATTCGCTGGTATCGTCGATAAAAAATTCCAGTTGGGGTATAATCCTAACCTGGTCTTTGATGCGGGCGCCCAGCTTATACCGTATTTCGGAGGCATGCTGCTTAATCGTATTGAGTGCCACCTGTTTGTTGTTGTTGTTAAAAAAACTCAGGAATACCCTTGCAATGGCCAGATCGGGCGTTACCCGCACCTTCGTGATGGTGATCAGCGTATTAGGCAAAAGATTGATCCCCTCGCGCTGAAATATCGCAGCCAGGTCCTGTTGTATAACTCCCGCAAATTTTTGCTGACGTTTTGATTCCATATTGTTAAATTCTATATACCAAATTCAATTTCCGCATCACAGCCACTAAACCCTAATGCCTTCCGCTTTTCACCTTTCACCTTTCACCTTCCCTCTTACCCAAAGCTACAATTCTTCTTTGATCTCAGCGAGTCTTTTAATACTTAATCGTGCGCTAATCCCCGACGCAAGGGTTGAAATTCCGCCTACCGTCAAAAACACCAATACAAAATCAGATGCTTTTAGTGCGATCGGGTAGGCATCAATCGCCGATAGGTTATCGCCAAATTTGATAAAGCCAAACTGCTGCTGCAGTAAGCAAAAGATCAGGCCCACCAGCATGCCGGCTATACAGCCCAAAAAAGCAATCATGATACCTTCAAAGAAGAATATTCCCTGAATAAGGCCCTTGCCTGCACCAAGACTTGTCAATATGGCTATATCTTTTTGTTTTTCAATTACCAGCATCGTTAATGACCCTACGAGGTTAAATATTGCGATGATCAGCACGAGGATCAAAATCATGAATATAAACCAGCGTTCGAAGTTTAATGTTTTGTATAAATCGGCATTTTGTTCAATTCGGTCATATATTTTGAATTTGCTGCCCAGTTTAGTTTCCAGGCTGGTTCTGATCTCACCAACATTAGTGCCTTTTTTAAAATTCAGGTCAATAGCTGAGACGTTTTTCGGCTCATTTACCAGGTCGCGCATAAAGGCGATATCGGTAATGACCAGGCTATTAAAATCCTGCTGAATATTGAAGATGCCCGAAGGGTATATGTAACGCACCCTGAACTCACTTAAAGGATCAGCCGAACTGGCAGCAAGCCTGCTTGGTGTATAGATTTGCAGAGGCGTAAGCTGATCGCGAATACTTACCGATAATTTCGACTGGACATTGGCGCCTATTACCGCATAAAAATGCCCTTCGGATTTAAGGGTAAATGAACCCCTTTCAATTGTACTGTCCAGCTGCGGGTTTTTCAGAAAGTCTTCGCTTACACCCCTGACCGTTCCAATAAATTCGCCGGTAGGTCCATACCTGATCAGTGCCTTTTCTTCAAGCATTTCGGTGTAAGAAAATACTTTTGGGTCGCGCTTAAGCTCGTAGAAGAAGGCTGTGTTGGGATCGAAGGTTTTTCCTTGTTTGGCCTGTATTCTGATCTCGGGCGTAAAATTACTGTAAAGCGAGAGAATCACTTTCTCGAGGCCGTTAAACACAGAAAGGATGATGATCAGTGCGGCACTACCAATAAACACCCCGAGCATGGAGATACCCGAAATGATGTTGACAGCGTGCATTTTCTTATGTGAAAAAAGATACCGCTTTGCTATGTAAATAGAGGTGTTCAAGCTGATACGTTTGGCGTTACACGTTGTACGTTTTGATTGTGCTAAAACTACGAAATTGTTGTGCGTTTTAGGCAGGACGTTTTGGTGATACCTGTTGCGTTTTATTTACAACCTAAGCGCCTGTTTATTTAAAAAATGGATTGGTTTTCTTTTCCTGACCAATTGTGGTTTCTAAACCATGGCCCGGATAAACGGTGCAGTCGTCGGGCAGGATGAAAAGTTTTTCTTTGATATTATTGATCAGCAGATCGAAGTTACCGCCCGGAAAGTCCCAGCGGCCAATGCTGCCTTTGAACAGCACATCGCCACCTACCAGCAGATTGGCGGCTTCATCATAAAAACACAAATGCGCCGGCGAGTGACCCGGAGCAAAGATGAGTTGCAGATCAGTCTCGCCAAATGATACCGTACCTGTTTCAGATAAATATTGATCGGGCAAGGGTGATGGTTCATATTGCATACCCATTTGCGGGGCATACGCTGGTACCGAGGCCAATACGGGCATTTCGCCGGGGTGAAAGCGTGGTTTTAAGCCGTACTGATCGAATACAAATTTATTTCCGAGTACGTGGTCGATATGGCAATGGGTATTGAGCAGTAATATCGGCTTAAGCTGGTTATCGCGAATAAAATTGACAACTGCATTTTGCTCGGCCGCGGTATACATCCCCGGATCAATAATGGCGCATTGACGCGTATCATCAAAAAGGATATAGGTATTTTCCTGGTATGGGTTATTTACAAAGGAGCGGATCTTAGACATGGGCTATCTTTTTAAATGCGAAGTGCGGAATGCTAAATGCGGAATGTATTGTTTCAAATGCGAAGTGCGGAGTGTCAAATGCAGAATGTATCGTTTCAAATGCGAAGTGCGGAATGTTAATTTCGAAATGAGGAGTTTCAAATGCCGAATGCATAGGTCATCGAATAATAAAACTTTAAGCCTTGTGTTTCCCATTCCGCATTTGACATTCCGAATGTCGCACTATTTTCACTTCCATCTGAACGATTTGATCAGCGTATCTACATCTTTCTTCACAAAATTCAATACCGGTTGGATCGAATCAAGCCGGGGTTCGGTGTTAAAATACAAAGCACCACGTAAATAGTTTTTGCTGCTGTCTGTAATGAAAAATTGTACCGAGGAAGCGGCATTACCGTCGATGGTATAATAAATACCATAAACCTTAGCCTTCGGGTTATTGATTGTGCCTTGTTCAATCGAGGTTGCTTTTACAGTATGCTTAAACGCAAAAGTGCGGGCATCTTCCCTCAATTCATCAAATACTTTTTTAGAAGTAATACTTTCATAGCTGAGGTGCAGCGTGCCTTTAAACTGTGGGAACTGCATATTGAGCAGGTATTTCATATTCAGTACCTTTTCATTTTGCTGCGGGTGCAGGTCTTTTTCAATATAGGCGTATTTAGGATAGATAAAAGTGAATGGATAAATAGTATCAAAAGTGCGGTATTCTTTTTTTGGGTAATAGATCCTGAAATAAGCACGTGGCTTCGGGGTATAATCGGTATTCCCGCCGCAAGAGGCCAAAGCAATTGCTATAATGATCAACAGGCTAATTTTTTTCATTAGTGTTTGTCGTTTGCGGTCCATATTTCCCATGATTTTTCGGCCTGCAACAACAGCATTTCGTAACCATTTTTGGTTTGTGCACCGGCAGCCGCGCCTTGTTGCAAAAATAGGGTTTGTTCCGGGTTATAGATCAGGTCGTAAAGCAAATGTTTGTTTGTTAATGCCTCAAAAGGTATCGGCGGATATTCCTCTGTCCCAGGGTAAGTACCCAGCGGGGTGGTATTAATGATCAGTAAATGTTCGGCGATATGCTGCGGTTTCAAATCGCTGAACAGCAAATTGCCCGGGGCCTCGCGTCGGGTAACTATCTGGTAGGGTATTCCAAGATCGTTCAACACGCACTTCACGGCTCTTGCTGCGCCCCCATCACCCAATACCAATGCCTGCTTATGCTGGGGCTTGAGCAAGGGTTTTAAAGATGATTTGAAGCCATAAACATCGGTATTATATCCTACCAGTACATTCTCATTTTTTCTGGTTTTTGAGATGCTGATGCAATTGACCGCCCCAGCCTTTTGTGCACCCTCGTCAACCTGGTCAAGGAAAGCCATTACATTTAGTTTATGCGGTATGGTTACATTGAGGCCTAGCAGGTGGGGGTATTGTTTGAGCAGGGCAGGCAAATCGCTCACCGATTCAATAGGAAACAGGTCGTAACGGGCATCTGCGATCCTTTCGCGATCGAATTTTTCGGTAAAATATTTTTTGGAGAATGAATGCGAAAGCGGGAAGCCGATGAGACCGTATTGTTTCATTTAATTAACAGCAAGTTTTAAATAGCAGGCATTGTGTTATTTGCCCAAAGTATTAAAGTTGTAATATTAAAAAGAATGGGCGGAATTTTGCTCATTATTTTGGCTTAAGCCATTTTTAGTTTGGATTTGGTCCGCCCCTTAAATGTCAGGAAAATCAGCTATAAGAGTTGGCTTCTCTCTAAATAGTCAACTGTTAACAGCGGCATATTATTTTAGAGGCAACCCGGTAAATCACCAGCCTAAAGCTTCCTCCCCGCAATCATCATATGCGGACTCAAAGACAGCAGCGCCCCGTCATTTTCCGTGATGCGCATCAGCTCCAGCATCCTGGCTTTTTTTGCCGGGTCCGACCGCGATTCGAAATAGTTTTTATCCACCCAGACCAAGCCTTCAACAGCATAGGTGTCGAGGTAAGTTAATCCGGCTGCTTCAAATTCATCTTTAAGCTCATCCGGGCGATGAAAATAGGCCGAAGGCAAAACGCCCGGCATATTTTTGGGCGGGCTATGGATGCCAGTGGTTAATTCGGCCTTGCACATCTCAAATATTTCCGGGGCATGAATAAAGCCGTTGAGCAGGGCAGCAATGGTTGATGCTGAATGATTGATAGCAAAACCTAAAACTATACCGCCGGGTTTTAAAACGCGTTTAGCTTCACTGATTGCGTTGATCCTTTGTTCTTGTTGCTGCAAGTGGTATAAGGGACCATGCAGGATTGCTACATGCGCAAACCCATCTGTGAACTCCAGTCGTTGCGCTTCACCCAATTGTGCCTTGAAGGGCCTTTTAGCTTGTTTAGATCGCTTATTGGCTTGTTTGATATGCTTCTCGACCGGGTCGACCAGGTGTACGTCGTGTCCAAGGCCTGCAAGCCATTCGGCATAAATGCCCGGGCCACCTCCTATATCCAGCACGATGGCTTTTTTCGGCAGGTGCCGGCTAATCAGCTCCTTGTTGCGTTCAAACTCCAGGGGGCCAAGCCCAAGCTGAAGCCGGCCTTCTTCAGAAGTGGCAGCATAGAATGCATCGATATCGTTTGAGATCAGCTTCGGCATGTTTGGAAGCCGAATATAGCTAAAGGAGAGTTAATTTAAAGCGATGGGTTAAAAACCCACCGCTTTAAGGCATTGCTTATTTGGTGGTATCTTTAATACGGGCACCTTTGGCGTCAAACATGCCCATTAAACTACCTTTAACATGGTCGTCGTCAACAGGATCAAGAGTTAAGGTCAGATCATAATTCATCAGGTTGAAATAGGCAGTAATGCTTTTGTCCTTTTCATCAATCTGGGATATTTTGGAAAGTTCTTTACCGGTGGTGTCCTGTATCGCGCCGGCAATTTTACCGTCTTTACGCTCCAAAATAAAGTTCAGTTTAACATCGCCGTTGGGTGTACCATAAACTACAACATTCCATTTGCCGGGGAAGTAGTCGGTGGTTGATGTTGCTTGTACCGAAGTTGTTTGTGCCAGTACGTTAATCGAAAGGAAGAGCCCCATAGCCAGGGTTAGCATTAAGCTGATTTTTTTCATCGTTGTTTTTTTGAATTTTAAAAATAGTTATTTGAACCATTACAGGCAAACGCTTTGGAAGAAGCCCCGGTTTTTTTTATCCAATGGTGCTTTTTTCGTCAACTCAAACCATGGCACCGCGACACGCAAGCTCCGCTTCGATCTGTCCGGCGATTATTTTATCGGGTTGACCGGCCTCATGATTCTTGGCTTTCGGCCGAGTTATTTTGTAAAGTTCTTTATGGGGACGGCTAATTTAAAATCCTATTTTCACTTCCATGCCATCATGGTTAGCCTATGGCTGTTCGACTACACAGCGCAAATACCTGCTTATTTTGCTGATTTAGCGAGGAAGAACTATTTATTCAAAAAATGGTCGAATGTATCGCTGCGAATGCCCAAACGCAGCGTTTCGAGTGGAATGATATCAGCCGGGGCTATGTTACCGAGATTGACGTTAGCGCCGATCAGTTTGATGAACCATACCTGTTGCGCTTTTTGTGGTGCTTCCCAAATGATGGTTTCTTCGGGAACCTGTGTTAGAATTTCATCGATCAGGCCCTGCCTTACCTCACCCGAATCGCGATAGATACCCACATTGCCGCTTTCGCGTGCCTCGGCTATTACTTTCCAGGCACCGGCCTCTACTTCAGCCTGTATCAGTTTGATCCAGCGGTAAGGGGCAAATATTTTAGTTACATCTTTCGAGCCAACCTCAGAAATTACAGTCACCTGTTCTTTTAGCTGACTGATGTATTCGCATTTCAATTCATGTTCAATTTCGATAGAGCCATCAGATACTTCGGCATATTCCATTTGATATTTATCAAGCAGACGCCTGTATTGATCAAACTCGCCGCGTATCACAAATGCTTCAAACAGGGTTCCGCCAAAATATACCGGTATGCCGGCTTCGCGGTAAATACGTAGTTTTTCGTCGAGGTTGGGGGTTACAAATGAAGTGGCCCAGCCCAATTTTACCAGGTCGGCATAGGGGCCGCCAACTTCCAGAAAATCTTCGGTTTGTCGTAAACTTAGCCCCTTATCCATGATCATCGTAATGCCGCTATTGCGCGGTTTAGCAGTTCGCTCCGGAATATTACTGAGGGGGTAGTTCAGCGGTTGGGTTGTCAGAGCGGGAAAACCGTTCAGTTTCATAGGGGTAACGTTTAGTTATAGACTATAACAAAAAGTTTTAATGGCACAAAGATTAAAAAAATATCCTACACTTTATAGGGCACTTGCTTTAATTAATGTAAAATGTTAGTTAAGCGGTGATGAATTTTGTCGAACAAAGTATGACGATGTTTTCATAATCGGGTCGACAAAATTAGCATGCCGCTATTCCGTAAAAGAACCGTAATTGAAGAAAACATGGAAGCGATGGAAGTGAGTAAATACAGAATATCAACGCCGATCGTACTTAATGGGGTACATGACATGACGATCTGTGGATATTCGATAAAAGGTGGGAGTGCTTCTTGTATCGACCTGGTTAATTGTAACAATATTCACATCACGCAGTGCGAATTATCTAACTCCGAAAAATTGGGAATAAGCTTAAGGCAATGTACCAATGTGGTTATTGAAGATTGCCAGGTCGATAATGTTTGGGGTGGAGTACAGTCGGTTAACGGCTTTAACGTCCAGGTAAGAAATAATGCGATCAGTAAGATTGCTCCAGGTGGCATGCTGGTTAAATTTGAAAATGCCAATATAGAAATGCTAGAAATTCATAATTATAGTTCGGATAACGACCTGCCTTATCATCAGCATATATAAATAGTTAGTTTAGTGAAGTTGTTTAGCAAAAACAGCCCCCGGCGAGCGGGAGCTGTTTTTTTTTGTTTATAAATAACGTGGGGGTTATTTGGCGTACCGGTTGATAATATCCAGTATCACTTTGTTTTTTTGTAGTTGCGGCAGGTAATCAAACAGGATATAGTGTTTTTCAGGGTCGGCAGCCAATGCCATTTCCAGGTGGTTTAGCGCTTCCTTATAGTCGCCGGCTGCAAACAGATAGGCCACCATCCGGTAATAGAGTTCGGCCGAATCGGGGTTGGCTTTAATAGCCTGTGCCATCACTTCAACTGCGTCTACCAGGCGGCTTTGTTCATAAAGGATAGATGAATAGTCGAGCCAGGCATCAACATCTACAGGGTTTAGCTCTACCACTTTTTCGTAGGCTTGTTCCGCTTCGGCCAGATGCCCCAATTTGTATTCGGCATCCGCAATAGCAAACCAAAAATCGGCATTGGCAATATCCAGATCCAAAGCTTTCTTGTAAAAATGAAGCGCTTCAAAATAGCGTTCTTCAAAATCAAGCGTCACACCAATCCCAAACCAGCCATCGGCCAGTTTTGAATCCATTTTAACCGCTTTTTTATAGAACGCACGGGCCTCATCCATTTGTTCCAATTTTTCATAACACTCGCCTATCGCGCAATAGGTATCAGCATTGGGTTGCTCATATTCAAAAGTCTGGCGATAAACCTCTATTGCTTCCGCATATTTTTCAAGATTTACCAATGCATTGCCTTTATTGAAATAAGCCGAGGCAAAACTATCCTTGATCAGGATGGCATAATCATAAGCATCAATTGCTTTTTCAAACAGGGCCAGTTTTGTAAAGGCGTTACCCAGGTTGTACCAGGCAGCATAGCTGTAAGGTTCGCTGTCAATATACTGTTGGTAAAACTGAACGCTTTCTTCCTGGTTGTCCATTACGTCATAACAAAAGGCTAGTTCGTAAAGTGCATCCTGATTTTCCATATTTTGCTTCAGGCAAAGCTTCAGGTAAGTAATAGCCGTATCGTAGTCGCCCATATTCTGGTACACATAAGAAATGTGAAGCAGGATTTCGTCCGTCTCTTCGGCCAGGTCCAGCGCTTTCTCATAGTTTTCAAGGGCTTCCGCGTAGCGCTCCATGTTTTCGTAAAGGTTACCACGGATAATGTAAATATCCGGGTCGGAGGCTTCAAGCATGGCTGCCTTTTCGAGCGAAACAAAAGCTTCGTTTGCCCGGTTAGTAACTACCATCAACTGTGCTTGTTTGATTAGAAAGACGGCTGCGAAGGGGTGCTGGTTGCAAGCATACTCTACTACCTGCAGGGCCTTCACCGGGTCGTTCTTTTCTATGTAGTAGTCGATAATGTTCTCAAATGCCTGCGCATCAAAAAAATACTGGTCTTTGTTACGAATCATCTCTTCGTAACGTTCTACCGAAAACTTGGGGTCTTCGGCGAATCCAAATTCAAAGTCTTCTTCCATTAAAAATATTTTTCAGAACGCTGACGGCCTTATTACCCTGCCCTTCAAGGGGTTTCAACAGGGGATTGGTTTGCCTTTTCTGAGTTTAAATTACAATTACAGGTAGCCAAAAAGCAATTAAGTTTTCAACATTCAAACATTGTTAACAGGCATTTTGCCAAGTGCCTGATAATAAATGAAAAGCAAATACGCGCTTAACCGGCAATGAGTGAATTGATAATAAATTGCCTTAAAGATTTTTACCTTTGACAAATTTACAATTATGAGCCTGAATATTTCTGATATCCTGAAGCGTTTACATATCAACGACATAAACCCTGCTTTTAGTACTGGTAGTTTTTGGGGCGATAGTGAAAACAATGAAACCAGGACAATACATTCTCCGGTCGACGGTAAAGCAATTGCAGCTGTGCAGGTCGCTGGTGAAGCCGAATACCAGCAGGTGATCGCCAAAGCGAGCGAAGCTTTTGTTAAGTGGCGCACGGTGCCTGCCCCTAAGCGCGGCGAGGTGGTACGACAGTTAGGTGATGCACTTCGATCGCACAAGCAGGACCTGGGAGTACTGGTATCTTATGAGATGGGTAAAAGTTTGCAGGAAGGATACGGCGAGGTGCAGGAGATGATAGATATTTGTGACCTAGCCGTAGGGCAAAGCAGGCAATTATTCGGTTTTACCATGCATTCTGAAAGACCTGAGCACAGGATGTACGAACAATACCATCCGCTGGGTATCGTTGGCATCATATCGGCCTTTAATTTCCCGGTTGCCGTATGGAGCTGGAATGCTGCCCTGGCCTGGATATGTGGTGATGTTTGTGTTTGGAAGCCCTCTGAGAAAACGCCTTTAACAGCTATCGCCTGCCAGCGGATCATACAAGCAGTTTTTGAAAAGAATAATGTACCGGAGGGTGTTTCCTGTTTGCTGATTGGCGATCGCGCCGTTGGCGAATTGATGGCGAATGATACGAGGGTACCTCTTGTATCCGCAACAGGTTCAACCCGGATGGGAAAAGCTGTGGGAGCAGCGGTTGGCGCCCGCCTGGGTAGAAGTTTATTGGAGCTTGGCGGCAACAACGCCATCATTGTTAGTCAGTTTGCCGATCTCGACACCGTGCTGATCGGTGCAGTATTCGGGGCGGTTGGAACAGCTGGACAACGTTGTACCAGTACACGCCGCTTAATTATCCATGAAAGTATATACGAGCAGTTCAAGCAGAAGCTGGTGAAGGCTTATGGTCAGGTACGCATTGGCGATCCCTTGGATGAAAACAATCATATGGGACCACTGATCGATCGCGATGCAGTAAAACTATACCTTGAATCGATCGAAAAATGCAAAGCTGAAGGTGGAAAATTTGTGGTTGAAGGTGGTGTATTGGAAGGTCAGGGCTATACTTCGGGTTGTTATGTGAAACCTTGCATCGCAGAAGTGGAAAACCATTACCCTATTGTGCAACACGAAACTTTTGCGCCTATTTTGTATCTGGTTAAGTATACTACTTTAGAAGAGGCGATCGCATTGCAGAATGGCGTTCCTCAGGGACTTTCGTCGGCTATCATGACCACCAACCTGCGCGAGGCAGAGCAATTTCTTTCTTATGCGGGGTCTGATTGTGGTATTGCCAATGTAAATATTGGTACATCGGGTGCCGAGATCGGTGGCGCATTCGGCGGCGAGAAAGAGACTGGCGGCGGTCGCGAGTCGGGCTCCGATGCCTGGAAGGTATATATGCGCCGGCAAACTAACACTATCAATTATTCAACTAAATTACCACTAGCTCAAGGCATCAAATTCGACCTTTAGTTTTTTTAATACCCTGATGCATATCATCCGTCAATACTTGCTAAGCCTGATCACGGCTGGCTCACTTTTGTTGTCTTGTCCATTGCAGGCCCAGCAGCTTCCGGCTCTTCAACCCGATCCGCCGAAAGACTGGTATGCGCTGGATCCAAAGACTGATGGATATATGGGGATCAGCCTTAAACAAGCTTACCAGTTCCTGCAGGGAAAACAGAGTAAGCCCGTCATCGTGGCAATTATTGATAGCGGGATTGATACCCTGCAGCAAGATATCCAGGGTGTTTTATGGGTCAATCCAGTAAAGGATAAAGATTTTCCGGGCGATGTACATGGATGGAATTTTCTGGGCGGTCCGGGTCGCAGGTGCGATTTCAACGAAACCTCGGAAGAAGTGCGGCAGTATTTTAAGTTGAAGGATAAATACTTGAATCCGATAGCTTCAAGAGACAGCAATAAAAGAGAATATGCCTTTTGGCTGCAAGTAAAAACCGAATACGATGCAACTGTCGCAAAAGCGAAAACAGAATTACCGCCTCTGAATCAAGTTTTGAATGCCCTGGTAGAGACAAGTGGCTTTATAAGGCACGAACTTGGTTTGAAGGACAATCAAACATTTTCCCGCGTCGACCTGGAAAAGATTGTGGCTAAAAATGACACTTTGTTGCAAGTCAAAAATCTATGGCTGCTTGCTTTTAGTCAGGATGTTTCTACCAGCACCAATGTCAAAGTGATCAGGGAAATGAGTGAATATGTTACAAAATTAAATAATGATATCAGTCCGGATCTGGATGCCAGGAAACGCATCATTGGCGACGACCCGGATAAACTTCATGATCAGTTTTATGGCAATAACCAGTTGAAATTTGAAGACAGCTCGCACGGTACGGAAGTTGCCGGTTTGATTGGTGCAAAACGTGGTAATGGTTTTGGTATAGACGGCATTGCCGACAATGTGCAATTGATGATCATCAAAGCGGTCCCGGTTGGTGATGAATACGACAAAGACGAGGCGAACGCCATCCGTTTTGCGGTTGATCACGGCGCCAGGATCATCAATATGAGTTTTGGTAAGAAAGTTTCTCCGCATAAAGAATGGCTCGATTCGGCTTTTCAATATGCAGCAGCACATAATGTACTTCTGGTGCAGGCCTCGGGCAATGAGAACCTCGACCTGGACAAGCAATTGGAATACCCTAATGATCATTTTTTGGATGGCTCGGCTGGCGGGAGCGACAATGTACTCAACGTTGGTGCTTCGGGCTTGAAAGCCGATACCAGTTTGGCCACCGACTTCAGCAACTTCGGTAAAGAAAATGTCGATCTTTTTGCGCCCGGAGTTAAGATCACTTCGATCGATATGGATGCCGAAACCACGACTGATGATGGTACCAGCTTTTCGTCGCCCATCGTCGCAGGCGTAGCCGCCCTGATTATGGAATACTATCCCGGGCTGAATGTTAGGCAAGTGAAGCAAGCCATTATGCAATCGGTAGTGCCTTTACGGGGACTAATGGTCTATAAGCCGGGTACTCATGACCTGGTTGATTTTAGCAGCCTTTCCAAAGCAGGTGGTATCGTCAATGCTTATCTGGCCCTGGATAATGCTTCAAAAATGGTAGCGGCAGGGAAATGATATATTTTTCTAACAGCGGCTTGAAAATTTTATAGACGTAGTTTAAATAAAGGCTGACCCACTAAACAAGCCCCGCCTTTACTATGAGACATCTACTACTAAACTACATTTTTACAAAAGTACCTTTGCCTACCAGACTGTTATTTGACGCATTGTAAACCTGCATCACATAAGTTCCCGGAAGCAGGTTCTTAACATCAGTTTGCCAGGTGGTCGATCGGGTCGATTCGTTCCTGATGATCAGGCCCGAGGCGTTCATGATCTTGATGTTATAATTTGAATTATCAGTGCTATTTGATTTGATGGTTCCACTAACACCGATACCGTTTTTGGAGCCATCTGCGGAAATCGTATTGATGGTCAAATTGATCAGGCTTTTCGTTGGATTCGGATACAGGGACACCGGATTGGTGGCCAATTGATCAAGATTGCTGTAACTTAAGGTTATGGTGCTTGAATAGTTGATCGTGCCATTCAGATCCTCCATTTTCAGCCGGTATAGATTAGCGCCCAACTGTGGGTATTTGTCAATTAAGCTGTATTGCCCGCAACCTGTAGCAGGAACACCGCCAACTATACTGAAGGTAGTGCCATTGTCCAGGCTGCGCTCTATGGCAAAAGTGGTATAATTCGCTTCATTTTCGGTGGTCCACCTGATCAGCGAACCATCACTTGTCTTTTTACCGCTAAAGCTTATCAATTTTAGCGCAAGCGCCGGGTTTTGACGGATCACAACATTAAACCGATTGCTACCGAAGCTATTGGAATCAGCCAGGTTTATGCTGAAGACGTATTTCGTATGGCTTCGCAGGTTGATTGAATCGCGCTTATATTTATCTACTAACCACAGGTCATATATCTGCGGAATGGAGGTTAGGCTGGTTTGCAGTAGGGTATAGGTACCTGAATTTTTACCGGTAACATACAACCTGATCACTTGCTTTTCCTGTTTAGGCAGGGGTAAATAATTAACGGACAAAGGCACGTTATCGCTTGAAATGCTCGACAAGCCTTCGGCTGCAGATGTGCTTTCAATATACTTGCCATCTTCGTATGGATTGTACCCCGCTGATGCAGATGCATTGAAGCCGATAAAAATATCGTCATAGTCAAGTGAATCAACCGCCAATTTCAATCTGAGCGAACGGTCTATTGCAGGTTGAGGCGCTGTTTTTGACATAAGCAAATTCAATCCCGTTAACTGAGCGGCGGCGGGAACTGATCCTGTACCCACACTTCCGTTAGCATTCAATACCACTTTTGCATATTCCGAAATAGTAAGTGCGGGATTGGTATTAGTGCCCTGGACTATGAATCCCTGTCCGCTGGCGATATAACGCGAGGCATGACCCGTACCCGTTCCCGTAGTTGAAGAGGTAGCCGTATAGGTATCGTACTGGTAAGTAACCGGGTTAAATTCCCAGATCGTTGTGCTTAGATTTGTCCGAACGTTTCCGTTGGAACCCGAATAGAACTGCAGCCAGTCGATCGCACAGGGATAGGGGTTACCGATCATGTTGAAACCACGTACTGCTGAATTGCCGCCACCACCCGAACCGGTATAGGCCAGGTTGGAAGATGCAGGTGTGTACCAGTCTTTAAAAGTGTAGGACCCTGAATTCATCTGACCGACTGAGGTTAGCGTTACATTTTCAGGAGCGATGTATGGCAAAACCGTCCTGGTGGCCCAATTGGTAGCGGCTCCTCTGAAAAAGAAGAGTACACCGGTACCAACCGGTAAACTGTAGGTGCTTCCGTTACTGGCAGTAATCGTACCACCGGTAGTAGAGTTTGTTATATTGGTTATCCCTAAAAAATTGCCGCTGATAAAAGTCAGATTGCTGGGCGTAAAGCTTTCGTTATACAGGTAAATGGAAGGATTGCCAGCGCTGGTACTTCCGCCGGTACAGCCGGTAATGAAGGAGTTGGTGGTGCTGTTTGCAGTGGTAGTTTGCCCGGCAGTTGAGCCTACGATGTAATTAAGGCCAAATACATAATTTCCGTTTACGGTAGTCCCGGTATTGACGCATGAAGAAATGATACGGTAGGCCCGTTCAATCCAACGCCCGCCCGAATACGTCGAACTCCCCTGGTAAAATCTTTCCACGTTAAAATTTCCGATAAACTGGTTGTTCTTGCCTTGCGGCAATTCGCCGATACTAGCCGAGCCGGTTGCATCCGATTGCAAAGTAAACGTTCCGCTGTTTTCGTTAACGATATTTACATATTGGGCGTTATCGTTATAAAAATACATCAGCGAGGTTGGTCCGAGTTTAAAAGTTCCCGAATTCTCGATCGAGCCGTAGTCGTCCATTTCTATATAACAGGCTGAACCTGATGTACCGGCATAAAATGAACCTGCGTTTGTTAAAGCATGCGTTACATTGCTACCACCTTGCAGGTATAATGTGGCATTGCCATTGGCTGTAAAAGTACCTGAATTATAGATATAGGAGCCGTTGTTGTCGATCTGGAAAAGCCCGGTACCACTTAAGGCAAACGTGCCAAAATTGGCGAATATCGAACTGCTGAATTCAAGTATCGTTGAAGTGGACGCACCAACAAAGTTAACATTGGCCGAGGTAACAGCAGAGTTTACCGTAAAGCCGCTATTTGTTGTCAGTTTTACACCAGAGTTAACAGTTATGGTATTATTGCCGGTAAAATTAATCGTATTAACTGTAGTACTTCCGGTAACTATCGGAGCATTTGTAGTAT
>CAIPPO010000072.1 GCA_903866915.1 uncultured Mucilaginibacter sp. | reverse complement strand
GGCTACCAGCCAAATTTTACATTTAGGGTTTAATATTTTAACAATTATGCCGATCAGCGCCAGGTTGATATGGCTCAAAATTAGAATATCTGCTTTCGTGCCTTTTGATATCGTATTAATTGCTAATCGACGCTTGCTGCGCCCGAAACCAATAAAGTTTTCCGAATCAAGGTACTGCTTCATCACGTCGTACCTCGAATCGTAAAGCGACCAGAGTTTAAAATCCCATTGTTGCTCCTTTGAAATATGATCGAGCGAATGCGCTAGCGTACGGGTCATTTTTTGAATGCCGCCCGTTGTGCTGAAAGTTTGCAGCGTTAAAAGGATGATTCTTTTAGGCATAACGCTGTATTTGATACAAAGCAAAGGCTTTAGACCAATGCATCGTACTTGTTTTAAAGTCTTTTATGATTTGTTTTGCCTTTTTTCCCTGGTAATAATTGGGGTCACTGATCTGCTCATGGTCCTTCATCCACTGCTGCAATGGAAAAGTAAAGCCCATTTTTGATCGTTTCCATACAGCCTCAGGTAATACATCGTTAAAACTATCGATCAATAGTTTTTTTGGCTGCACTTCATCGAAACGAATATCCAGCCTGATATTCTCAACAAGGCGCTTAAAGTCCTCGTCCAAAAATGGCACCCTTACTTCAAGCGCATGGCTCATACCCATCACATCAGTATCTCGCAACAGCTGATTTTGCATGTAAAGGTTGGTTTCAAACCATGCTGCATCTTCTTCATCGAACTTGCTTATTTTGGGGATGGCTTTATTATCAAAAAGGATAGCTTCAACTTCACTCAGGTCCATATCTAAAATTTCGGCTATATCCAATGGCGGATAATGCCCTCGCAACAAAAGATAATCGGCCAGTGGGTGATCGTAGGCAAGGAATGATATTTTTCGGTACTTATCTGAAGTGAATAATTTAGCTGCAGAAAACGAAAGGCGGGGAAGTCGCTTTAACTTCTTCAAAAATTTGATCCTGTTAAATGAGGGGTAGCCGCCGAAAAGCTCATCGGCTCCCACTCCTGAAAGTACAGCTTTGAGCCCGTCCTGGTGTGCATACCGGCTGATGAACCAGGTATTGATACCATCAGTTGTAGGCATATCCATATCTTCAATGATCTGAGGGATAAACTCTTCGAAATCATTTTGTTTTACCAGGTGTGAGAATTTTTCACCCTGTATCTCCGCCAGAATCAGGTTCTGGTATTGGCTTTCATCATAAGCTTTTTCATCGAAATAGATCGATATTGTTTTCAGCTGGGTATGACGATGCTGATTAGCCAGTAAAGTAATAATACTCGAATCCGTACCGCCGCTCAGGAAAACGCCTATCGGGGCATCAGCAACAAGTTGCCGTGATACGGCTTTTCCCAGAACATTCCTGATCAGTTCTTTAGCTTGCTCTGCAACATTGATGATCGTTTTTGCAGTTGCTACATGATAGGAATGTATCTCATAGCTGTTTTTTTTATGGTTCCAGCAAAGGAATTCGCCTTTGGGTAAACTGTAAACATCTTTTTGGGTGGTATAAGGCTCTGGAATATGACCGAAAGCCAGGAAACGTACTTGCCACGATTTATCAGATTCAGTAGCCAAACCAGCCTTTTTCAGCGCCCTTACTTCCGAAGCGAAACTTAATTCGCCATCTCTGACCATGTAATACAAAGGTTTTACGCCCGAACTATCACGAACCAGATAGGTTAGCTGTTTTTGAATGTCGTACAATCCAAACGCAAAAATTCCTCTTAGTTTGGAAAATGAAGCCATCCCCCAGAATAAGTAAGCCTGAATGATTACTTCGGTATCAGAATTAGAATAGAATTTTGCACCTGAAGCGATCAGCGTTTCCTTTAGTTCAAGGTAATTATAAATTTCGCCATTAAAGGTGATCCATACCCGTGCAGCTGCGTCCGACATTGGCTGGTGACCGTTGCTGCTGAGGTCTATAATGGAAAGCCGCCTGTGGCCAAATACCAGGCCATTATTTTCGTCCATATAAATACCCTCGTCGTCTGGCCCGCCATGCTGAAGGGCATGGCACATGATTGTTACTTTTTCACGGACCTCAGGCGTTGTACGCTTTCTTGAGATCATTCCAGCTATCCTGCACATATTAAAGAGGTAAATTCACAGCTTCGCCCCGTAAGTCACACTCCTAAAATGTAACTTATTAGATAACAGCAGTTTATGAAAATGCTTTGCGATGCTGCTGTGAAAGTATAAAGGCTTCAAAATAAGTCAAAAAATAGCAATACACTATCATAAAACTTATTCACATCATAGTATCTAATGTTAAAATCTGCTCAGGAAAGATGCTGCAATTTGTATAATGATCGAGCAGCCAAGACTTTCTAAACGAAGTGCAAGTTGTTTTTGTGAACGGTACGAAATGATCTCGCCTGTCATTCCCTTCAATGGTCCGGCTTTGATCACTATTTTTTCACCTGGTTGCAGGCTTTCCTCGGTAATTTCCAATTCGATTGAGCTGGCAATTAATAGCTTCAGATCGTTAATTTGCCGGTCAGGCATAGAGGCTACTTTATTCCCAAAATAGATAAATCGGGCTATCCCTTTGGTCATCAGTACCTCGGTCTGTTCCTGTTCTGTGATGTAAACAAAGATGTAAGATTTAATTAGTGGTTCTTCTATCCATTTCTTCCTGTCGCTCCATTGTTTTTGTTGCCGTTTTAAAGGCAGGTAAGTAGTAATACCTTTATTTTGTAGTGCGATCTGGGCCTTTTTTTCGGCCCGGGGATTTGTATAAACAGGGTACCACTTATTAGATGTCTTTTGCCTGCCGTCCATTTATTTTATCCACCGCCTAAAATCCCACCATTTATGCTGCTTTTTGTCGACATAGTAATCCGAGCCTTCGTAACCGCTATAATCTGAATAATAATAATAATGGCCTCCCGTATATTCACCCGTAAACTTGGTTGTATAGTAACGGGTATGCAATAAGTCTTCAGCGAAAGCATTTAAAATGATCGCCGTGTTGTCAAGATGGTATTCATTAGCGATCCTTTGGGGAACTGTTGCTGCATAAAACTTTGATTTACCTGACCTGATCACAAAAATATTGATGTCGCTCATTCTGATCAGTGGTATCGAGTCAGATACCAGTCCGATTGGCGCGGTGTCGATCATAACGATATCATACCGCTTTTTCAGGTCGTCTATCAATTCGATCATTCGTTTATTATGCAATAATTCGGAAGGGTTTGGCGGAACGGGTCCCGAAAGCAGGATATCAAGGTTCGGCTGACCGGTGTGTCTGATAACATCGTCCACTTCGCATTGGTTTGCCAGGTAATTGCTCAAACCTTTGTCGTTTGGCATGTTAAAGGTCTTGTGCATCCGCGAACGCCGTAAGTCGGCCGCTATCAAAATTATTTTTTTATCGATCAACGATAGCGTACTTGATAGATTTACTGCAATGAAAGATTTGCCTTCGCCTGCAACTTCTGATGTGATGCAAATGATCTTGCTCGATTTTTCGGAAGCAATAAAGTTAAGATTGGTACGAACCGATCTGACGGATTCGGCAAAAATCGATTTTGGCCGGCTTAACGCAAGTATTTGGGTATTATCCTCATCTATCTCGTCAGGGAATTTACGGATAACGCCTATGATTGGTATGGTTGTTAAGCTTTCAACCGTTTCCTTATCATAAATATAGGGGTTTAAAATGCGTATCAATACAATAAGCCCCAGGCCTATAGCCAGACCAACGATCAGGGCAGTGCGGTGTATGGTATGTTCATCGGGCGATACCGGACTGAAATTGGCCTCGGCGGGTTCTATTACTGCCGCGCCTGGTAGGATCGCCGAACGGCTGATCTGCGCATCCAGCCTTTTTTCGGAAAGGAAAGAGTAAACTTTATCGTTGATCTCAAAATCACGTTTCAAACTGATCAGGTCTCTCTCAGCCGCCGGTAACGTAGATATCTTATCATTTACCTTAGCAATCTGACTGTCGAGGTAGGTGATATTTTTATTGATCCGTACAGAAGTAGCGTCAATATTATTTAAAGCAGCATTTTTTAATTCTAATATTTCTTTGTCTATATCCTTTATCGCCTGCGAATTGGCATTGTAGGTTTTGAGCAAGGTGTTTTTTTCTACAAGCAGATTATTCAAACTTTGTATCACACCGCTTAAAAGCGGATCGATCACTCCTTCGAGATTAAGGTTAAGGCTGATATTATCTTTATCCTTTGCGATCTGTTCTTTTAATTGATCGATCGCTATCAGCTGAACTTTAAGAATTTGCTGCTCCGATCCAATTTCTTTCAGTTGGCTGATCTCCATTTCGGTTGCCGATGTGACATCCATGATCTTGGAGCTTGTTTTATATTTTTCGATCGAATTTTCAGATCCTTTTACAGTATTAGCGAGCGTCTCTAATTGATCATCAATAAACTTGATCATATTGGTCGCCGAAAGAGTTTTCATGCTCTTGTCATAGGCCAGGTATTCCTTCATGATTGCATTCAGTATATCTGCCGCAAACTGTGGATTTGAGTCTGTTTCCTGCAAGGAAATAATATTTGAATTTTTTACGATCTCATTGGTATGCAAACCACTTTTAACACGCCCGACAAAATCTTCAGGTGTATTAAATTTAAACATGAAAAGTGTGTTACTTACCAGTTCGCCAGGATTTTTGATGCTGAATGAAGTGTTCGCAATGGTTATTGGAGTATCATATTTGTAAGTATTATGCAACTCTTTGCCGCCGATCTTATAGGTCAGCAGGAACGTTTGCGGACTCATTGGCTTAAAGGTGATCAGGTCACGGAAAAAGTTAACGCTGTCAAAACGAAGCAGCTGGATATCTAATAGCTTTTGGGGGTATGATTCGGTAGTGCGCACCCTGCCCGAGATATAAAAACTAACCCTGTAGTCGAGGTCCCTGATTGCGTTTAAAATTAAAGTCCGGCTTTGTAATACAAATATTTCGCTTTGTATTTTCGATGGACCGCGATCGTTGTTATTGATGATGCCGACGAGATCTGAAAATTCCGATTTTTTTTCTTCGATCTTCAGCGTCGCTGATGTTGCATAGGTTTTTGGGGTAAACCAAAGGTAAATGTAAGAAATGGTAACACATACCACAACTGATGCAGCTATCCAGTACCAGCGGCTTAAGAGTATTTTACCAATTTTGTAATAGTCAACTTCCTGATTCGGAAGTTTGCGCGTTATCTTTTCAGTCTCTTCCATTTACCGGTGAATAAGCGTATAAATGATCAGCGCTGTATTAAGTATGATCAAGCCGGGTTGTAAGGTAGTAGTTACATTTTGCAACTGATCATTTTTGATAGCTCGTTTATTTTGAGCGATATAGACAATATCGTCATTTTGTAAGATGATTCTGGGGTCGGCCAGTGTCTTCACGTTGCTCAGATCAAACTGTGTAATCACCGGATTTTTCGGATCTCCACGAATGATTTTTATCGTTTTTTCATCGGCACGATCCGTTAGCCCGCCAGCGGCACCAATCATTTCAATCAGGGATGTTTTGTCCTTTACCAGCGCAAAATTTCCCTGCGTTTTGATCTCGCCTAAAATCGTCACCTTAAGATTTACAATTTTTAACTCTATAATAGGATTTACAAGCACATCTTTGCTGTAAATACCTTCAATTTTTTTTTGAGCTTCGGCCCGGGTAAGCCCCGAAACTAAAACGTGCCCTATTAACGGCAAAGCAACGGTTCCATTATCTTCTACCTGGTAGGTCTGACCTTCACCTGCACTGGTTCCGCCGCTCGAACCCAGATTACTGCCACCAGCGGCCGGGGATATCGCTGTTGGTGTTTCATCAACAATATATTTGGCATTCTGCAGATTCCGGATCTGTAGTATATCCTGCGATTTGATATGGTAATCACTCGTTCCCGAGCCGACGTTCGCTTGATTGCCATGGCTACTATCGGCAACCGGGGCCTGATGCTCAAATAGTACTTGCTGCTGTTTGAACGAACACGAGTTTAATGCCAGGGAACAATAAAATAAAAAAATGATGATTAGGGCGGTATAAAATCGCATATACTAACAAGCTGCTTATTTATTTATCTTGCGCAGCAATTCCAAAATTACATAAATTGTAGATATTAAAAGTGTATTTTCCTCGAAATGCAAAATTTGACGATCTCGCTGATCACCGTGGTTTATAATGCCCAAAATACCATAGATACCTGCATCCAATCGGTATTGAGGCAAAAATTCAACAATATACAGTTTATTATTATCGATGGCGGCTCCACCGATGATACCCTTAAAATCATCAATAACTACCGGGAGCATATCCAAATATTGATCTCTGAACCAGATAATGGCATATATGACGCGATGAATAAAGGGATACAATTGGCAACCGGCGATATAATTGGCACGTTAAATGCAGATGATTATCTGGCCGACGAAAATGTGTTGAATGATGTAGCCATGGCTTTTGCTTCTCACCAGATCGATATTTTATACGCCGACCTGGATTTTATAGAACCAAACGGTACCGTTGTTCGTAAATGGCGTTCGGGTGACTACAAAAGTGGAATGTTTAACGGGGGGTGGATGCCCCCGCATCCTACGTTTTATTGTAAGAAGGAGTTATTTGAAATATTGGGCAGTTATAAATTGGATTACGGTAGCGCAGCCGATTACGAATTGATGTTAAGGTTCATCCACTTAAATAAAAAAAAGGTGTTTTATCTCGAAAGGGTAATTATTAAAATGTTTGTTGGTGGCGTAAGTAACAAAAGCATAGGCAATCGCGTAAAAGCCTTGGGGAACGATCTCAAAGCGATGCGGAACAATGATATTTTATTTCCTATTATTTCGCTGATCTTAAAGCCATTGCGAAAAATAATGCAATTTTTTTAACAATTATGAAAATTTCCGTAATTTGGCTGCCTGATTATGATATATCTAATTATCACAATTACTGATATTCCATGACAGAACTTATACACTCATATTACTTCGCGTACTATCTGATCATTGTAACTTTCTCGGTTCTCATCACGCTGCTGGCTATTCCATCTATCTTGCATGTGGCCAGGGCAAGGCATTTATATGACGATGTTGGCCATTTCAGAAAACAACATGATCATGGTATTCCGCGTCTGGGTGGTATAGCAATTTTTGTGAGTTTTACTATTACCTCACTGCTCTTTAGCATGACCGATCGGTCGCTTCCTATCAATTATTTGTTAACAGCTTGTATTATCTTGTTTGCAATGGGATTAAAGGACGACCTTTCCGGCGTTAACTCGCGTACCAAATTTTTTATTCAATTTATCGTAGCTTCAATATTGGTTCTGGCTGGCGATATACGGCTTACCAGTATGTATGGCGTATTCGGGATACACAGCCTTCCTTATTGGCCAAGTGCTACCTTATCTGTACTTACTATCATATTGATTGTAAATGCATTTAACCTGATTGATGGTATTGATGGCCTTGCGGCTACTACCGGAATTGTGGCAAATAGCTGCTTTGCCGCTTTGTTTATTTACATTCATCAATACCAGCTGGCGGCAGTTTCCCTTGCGATGGTAGGTTCCGTATTTGGTTTTTTACGCTATAATATCACACCCGCGAAGATTTTTATGGGCGATACCGGCTCACTCCTCATCGGTTTGATCTCGGTGGTAATGGCAATCAAATTTATCGAGCTTAATAAATTTACCGGCGAAAAAACTCCTGAAATTTTCTCTGCACCTGCATTGGCTGTGTCTATCCTGATCGGGCCTATTTTTGATACCATCCGTGTGTTTATCTTAAGAATATCGATGGGTGTTTCGCCCTTTACTGCCGATCGCAATCATATCCATCACCGTATGCTCCGACTCGGATTAACCCATGTACAAACCACTTTGATATTGGCGGGTTTAAATATAGGTTGCATTCTGATGGTGCTCGTTTTACAAGACTACGGTAATTCTGTTTTAATCGGTATGATTCTGGCAATGTGCCTGCTTTTCAACTGGATGATCACCTTTCTGCTCCGTTCAAAAGAACGCGAATCGCTGGCTTTCCGGAATCTTTTCATCTAATTTCAACTTAGGAAAATTCGTTTCTTTGCAGTCATTTTTAGCAACCGGTATCAGGGGCTTTCGCTATGCCTGTTAATTTTAGCTACCTTTGATTTTTTATTAAACCTAATACTAGTGATAAGCGTAGCGATCAATGGCTTCGGGCGAATTGGCAGGATATTTCTAAGAAGTGTGCTCAGCAACCCGGATATCGAGGTAGTGGCGATCAACGACCTGGCTGATACTGAAACTCTGGCCCATCTTTTTAAATACGACTCAGTTCACCGCACATTTTCAGGACGTGTAAGCGCCGACCCGGCCAACCTGTTTATTAATGGAAGGAAGATCAGCGTATTTTCGGAAAAAGACCCTGCAAAACTGCCCTGGGGCGAGCTGGATATTGATATTGTGCTGGAAGCTACCGGTAAGTTTACCACAAAAAAAGGTGCCGGACAGCATTTGGTTGCAGGTGCTAAACAGGTGATTATCTCGGCTCCATCGCCAGATAAAAGTATCCCAACCATTGTTATCGGCGTAAATGACGAACAAATTGATTTGCAATCGCCAATCATCTCCAATGCCTCCTGCACAACCAATAATGTAGCTGTGATGGTAAAGATACTCGACGAAAACTGGGGTATCATAGATGGTTATATTACCACTGTTCATTCAATGACGGGCGACCAGAATTTGCACGATGCACCGCATAAAGACCTGCGCCGGGCAAGAGCTGCATCAGGCAATATAATCCCTACAACAACCGGAGCGGCTAAAGCGATAACTAATATTTTCCCCCATTTAGAAGGCAAGCTGGGTGGTGCGGGTATCCGCGTACCCGTGCTCAATGGCTCGCTGACCGACTTTACCTGCAGCCTGGAAAAGCCTGCGACGGTAGAAGCTATCAACCTTGCTTTTGCGCAGGCCGCTGGTGGCGCTATGAAGCATATTTTGGAATATACCGAAGATCCTATCGTGTCGAACGATATTCTTGGAAACACCCATAGCTGTATTTTCGATGCGAAACTAACTTCGGTCGTAGGCGGACTAACCAAAGTGGTGGGCTGGTATGATAATGAAATGGGCTACTCAAGCCGCCTTGCCGACCTGGTTGCAAAAATTAATATAGCCAGACATGATCAGGTTTATTCGGGCTGAGGATACGTTGCCTGTACGTAATGAAATCTTACGCGACGGAAAACTAAATTTAGAACAATGTAGGTTTACCGGGGACGAAGATCCCGAGAGCTTTCATCTTGGTTATTTCGCCGATGAAAAATTGGTATGCATAGCCACTTTTCATGCCAGGGGCTATATAGATTTTGCCGGAAAGGCCTACCAGTTGCGCGGCATGGCTACTTTGGCGGCCTATCAGGGCAAAGGGATAGGCAATCAACTACTCAATTTTGCCATCGTTTATCTCCGCGGACAGAACGTAAACTATCTTTGGTGCAATGGCCGGGTTCCGGCTGTTAAGTTTTACCTCGGCCTGGGTTTCGAACCAGTCACCGATATATTTGAAATACCAGGCACAGGCCCGCATAAGGTGCTTTATCTGAAAATTAAATAAAAAAACTACCAAAGTCCAAACTATCCGGTCGTTAATTCTGTTACCTGATAACCGTTAACCAATAACTATTTCCAGCGCCCCTTTTTCTTCAATTTAAATTCAGAATTCAGAATTATTTACGGAATTTGGCAGCACGCTAAAAAAAACAATCCAAACACATGAAAACAGTAGATCAAATCAAATTTTTGGGAAAGAAGGCCCTGGTCAGGGTTGATTTCAATGTCCCGCTTGATGCGAATTATCATATAACCGACGATAACCGAATCACCGCCGCTTTACCTACTATCAAAAAGATATTAAACGACGGAGGTGCCGTTATTCTGATGTCTCACCTTGGACGCCCAAAGGATGGTCCGACAGAGAAATACTCATTAAAGCATGTTGTTGCGCACCTGTCCGACCTATTGGGTCAGCAGGTCCAATTTGCCGATGATTGTATTGGTCCGCAGGCTATCGAAAAAGCAAAAGCTTTGGCACCCGGGGAGGTATTGTTACTCGAAAATCTGCGGTTTTACAAGGAAGAAGAAAAAGGAGATAAAGAATTTGCGCAGAAACTGGCAGCATTAGGTGATGTATATGTAAACGATGCATTTGGTACAGCCCACAGGGCACATGCCTCAACCGCAGTGATCGCTCAGTTTTTTCCCGAGGCTAAATGTGCTGGCTATTTGCTGGCAGCCGAAGTGAACAATGCCGAGAAAGTATTAAATAATGCAGAAAGGCCATTTACAGCCATCATGGGTGGTGCAAAGGTTTCCGATAAAATCGAACTGATCGAACAGTTAATGGGCAAAGTAGATAACCTGATTATTGGCGGTGGTATGGCTTATACCTTTGCAAAGGCACAGGGCGGCAAAATCGGTAAATCGCTGGTGGAAGAAGATAAACTCGATCTGGCAAATGATATCCTCGCCAAAGCGAAAGCAAGGAATATCAATATTTTATTGCCAACCGATTCGATTATAGCTGATGCATTTTCGAACGAAGCAAATACCGAAATTGCGCAAAATGACAATATTAAAGATGGCTGGATGGGTTTAGACATCGGTCCCGATTCGATCAAGGCTTTCAGTAAAGTTGTCGAAAGCTCAAAAACCATTTTGTGGAACGGCCCTATGGGCGTTTTTGAAATGGAAAAATTTGAACAAGGCACTAAAGCTATAGCCGAAGCTGTTGTAAGAGCAACCAAAAACGG
This sequence comes from uncultured Mucilaginibacter sp., assembly GCA_903866915.1. Classification (GTDB taxonomy): domain Bacteria; phylum Bacteroidota; class Bacteroidia; order Sphingobacteriales; family Sphingobacteriaceae; genus Mucilaginibacter. The sequence continues at coordinate 24,420 of CAIPPO010000072.1, read as the reverse complement.
AGCCTTCTCTTTAATAGGGGGTGGCGACTCAGCTGCAGCGGTTGCCAAATTCAACTTTACCAATGATGTTAGCTATGTGTCGACCGGTGGTGGTGCTTTACTCGAATATATGGAAGGTAAGGAGTTGCCGGGGGTGAAGGCGATCAACGAATAAATATGTATACTCCGGTTATAAAGTAATAACTTTGTTACAGCCCCTAAAATAGGGGCTTTTTTGTTTTCTTGCCAACCTCAATTAACTGTTCTTAAAATCAAATGATGAAAAAACTATCCTTTTTTTTAGTCGTCGGCCTCCTTTTATCGGCATTCTGCTCCTTCGCGCAGCCAAATAGTGCCGATGCCGATTATGTAAAAGCCAATTACACCAAATACGAGTACCAGGTACCGATGCGCGACGGCAAAAAGCTGTTTACTACAGTATATGTGCCTAAAGATCAAACCAAAAAATATCCTTTCATGATGGATCGCACGCCTTACAGCGTGGCGCCTTATGGACCTGATGCCTATAGCCGGTCGCTCGGGCCGTCATCCTTGTTTTTGCACGATGGATTCATTTTTGTTTACCAGGACGCACGCGGGCGCTGGATGAGCGAAGGTATTTTTGAGGAAATGACACCAGAAAAGGAAGTGCATAAAACTAAGAATGATGTTGATGAAGGCACCGATACTTATGATACGATCGACTGGCTGTTAAAAAACATTCCCAATAATAATGGCAAGGTAGGGGTATGGGGAATATCCTATCCCGGCTTTTATACCACGGCCTGTTTATTAAGCCGTCACCCGGCATTAGCTGCTGCTTCACCCCAGGCCCCTATGTCGGATCTTTGGCGCGATGACGGTTGGCATAATGGTGCTTTTCAGTTAGTCGGTAATTTTGGATTTTATCCGGGCTTTACCAACCGCCAGGATGGAAAGCCAACCCAGGGCAGGGGCAGCAGACTCGATTTTGGTACCGCCGATGGGTATGAGTTTTACCTGAACATGGGTTCGGTAAAAAATACCAACGATAAGTATTTTAAAGATACCATTCGCCTTTGGAACGAGATGATGGACCACCCGGATTACGACCAGCACTGGAAAGATCGCAATATTTTGTCGCACCTGCATGATATCAAAACGCCAACCCTGATAACCGGTGGCTGGTATGATGCCGAAGATCTTTATGGTGCCATCAATACTTACAAGACTTTGGTGAAGAATAATCCCAATACGCCAATTTATTTCACCATGGGTCCCTGGGTTCATGGCGGCTGGGCACGTGGGGATGGTGATCATTTAGGTGATATTGATTTTGGCGGGCCAACTGGTCCGTTTTACCGGGAGAAGATAGAATTTGCTTTCTTTAGTCATTATTTAAAAGGTACCGACCTTAACCTTAAGCCTATTTCAGCGTTTGAGACCGGGGTTAATAAATGGAAGACTTATGAGCAATGGCCACCTAAAGATGCAGAAGACAAGAACCTTTACTTTTTACCTGGTGGTAAATTGTCTTTCACTGCTCCGCAGGAGAGCACCGATAACTTTGATGAGTTTGTCTCTGATCCAAATAAACCGGTACCTTTTTATGGTTATACAGTGCTGGGTATGCAACGTGAATACATGACGGGCGACCAGCGTTTTGCCTCCAGCAGGCCGGATGTATTAAGCTATGAAACTGACGTGCTCGATCATGATTTGACCCTTGCCGGCAATACCTGGGCCAACCTGAAAGTAGCCATCACGGGTACTGATGCCGATTGGGTGGTAAAGATCATCGATGTATACCCTGATTCGGCCAAAAACAACCAGTTTACGGCTAAGGGTGTTTACATGTCGGCCTACCAGCAAATGGTGCGCAGCGAGGAGATCCGCGGCAAATACCGCAATAATATCAGCATGCCTGAGCCATTCGTTCCGGGGCAGGTAACACCGGTAAATGTTGAGCTCCAGGATATCCTGCATACCTTCAAAAAAGGTCACCGCATCATGATACAAGTGCAAAGCAGCAGCTTTCCGCTCATTGACCGCAACCCGCAGGTATTTGAGGATATCATGAAGGCAAAGGATGCTGACTTTAAGAAACAGACACACCGCGTATATACCTCCAAAGCGAATCCGAGCTTTTTGAAGGTGAGGGTGATTGAATAGCAGAATATTTATAATTTGAATAGCGATGGGTATTAAATCCATCGCTATTTTTGTTTAAAACCACCCCTTATGAAAACTTTACTGATTGTCGTTTTTTGCCTCCTAACAGTTTGTTGCTTCTCCCAATCCAAACCGGCTTATATCCTTGAACATGAAAAAGATATCGCCAAAAGCGAGGCCGGCACCCATAACGGTGGCGGTAATACCACCGGGTATAGCTTTTTTTCAAAGGCTGACAGCTTAAAACTAACTTTTCGTAAACGCATTTTGCATCCCGGTTCGGCAATAGGTTATCATTTGCAAAAAGAAGACGAGGTGTATTACATCATCAGTGGAGCAGGGGAGATGCAGATGAATGGCAAATCGTTCCCGGTAAAAGCGGGGGATGCCATACTCACCAGGCCCGGAAGTTCGCATGGCCTGAAGCAGGCCGGTGCCGATGACCTGGTCATCCTGATCGCTTACTAAACCTTACGATAACCAAAGTTTTGTATTTAGTTTGTATCGCAATTGCAATTGTGAACGTAAAGGTTGAAAACGATAGGCTCATGAAAAAGTTAGCGGCACTGCTCTCCATTATTGTCATTTTGGTTTCGGCCTGTAACAAAAGCACCCAAACGGCATGCGGCACACAGGCCTGTACCGACTTATTTGCCTCAGTTGGCGTTCAATACAGGGATAGCAACAATAACCCGATTGCCGTTACAAATTTTAAAGTGCTCGACTTGAGAACCAATAAAACACTAACCAATGAGCTTAGCGCCAGCGCCAACCTGATAGGCGGCGCTGAAATTATTGTTGATGATAGCAACCTGAAAGATCTAACTAACGATGGAGATAATATTCAAGTTAGCGCAACTGTCCAGTCAAGCGGTAAAACACTTAGTACTTCGTTTAAAATAGCCGGAGGTTGTAATTGCCATGTCAGAAAACTGGCCGGCCCTGATGTAATAATAGTGAACTAAGTTATTCAAGCACTACGGTCTTGTTTTTATAAATAAACACCCGGTCATCAAAAACCACCCGCAAAGCTTTTGCCAGTACGGCCGTTTCTATTTCTTTGCCCGCCTTTACCATATCAGCAGCCGTCAGAGAATGATCGGCGGAGATGATTTGCTGCGCAATGATCGGGCCCTCGTCCAGATCATTGGTTACAAAATGCGCTGTTGCTCCGATGAGTTTCACACCTCGTTCATAAGCCTGGCGGTAAGGATTGGCACCTGCAAATGCCGGTAAAAACGAATGGTGTATATTAACAATCTGGTTCGGAAACCTGCCCACAAAATCGGGGGATAATACGCGCATAAACTTGGCCAATACAAGGTAATCGTATTCGAACCCGGCAATAATATCCAATACCTGTTTCTCTGGATTGGTAGCCGGATCGGCAAAAGGAACATGGTAATAGGGTATATCAAATCGTTTGGTTATATCTTCTAAATGCGTATAGTTGCCGATGACGCATTGCACCGAAGCACCCAGCGTCTTAAAATGATTACGTACCAGAATATCAGCCAGGCAATGGTATTCTTTAGTAACCAGTACGATCGCCTTTTTTTCGGGATTAGGGTTTACCTTAACTAAAGCACCTTCGGGTAACAAATCCCTCAATTGCTGCCCCAGTAGTTCAAGCCCCGGCTCGTTGACAACTTCGAGTCGCATAAAAAACAGATTCTCGCCATTATCCACGTATTCGTGCATGGATACAATATTGAATTTCTTCTCAGCAAGCAGTCCGGATATTTTTGCTACCAGTCCCACCTGGTCAGCGCATTGTATAACAATTACCATAGTGCCAAATAAAAGAAAAATAATATAAAACAAAGACTTGCGAAGTTGATATACTTCGCAGGTCTGCTTCCTTCAGTAAATAATGGATTTAATTAGTGCCGGTCGTGGGTTTAACTGGCTCATTCTTACGGAAACGTGTTTTGATAATCGCCAGTTCGCTATCTGTTAAAGTTGAAGTTGACTTTAACACTTTAACCAAATAGTCCACTTCCTTTTCAGTAGCGGGGCAGCCCACATTGTCTGCAGCAGAATTGGATGATGCGCCATTGGCATTCATAGCCGAGGTTGCCAGCGTATTTCCTTTAGGATCCAGGATCAGCCAGAACGGCAAACCAGCACTTTCGGCCTTGTATTTTTTCATCAGCTCTTCAGCACCTGGGTTTTCCAATGCCTTTTTATCGCCGTTTTCCTGCACGTCAAGGTATGCAACAACATAGTTCTTATCGAAAAATTTATTGCAGGTAGAATCATTGATCGATGCCTCCATTTTACGACACCAGCCGCACCAGGAAGCATGGAAAATTAGGATCACACTTTTGTTTTCGGCACCGGCTTTTGCATAGGCCGCTTTCATAATGTTATCAGTGGATTCGGGGCTGCTTTGCGCCATTGCGGCATAGCTGATGGCTATCGCGAGTACTAAGGTTAGGTATCTTTTCATATTGACAAATTTAAAAGCCGGCAAAGGTATTTAACCACTAAATATGGCTTGTTATCAGCGGATTGTGCTAAGATAGCTGATTTGATGCGATTCTGAAATAGCGGCAGAAAAATTGAAAGTGGGAGAAAAATGTCTAAAAGCGGTGTTGAAAACTTTTTGGTGGTAAAAAATGGGAATTTGTGGGAAAATTGGAAAAAGTGATTTACTTTTACTCAGCGAAAATGTCGCAGAATTAGCTCATGGCCCATTTTTTAGGCGAATTTGAATGTAAATTGGATGTCAAAGGAAGGATGATGATCCCCTCTGGCCTTAAAAAGCAGCTTCCTGAAGCTGACAAAGAAGGCCTTGTGATCAATCGTGGCTTTGAGAAGCACCTGGTTATTTACACGCGCAAAGAGTGGGAGAAGATCGTTGACGACCTGAGTAAATTGAATTCCTATGAGAAGAAGACCCGCGAGTTTATTCGTTATTTCACCCGGGGTGCTTCTGAATTATCGCTGGATGCAGCAGGCAGGGTGTTGTTGCCAAAGAATCTGACGGAATATGCCGGTATCAAGAACGATGTTGTGCTGGCATGTCAGTTCAACAAAATAGAAGTATGGGCACAGGAAGCATACGATACGCAATTAGATAACGAGCCTGAAAACTTTGCCAGGCTGGCCGAGGAGGTGATGGGTGGTGCAGGAAGGAGAGCGGTAGATGAATAGTTACCATACCCCGGTGATGCTGGAAGAGTGTATCGAAGGTTTGAACATCAGGCCTGAGGGTACTTATGTTGATGTGACTTTTGGGGGTGGTGGTCATTCCAGGGCTATCATGGACAAGCTCGGCGCGGGTGGCCGTTTGCTGGCTTTTGATCAGGATGCGGATGCGCAGCGTAATCGAATCAATGATGACCGTTTTGAATTCATCGATCAGAATTTTCGTTACCTCAAAAATTTTTGTCGTTTAAACCATGCTATTCCTGTTGATGGGATACTGGCTGATCTGGGTGTTTCTTCTTACCAGTTCGATCAGGCCGATCGTGGTTTCTCCATTCGTTTTGACGCTGACCTGGATATGCGGATGAATCAGTCGGACAGCCTGAGTGCACAGCAGGTGATCAATAATTACAGCGAGGCTGATCTGCATCGCATTTTTGGCATTTATGGCGAGATACAGAACGCAAAATCGCTGGCAAAAACAATTGTTACTTCCCGTCTGTCTGCGCCAATCAACTCGGTAGCCGACCTTAAGAATGTGATATCAAACCTGATCCCGCGTGGTAAAGAAAACAAATACCTGGCCCAGGTTTTCCAGGCCCTTCGCATCGAAGTGAACCAGGAATTGGAAGCTCTTAAAGAATTTTTGAGCCAGTCGGCCGAAGTGCTGGTAAGTGGCGGGCGTCTGGTAGTAATGTCATATCACTCGCTGGAAGACAGGCTGGTGAAGAATTTTATTGCCAAGGGAAAATTCAGCGGTGAGGTGGAGAAAGATTTTTATGGTAATGATCAAAAACCTTTTGATGCGGTAAGTCGCGGTGCGATCACGGCATCAGAAGATGAGATAAAAAATAATAACCGGGCACGTAGCGCCAAATTACGAATAGCTGTAAAAAGATGACCAATCGTTTACGTACAGAAATTCCGGAGGCGGAAGTAGAAAAAGAGATCGTTGTCGAAGAAAATCAACCTGTAAAGGATTATTCTGAGAATGCGCTGCTCAAACTATTCGCCAAAAATTTCAACGCCGAAAAAGCTACCGGTGCGCTCCCTTTTGTTTTGTTCATGGTGTTGCTGGGGATGCTCTATCTGGGTAATATGCACCTGGCCGAGAAAACGATTCGTGATATCGACAAGACGGAAAAAGAAGTAAAAGAACTGAGCTGGGATTACAAAACAGCAAAAGCCGAATTGGCCTATAAAAGCACTCTGTCTGAAGTCGCACGGCGTGCTGATACCCTGGGTATTAAACAATCGATAGAGCCACCGCAAAAATTGCAGGCAGAGGAGGTGAAGGATGAGCATTAGGGCAAACATATTGATGCGCGTTTACATCGCGTTCGGCTTGATCATGGTATTTGCCGGTGCGGTAGTGTTTCAGCTTTGCAGGGTTCAGTTCCAGCAGGGCGAAAAATGGCGCGAGATGGCTAAGAAAATGTCGGCCAGGTATCAGAATGTTGAAGCTGCTCATGGCAATATTTTTGCCCACGACGGCAGTTTGCTGGCTACATCGGTTCCTGAATATACTTTGCGTATGGATATGCGGGCCGGTGCCATTGCCGACGATAAGTTATTTGATGAAAAGGTTGATTCACTGGCCTATTGCTTTTCGCATCTGTTTGGCGATCGTTCAACCCGCGAATATGTACAATTATTAAAGCAGGCCCGCAACGATGGCAATCGCTACCAGCTGATACAAAACCACGTAAGCTTTACGCAACTTAAACAGGTGCGCACCTTTCCTTTGATCAATTTAGGAAAAGCCCGGGGCGGCTTGTTGCTGGAAGAACAAAACAAAAGGATATTACCATTCCGCGAACTGGCCAAACGTACCATCGGTTACAGAAATACCAATGGCGTTGATCAGCAGGGAAATGCTAAAGCTGTTTCGGTTGGTCTGGAGGGTGCATTTGCCAATTACATCAATGGCGAAAATGGCAAACTGCTGATGCAGCGTGTACCCGGCGGAACCTGGGTGCCTGTTAACGGCGGCGATGCGGAAATTTCGCCTAAAGAGGGTTCGGATATTATTTCAACCCTTGATGTCAACTTGCAGGATGTGGCGCAATCGGCGCTGAAAAAGCAAATGGAGATCAGCAAGGCCGAACATGGTTGCGTGGTGTTGATGGAAGTGGCTACCGGCGAGATCAGGGCAATAGCAAATTTTACCCAAACCAAAACCGGTGATTACGAAGAAAAGCTGAATTACGCCATCAGCGATGCGGCTGAACCTGGCTCCACCTTCAAGCTGGCTACTTATATGACCCTGCTCGAGCAGCATAAAATAGATACCAGTACCCAGATCAATGTACAAGGTGGCAAGATGCACGTTATCCCCGGTAATGAAAAGTATACCGTAACTGATGCCGAGCTGGATAAGTTTTACCAGATATCGGCTAAACGTGCCTTTGAAGAATCGTCCAACGTAGCGGCGGCCAAATTTGTTTACGATCATTTTAAAGACGATCCAAGCGATTTTACCAACGCACTTTACAGCTATCACCTCAATGACAAACTCGACCTCCAAATACCGGGCGAAGGTGCGCCATTGATCAAAACACCACATTCAAGAAGCTGGAGCAAATTAACCCTGCCGCAAATGGCCTATGGGTACGAAGAAAAGTTAACGCCCTTGCAGATGCTTTGCTTTTACAATGCTGTAGCCAATAACGGAAAAATGATCGCCCCGATATTTGTGAAAGAGATCCGCCGGCTTAACAATACCGTTGAACAGTTCCAGGCCCGGGTGATCAACGAAAAGATCTGCTCTGATGAGACGCTTAATAAGGTAAAAGGTCTGCTAGAAGGCGTAGTGCAGGAAGGTACGGGCAAAACCTACATCAAAAATCCGCTTTATACCGTTGCCGGCAAAACCGGTACGGCCCAGATAGCAAACGGTAACCATGGTTATGGTGAAGCCAAAAAGCACCAGGCTTCTTTTTGCGGCTATTTCCCAGCCGATCATCCCAAATATTCGATGATCGTGGTGATCAACGACCCAAAGGGTGAATACCTCGCGGCAAAAGTCGCGGGTCCGGTATTCAGGGCCATAGCCGACAGGGTGTACTCAAGCGATTTGGAAATGAATCAAAGCGCGCCACTGCATTATGTTGGGAATACGCAAATGCCAAAATCAAAATCGGGCAACCGTAAAGCAGTGCAGGAGGTTTATTCCAGGCTGAATATCAAACCGCTTTACGCCTCAAATACCACAGCTGTAGATACCAGCGGTGGTGTAGCTGCTGAAACTGTCAATTACCCCAAAGGTTCAGTACCCGACGTTACCGGCATGGGATTGAGTGATGCGCTGTTTGTGCTGGGTAATGCCGGATATAAAGTAACTGCCCGCGGTAGCGGAGCAGTAATTAAACAATCGGTCACTGGCGGTAGCCTGATACCAAAAGGGGCCAAAATAACCATCGAACTGCAATGAAGTACCTGAGCGATATCATAGAAGGGCTGGCTTTTACCGAACTGCAGGGCAGTGCCGATACCTGGATCACGGCCGTAGTTTTCGACTCGCGCAAAGTGGTGCCAGGCTGTCTTTTTGTTGCTGTTAAGGGAACCCAATCTGACGGACATGATTTTATCGAACAGGCTGTGCGTGATGGTGCCGCCGCGGTGATTTGTGAAGAATTACCGGGCCATGTAGTAGGGGAGGTCGACTTTCTGATGGTAGCCGATTCATCAAAAGCATTGGGATTGGTTGCTTCGCAATTTTATGGCGAGCCATCTTCTAAATTAAAACTGGTGGGCGTTACCGGTACCAATGGTAAAACCACTATTGCTACTTTATTATATAAGCTTTTCCGCGACCTCGGTTATAAATGCGGATTGCTATCGACAGTAGAAAATCAGATCAACGGACAAGTGGTTATGGCGACACATACCACGCCCGACCCGGTCCAGCTCAATGCTTTGCTGGAAGAAATGGTGCAGCAGGGTTGTGATTATTGCTTTATAGAAGTAAGCTCACACGCCGTAGTTCAGCACCGGATTGAGGGCCTGAAGTTTAGCGGTGCGATATTCTCGAACCTGACGCACGATCACCTGGACTACCATAAGACTTTTGAAAACTACCGTGACGCCAAAAAGCTGTTTTTTGACGGATTAGGCAAGAACGCCTTTGCACTGACCAATGCCGACGACCGCAATGGCATGGTGATGCTGCAAAATACAGCGGCACATAAAAAAAGCTATGGATTGAAGAATATGGCCGATTACCGGGCCAAAATTTTAGAGAGCCAGTTTGCAGGCTTACTGCTGAACATTGATGGGGAAGAGGTGTGGTTTAAATTGGTGGGTACTTTCAACGCCTATAACCTGCTGGCAGTTTATGCCACTGCTATGTTGCTGGATCAGGATAAAGCAAAAGTACTGACCAGCCTAAGCCGTTTGACCGGAGCTGAAGGCAGGTTTGATTACGTGACCGCAGCCAATAAGATCATAGGTATTGTGGATTATGCGCATACCCCGGATGCCGTGCAAAATGTGCTGAGTACCATCCATGATGTACGTAAAGGAAAAGAAAAAGTGATCACCGTTATCGGTTGTGGTGGCGACAGGGATAAAACCAAACGCCCGATCATGGCCAAAGTAGCCTGCGAATGGAGCGACATGGTGATCTTAACATCAGATAACCCAAGATCGGAAGATCCGGCCCAGATCATTAAGGATATGGAAGCAGGTGTTGGTCCCGAATTTCAACGCCGCGTGATGAGTATCACCGACCGTCGCGAAGCGATAAAAACTGCCTGTAACCTGGCACAACCCGGAGACATTGTCCTGGTTGCGGGTAAAGGACACGAAAAATACCAGGAAGTTAAAGGAGTGCGAACTCATTTTGATGATAAGGAAGAATTGCTGAACATTTTCAAATACCTGAATTGAGTAATGCTGTACTATTTATTTAACTATTTAGAGAAGAACTACACGATACCGGGAGCCGGGGTGTTTCAATACATCACGTTCAGGATGGCGATGGCAGTTATATCTTCCCTTTTTATCACCACGGTTTATGGCCGTCGACTGATCGATTACCTGCGCTATAAACAAGTTGGCGAGACCGTTAGAAACCTGGGTCTGGAAGGACAAATGCAAAAGGCAGGTACGCCAACAATGGGTGGTATCATCATCATACTTGGTATACTGGTGCCAACGCTCCTGTTTGCCAAGCTTGAAAATATTTATGTGATCCTGATGCTGATCACTACTATTTGGTTGGGTACCATCGGTTTTATTGACGATTATATCAAAGTATTCAAGAAAAATAAAGAAGGTTTAGCCGGTAAGTTCAAGATCATTGGCCAGGTTGGCCTGGCTTTCATTATCGGGATAACGATGTACAGTAACCCGAATATTTTGATCCGGGTGGAAGTTAAGCCACCGATCAATTATAATTCGGGTCCGGTTGATTACCATTTGAAGGGCAATAAACCGGTTTACCTGCAAGACGTACGCTCGACCAAAACAACTATTCCATTTTATAAAAACAATGAGTACGATTACTCCAAAGTGCTGACTGTTTTTGGCAAAGGCTTTGAAAAATATGGCCTGGTAGTGTTTATGTTCTTCGTGATCGTGATCATCACTTTCATTTCCAATGGCGCAAATATTACAGATGGTATCGACGGCCTTGCTACGGGTACTTCGGCAATTATTGGGGTTACACTGGCAGTACTGGCCTATGTTTCGGGTAATACAGTCATGGCCGATTACCTCAATATCATGTATATACCCGACTCAGGCGAACTGGTGGTTTTTGCAGGCGCATTTGTTGGTGCCTGCGTAGGCTTTTTGTGGTACAATTCGTACCCGGCACAGGTGTTCATGGGCGATACAGGCAGTTTGGCCATCGGCGGTATTATTGCCGTTTTTGCCATCATGATCCGCAAAGAATTATTGCTGCCATTATTGTGCGGCGTTTTCGTTATCGAAAATTTATCAGTGATCATGCAGGTATCCTGGTTCAAATACACAAGAAAGAAATATGGCGAGGGCAGAAGGATTTTCCTGATGGCACCGCTGCATCACCATTACCAAAAAAGAGGCTTTCACGAAGCAAAAATCGTTACCCGGTTCTGGATCATCGGTATCCTGCTGGCTATTCTGACGATTGTGACGCTGAAGTTGAGGTAGGGGTGGAAGGTTAAAGGTGGAAGGTTAAAGGTGAAAGGTTAAAGGTGAAAGGTGGGTTGTCCCGATAGCTATCGGGATAGTTGTAGTGGTTGTATTAGTTGTAGTGGTTGTATTAGTTGTATTGGTTTTTCCGATAGGTAAGAATGACCCAATGACCCAATGACCCAATGACGCGAAGCAAATGACCAATGACCAATGACGCGCAGCAAATGACCAATGAAAAAAAAAGAAATGGGATCTAAACAAAATAGAATTGTAGTACTGGGGGCCGGCGAAAGCGGGACGGGTGCGGCATTCCTTGCGCAACAGCAGGGCTATGATGTTTTTGTGTCTGATTTTGGGTCGATTGCTGAAAGCTATAAACAGCAGCTTACCGATTGGCATATTCGCTTTGAAGAAAAGCAGCATACCGAAGAAGAAATATTACAGGCGGTTGAGGTGATCAAAAGTCCGGGTATACCGGAGAAGGCGCCGATCATCAAAAAACTAAAAGAAAAAGGTATTCCGGTGATCTCGGAGATCGAGTTTGCTGGCAGGTATACCAATGCCCGTATCGTTGGCATAACCGGATCTAACGGTAAAACTACCACTACCAGCCTTACTTATCATATCCTGAAAAATGCAGGTATGAACGTTGGATTGGCCGGTAACATCGGTAAAAGCTTTGCTTACCAGGTGGCCACTGAAAAATTCGACCATTATGTATTGGAGCTGAGCAGCTTTATGCTGGATGATATGTTCCGCTTTAAAGTGGATATCGCAGTATTACTCAATATTACACCCGACCATTTGGACAGGTATGAATACAAAATGGAAAACTATGCCGCTTCGAAGTTTCGCATCGCACAAAACCAGAGCCCGGCCGACTACTTCATCTATTGCGCAGACGATCCGGAGACCATGAAAATGATGGAAAGCCGGAAACTGGAAGCGCAGCTATTGCCATTCTCAATTAAAAAAAAACTTACAACGGGAGCATATCTCGACCAGGACCAATTAATTATAAACGCAACTAAAGAACATTTTCAAATGTCAATTAACGATCTGGCCTTACAGGGCAAACACAACATTTACAACTCGATGGCTTCCGGAATAGTGGCCAAAGTGCTTGAACTGAGAAATGAGACCATTCGTGAGAGTATGGGTAGTTTCAGAAACATTGAACATCGCCTTGAATTTGTTGCCAAAATTTCCGGCATAAGCTTTATCAATGATTCAAAAGCTACCAATGTTAACTCTACATGGTATGCCCTGGAAAGCATGAGTTCTGAAGTGGTATTGATTTTAGGAGGCGTAGACAAAGGCAACGATTACAGTATGCTGAAAGACCTGGTAAAGCATAAAGTGAAAGCCATCGTTTGCCTTGGTAAAGATAACCGCCGCATCCACGATGCATTTGAAGATGATGTTGAAGTAATTGTAAATACTTTTTCGGCTGAAGAAGCTGCTCAGGTAGCTTACCACCTCGCGAAGAAAGGTGATACCGTATTATTATCACCCGCCTGCGCAAGTTTCGACCTGTTCAAAAATTACGAAGACAGGGGAAGGCAGTTTAAGCAAGCGGTGAAAGAACTTTAGTTAGTTGAAGGGTTGAAATGTTGAAATGTTGTAAAGTTGAAATGTTGTAAAGTTGAAAGATTGTCTCAGTAGCGTCTGGAACTTGAATTTTGCAATACTATTTTCAAATCTTCAAATTTTCAAATCTTCAAATTATCAAATCTTCAAATTATCAAATAAAAAATGATGAACAGACTATTAAATAACACGAAAGGCGACCGATGGATATGGCTTATTGTCATATTATTATCGGCTATTTCGTTGCTGGCTGTTTATAGTTCAACAAGTACGCTGGCCTTTAAGAAAGGGGTGGGTGTGGAGTCGATCCTGATGAAACACCTGGCGATGGTAATAGGTGGTATTGCCCTGATGTACATTTCGCATAAGCTTGATTATCGCTATTACGCCGGTATATCGAAACTGTTGATGATCATTACTATCCCGTTGCTTTTCTATACGCTGGTTTTTGGTGTCAATCTTAATAATGCGCATCGATGGATATCGATACCTGGAACGGGGCTAAGTTTTCAAACTTCTGACCTGGCCAAACTTGCGCTGATCACCTACCTGGCACGCACACTGTCACGGAAACAGGAAAATATAAAAAATGTAAAAGAGTCGTTCATTCCTATTATGGGCACCGTCTGTTTGGTATTTGTGTTGATTGCGCTTGCAAACCTTTCAACCGCTTTAATGCTGTTCGGGGTTAGTATTTTGTTGCTCATCATCGGACGAATCAGTATCAAACAAATTGCCATCACCTGCCTTGCCGGTAGTGTTTTATTTGCCGGAGTAATTTTCCTGGGACCACGCAGGCATGTTTACCGCAACCGGATGGAAACTTATCTGCACCCCGAAATGGCTAAACCGGATAAGTCTTTTCAGTCTGATCATGCAAAAATGGCTATTGCCAACGGTGGTATTTTTGGCAAGGGCATCGGGCACAGCGAGCAAAAGAATTTTTTGCCGGAAGCATTTTCAGATGAGATATATGCCGTTATCATCGAGGAATATGGCTTGTTGGGTGGTATTGCATTAATAGGTATTTACCTCTTCCTGCTATACCGCTGTATCAAAATTGTAACAAGGGCGCCAAAAGCGTTCGGAGCCTTACTGGCGGCTGGTTTAAGTTTCAGCTTGACCATACAGGCCTTTGCGAATATGGCAGTAGCGGTAGGTTTGGGACCGGTTACAGGTGTGCCTTTGCCCCTGGTGAGTATGGGCGGAACATCGATACTGTTTACCAGTATAGCGTTCGGCATCATCCTGTCGGTAAGCAGGGATATCGATGAGCCTAAAAAAGTAGTAGTAGGCGAAATACGAGAAGTTGAACTGGCGACGGCTTAAAAGGTTGTCCCAATAATTATCAGGAAGTTAATGACATTTTCAAATTTTCAAATCATCAAATCTTCAAATTCTTAATGACTAATAAAGAATTGAAAAATAAAAGGATAATCATCAGCGGAGGGGGTACCGGCGGTCATATTTTCCCGGCGATATCAATTGCTAATGCTTTGAAGGAATTGGATCCTTCAACAGAGATCCTTTTTGTTGGTGCTTTGGGGCGCATGGAAATGGAAAGGGTGCCGGCTGCAGGCTATAAGATCATCGGATTGGATATTAAAGGAATACAACGTGGATCAATATTGAAAAACCTGTCGCTTCCCTTTAAATTGCTGGGCAGTGTTTTAAAAGCCCGGCAGATCATTGCCGAATTTAAGCCAGATGCAGCGGTGGGTGTTGGCGGCTATGCATCCGGACCATTATTGTATGCAGCTGCTTTAAAAGGTGTGCCTTCGCTGATCCAGGAGCAAAACTCCTACGCCGGCATAACCAATAAGCGGCTGGGTAAAAGGGCGGAAAAGATATGCGTGGCATTTGATGGAATGGAGGCATTTTTTCCGAAAAGTAAGATCATTAAAACCGGCAACCCGGTACGCAGGCAATCGGTTGATATCGCAGGTAAGCGGGAAGCAGCGTTTAAAGAATTTCAGCTATCGCCTGAAAAGAAAACGATTCTGGTTACAGGTGGTAGCCTGGGGGCTCGCACATTGAATGAAAGCGTGATCAGACAATTGGATATGATCGTGGTGGCTGATGTGCAAGTGATCTGGCAAACGGGTAAATACTACTATCAGGACGTGGTTGCGTTGATGGGTAAAGATCCGCATCCAAACCTTTGTATCCTGGAGTTCCTTAACCGGATGGATCTGGCTTATGCTGCTGCCGATGTGATCATATCAAGAGCAGGAGCCGGTACGATAGCTGAGCTTTGCATTGTTGGTAAGCCGGTGATATTGGTACCATCGCCTAATGTAGCCGAGGATCATCAAACCAGGAATGCACAAACGCTGGTCAGGGAAAATGCAGCACTGTACATTGCTGATCAACAGGCCTTGGATGAATTGATACCGGCGGCTGTTGCTTTGTTGGAAGACAACAAAAAGCAAAAGGAATTGAGCGAAAATATCAGCAAACTGGCCAGGCCGGATGCCGATATCAGCATAGCGAAGGAAGTTTTTGCTATGATAGATAAAAGTAATTAGCAACATAGCGGGTAAGACAGGTGGGTTGAAGGCGATCAATTAGCTTGACGAGATAACATAAGGGAGTAAAAATTAAAGCGTAAAAAATGGAACTGCAAAATATCAAAAGAGTCTACCTGATCGGAATTGGTGGCATTGGCATGAGCGGTCTTGCGCGGTATTTTGCCCACCTCGGTTGCATTGTTTGCGGTTACGATAAAACAGCAACAGCACTCACCGATCAGCTGCATAACGAGGGGATCAGAGTGGTATTTGACGATCGGGACGAATGGATACCCTTAAGCTTTAAAAACCCCGATCCATCAACACTCATCATCTACACACCGGCTATTCCACGCGATTCAGCTATCTATAACTACTTCCGTGATAATGGATTCGAGCTGTTAAAAAGATCACAGGTATTGGGTTTGATCAGCAAAACTAAGTTTACAGTAGCTGTAGCGGGTACGCATGGTAAAACAACCACTTCCTGCCTGCTTGCTCATATCCTGAAAGATTCAGGCAAAGATTGCTCTGCATTTTTAGGTGGTATTGCTTCCAATTATGGTACCAACGTATTGTTTGGTAACAATAATATCGTAGTGGTTGAAGCTGATGAATATGATCGTTCATTCCTCACTCTGTATCCTAACATTGCTATTATTACGTCGATGGATGCCGATCACCTGGATATTTATGGTAACCACGATCAATTGACCGAATCGTTCATCCAATTCGCTTCGCAAATAAAAGACGGAGGGACGCTGATCTTTCACGAAGATCTTCCGCTTACTTCTGGTATTACCTACAGTGCTAAAGGACCTGCTGATGTAAGAGGGCTTAATATACACGTGAAGGATGGAGATTTTTATTTCGACTTTAAAAACGATGATGTTGAGATCAAAGATATTAAACTGGGTATAGCAGGTCTGCATAATGTTGAAAATGCAACAGCTGCAATTGAAGCGGCATTGCTAATTGGGGTCGATCCGCAACTGATCAAAAACGCCCTGGCTTCATTTAAGGGTGTAAAAAGGCGTTTTGAATATATTGTTAAGTCGAAAGAACATATTTACATTGATGATTATGCCCATCACCCCGAGGAACTGAGGGCAGCGATCAGCTCGATCAGGAAATTATATCCGGGCAAAAAGCTAACCACAATTTTTCAACCGCATTTATTTACCCGGACACGCGATTTTGCTGATGGCTTTGCCGAAGTGCTGGATCTGTCGGATGAATTGATCATCCTGGATATTTATCCGGCCCGCGAAATGCCGATCGAAGGCGTGAATGCTGAGATGATACTGGAGCGCATGAAATTGTGGAATAAACGGAAATGTGGAAAACAAGAAACGGTTGATCTGGTGCAAATTGAAAAACCTGAACTACTTTTAACAGTGGGTGCAGGTGATATCGACCAATTGGTTCAACCACTTAAAAGTGCATTAGAAAATGTTTAAAAAACATATCTGGAAGCATATTTTATTTGGATCTCTCTGGCTGATTAGTCTGGGTGGACTGGTTACGTTAATGAGTTTTATTGAATACAAAAAAGCCGAAGTTACCTGCAAGGATGTAAAAGTTTATATTCCGGGAAACCAATACTTCATCGACCGTGAGGAGGTGGATAATATTCTGGGAATAAAACAGCATAAATTAATTGGCAGTAAATTAAAAGACATCAATATCCACCTGCTGGAGCAACGCCTGAAAGCAAATGCCTTTATCGAGTCGGCCACGGTTTATGCAGATATGGATGGGATCATCAGGGTAGAGATCAGTCAGCGTCAGCCGATCTTGCGGGTGATGAACCAGTTCGATCAGAATTTCTATATCGATCAGCATGGGTTAAAGGTTCCATTATCAAACAATTTTACCGCGAGGGTAATAGCTGCCAATGGTTATATCGACGAAGTTTTTGGAAGCAAAGTTGATACACTGCATACCGAAATAGCACAAGAAATATACAGGACGGCTGATTTTATCAGTAAAGATTCGTTATGGAGCGCCCAGATAGCGCAGATATATGTCGACCAGGATCATCAGATAGAGCTTATTCCAAGGGTAGGCACCAACAGGATATTGCTGGGTAATGCCGATTCGCTGGAAACTAAGTTTAGTAACCTGCTCACTTTTTATAAAAAAGCCATTCCGCAGGTGGGATGGGACCGGTATAAGACCATCAATATCAAATATGTTAACCAGGTGGTAGGTATCAAAAACGACAATTTTAAAAAGGATTCGCTTAAAGCCGCGCTGAAGCAAGATTCATTAAAAGTAAAAAAAGACACATCGCAAATAGTAAAATAATATGGACAAGAGTTCGACACAGGAAAAAAGTTCTCCAATCGTGGTTGGATTAGACATCGGTACCACAAAAATTTGTGCCATTGTGGGCCGCCGGAGTAAGAACGGAAAAATTGAGGTTTTGGGAATCGGTAAAGCTGAATCAGCAGGGGTTACCCGCGGTATGGTTTCAAATATCGATAAAACCGTACAGGGTATTATTCAGGCTGTTGAAATTGCAGGTTCGCAATCCAACGTCGACATAAAAGTGGTAAACGTAGGTATAGCAGGACAGCATATCAAAAGTTTGCAGCACCGCGGGCTGATTACCCGTCGCGACCTGCAATACGAGATCAGCCGCAAGGATATTGATAAGCTGGTTGAAGATATGTACAACCTGGTGATGCCCCCGGGCGAAGAGATCATTCACGTATTGCCTCAGGAATTTACTGTCGACAACGAACCCGGTATCAAAGACCCTATCGGGATGGCTGGCGTAAGGCTTGAAGCTAATTTCCATATCATTTCGGGCCAGGTGACCGCTATCAAGAATATTGTTAAATGTGTCAACAAAGGCGGACTCGAAAGCCAGGAATTGATCTTAGAGCCTCTGGCATCCTCAGAATCTGTATTAAGCGATGAAGAAAAAGAGGCAGGCGTAGTATTGGTGGATATCGGCGGTGGCACTACCGATGTTGCGATCTTCCATGAAGGTATCATCAGGCATACAGCTGTTATCCCCTTCGGTGGCAACAGTGTTACCGAGGATATCCGCGAAGGCTGCTCAGTGATGCGTAACATAGCCGAACAACTGAAAGTTAGGTTTGGTTCGGCATTGGCTGAAGAAAATAAAGAGAACGAGATCGTTTGCGTACCCGGATTAAGGGGGCGTGAGCCTAAAGAAATATCAGTTAAAAATCTCGCTTATGTGATTCAGGCGCGGATGGAAGAGATCGTTGAGCATGTTTATTACGAGATCAAATCATCTGGTTACGAGAAAAAACTGATCGCAGGAATCGTGATCACCGGTGGCGGTGCGCAGCTAAAACACTTACCCCAGCTGGTTGAATATGTAACCGGATTGGATTGCCGGGTAGGGTACCCTAACGAGCACCTGGCTAAGAACGAAGTACTTCCGAAACCGGTTTATGAAGAATTACAGAGCCCAACTTTTGCAACCGGTATCGGTCTGCTGATCAAAGGTATACAGAAGATCGAATACAACGAAGTGCCGGTAAATACTACCGTAAAGACCGAGAAAACCAAGTATGCGGAAGACAAGCGTTTCGGCCTGTTTGGCAAGCTGTTGGAAACCGGTCGCAAGTTTATTAAAGACGATATAAAAGACGAGGATTTCCTGAAATAATCCGGAATTATTCACATTTGGCAACTTTTCCACAATATTGACAATTGTGGAAAAACATTGTTGAAAAAGTAATAATATTACAGATAGGTTAAATTTATTATAGATCGTTCATATTTAGCTGAGCAATAGGAATATGCAGTTCGAGATGTTAAAAGAAAAATCGTCTATCATCAAGGTAATTGGTGTTGGCGGTGGCGGTGGTAACGCGGTAAACCATATGTACAAGCAAGGAATAACCGGTGTAGATTTCATTATCTGTAACACCGATGCTCAGGCTTTAGAGCTGAGCCCTATTCCAAATAAAGTACAATTGGGTGCCAGTTTGACCGAGGGGATGGGTGCAGGTTCTATACCGGAAGTGGGGAAAAACTCTGCGATCGAGAACATCGACGACATTAAGCAGATGCTTGGACCGAACACTAAAATGCTTTTTATCACGGCAGGTATGGGCGGTGGCACCGGAACAGGTGCTAGTCCGATCATAGCCAAAGCAGCCCGCGAAATGGATATTTTAACTGTTG
Source organism: uncultured Mucilaginibacter sp. (assembly GCA_903866915.1). GTDB lineage: Bacteria > Bacteroidota > Bacteroidia > Sphingobacteriales > Sphingobacteriaceae > Mucilaginibacter. Next base: position 4,741 of record CAIPPO010000072.1, on the reverse strand, counting down.
GCATTATCACTACGCCGTTTTCTTTTGAAGGAAAACGCCGTAAGATGCAGGCAGAAGAAGGTTTGGAAGAACTGAAAAAATATGTCGACTCGTTTCTTGTTATTTCCAATGACCGCCTTCGGCAGGTATTTGGTAACCTGACACTCGGTTCGGCATTTGCCCAGGCGGATAATATATTAACAACAGCGGCTAAAGGTATTGCCGAGATCATCACTTTACCGGGCTATATCAACGTTGATTTTAAGGACGTGCGTACGGTAATGAAAGACAGCGGTGTATCCATCATGGGCAGTGCTTCTGCCGAAGGGGATAACCGGGCATTGAAAGCCGTTGAAGGCGCATTATTGTCGCCTTTATTAAAAGATAATGAGATTGAAGGGGCACGTTATATCCTGTTAAATATCAGCTCGGGCGAGAAGGAAGTAACGATGGATGAAGTGAGTGTGATCACTGATTTTATCCAGGAAGAAGCTGGCCTGGCTGCCGACCTGATCTGGGGTAACTGCCGCGATGAGGCTTTGGGTGATAAACTTTCGGTGACGATTATCGCTACTGGCTTCCAGACCAAAGACGAACGCGAAAAAGAACAAAGCAATAAAAAGGTAATATCCATGTTGGTGCCCGAAAGCAATAACCTGGTAAAACCTGTCGTAAACGAATTTATAAATGTTGTAAAACCGGCAGAGCCTGTTGCTACGGAGGTTTACATCAAGCCTAAAGAAGAACAAAAGCAGACCGGTTTATTTGACCTGTTTGGCGCAAAAGAGGAAGTTGGAGAGACTATTACCCATCACCTTGCTGAAGAGCCCACAGCTTTTGAGCCGGAAGCAACTGAGGAGTTTACCTTTAAGATAGCTGATTCGGTTATGCAGTTTGAACCGGCGCAGGAGCTGTTACCGGAGCCTGAACCCGAGCCGGTAATTGGCGCTGACGACCACAAAACCGATGAATCGATAGAAGAACAATTGCGCAAGTCGCGCGAGCGCATCATGCGTTTAAAGGACCTGAGCATGAAGCTTCGCACAGGTAATATACAGGAGCTGGAAAATGTGCCGGCGTATAAGCGTAAGGAAATTGCACTGCAGCAAACACCACTTTCGGATGAAAGCCAGGTGTCGAGATTCTCGCTTTTGCAGGATGAAGAGGGCAATATTGAGATCAAGAACAATAATTCGTTCCTGCACGATAACGTCGACTAACTTGGATTTGCATTTCATAATAGCCAGTTAATAAATTAGGAGAAGAGGCACATTTAATTGTGTCTTTTTTTGTTTTGTGCGTTTTTACGCAACCTTGGTATTACTAAAATAGCGACTGTGAAATCCTGATAAGTATCATAAATAGTAATTGGCTTTGGTAAAAGCCCCCTTAAGGGTTATATTTGTATTTTATTTAAGAAGAAAGCGATTTGGATCTGTTTGAAAAGATATCGAAAACAATGGGCGGCCCGATTGGGCAGCACCAGGAATGGTCGCATGGCTATTTTTCGTTTCCAAGGTTGGAAGGAGAGATAGCGCCGCACATGATGTTCAATGGCAAAGAACACTTGGTTTGGAGCCTGAATAATTACCTTGGCCTTGCTAACCACCCCGAAGTTAGAGCCGCTGATGCACAGGCAGCTGCTGAATATGGTATGGCTTACCCGATGGGTGCCCGAATGATGTCGGGCAATTCACGTCACCACGAGGAATTAGAAAATAACCTGGCCGAATTTGTTGGCAAAGAAGCCGCATTTCTGCTCAACTATGGCTATCAGGGGATGGTTTCCATCATCGACGCTTTGGTCGACCGAAAGGATGTCATCGTTTATGATGCGGAGTCGCATGCTTGTATCATTGATGGCGTTCGACTGCACATGGGTAAACGGTTTGTTTTCAAACATAATGATATTGATAGTTTTGAAAAACAGATGGAACATGCTACCCGCCTCATTGGGCAAACAGGTGGAAGTATCCTGGCTATTACCGAAGGCGTGTTTGGCATGTCGGGTGCGCAGGGAAAACTCAAAGAGATCATAGCCTTAAAAAAGAAGTTTAATTTCCGCTTGCTGATTGATGATGCGCATGGTTTTGGTAGCATGGGAAAAACGGGTGCCGGCACCCATGAAGAACAGGACTGCATAGACGATATCGATATTTACTTCGGTACTTTCGCCAAATCAATGGCTGGAATAGGTGCTTTTGTGGCCTCAAACAAACCGATCATTAGCTACCTGCGCTATAATATGCGTTCGCAGACTTTTGCGAAGGCATTGCCGATGCCTATGGTGTTGGGATTAAAGAAACGTTTCGAATTATTGAAATCAAAACCCGAACTACGTACCCAATTGTGGACCATTGCAAAGGCATTGCAGCAAGGTTTGGTCGACAATGGATTCGATATTGGCATCACCAATACCATGGTGACCCCGGTTTTTCTGAAGGGTGAGCTGAACGAAGCAACCAGTTTGACTCGTGATTTGCGCGAAAATTATGGCATCTTCTGTTCTATCGTAGTTTACCCGGTTATCCCTAAAGGTTTGATCGAACTGCGCCTGATCCCTACCGCTGCCCATTCAATTGCAGACGTAAATCGTACCATCGATGCCTTTAGTGAAGTAGCGGTAAAATTGAAAGATGGTTTTTATAAAGAGAAAAAAATGGCTGTCGCCTAAGCTGCTTTAAAACATTTTTAAAAGCCTTTCGGTTATACGAAAGGCTTTTTTAATTTTATACCACCAATACTTACCTGTATGATCAACCGCCGCGATTTTATCAAACTCAATGGACTTACTGCAACTGGCTTGGGTTTAGGACTTAAGCCTTCATGGTTTTCTCCAATGCAGCAATTTGAAAGCAAGAGGTTGAGCCCCAACCTGCGTCGTTTCACCAGTACTGCCGTTGAAAATACGATCACAAGTATAAAGGCTGGTATCAAAGATCCCGAAATTGCCTGGTTGTTTGAAAATTGTTATCCAAATACACTGGATACTACTGTTAAATATAAAGTGAACGATGGCCGACCCGATACCTTTGTCATTACCGGCGATATTGATGCCATGTGGCTGCGCGACTCTTCGGCACAGGTTTGGCCTTATTTGCCATTGATCAAAAATGACCCGCAGTTAAAGAACCTTATTCTGGGCGTTTTGAACAGGCAAGCCAAATGTATTCAGATCGACCCTTATGCCAATGCTTTTAACGAACGGGCCACAGGCAGCGAATGGGACAAAGACCTAACCGACATGAAGCCCGAACTGCATGAGCGTAAATGGGAAGTTGACTCACTCTGTTACCCTGTCCGGCTGGCTTATAATTACTGGAAAACCAGTGGCGATGCCAGCTTTTTCGATTCTGATTGGCAAAGCGCTGGTAAACTGATCTTGCAAACGTTTAAAGTGCAACAGCGGAAACACAGCAGGGGCCCTTATCATTTCCAACGGACCACGGAAGTTGCCAGCGATACAGCTCCTAACGGCGGCTACGGTAACCCGGTAAAGCCGGTTGGTTTGATCTGTTCTATTTTCAGGCCATCAGACGATGCCACGATATATCCTTTTTTAGTGCCTTCTAATTATTTCGCTGTACTTACCTTAAACCAGTTGGCTGAAATGTTTGAACACCTGGCACACGATCATACAACTGCTGCCCAATGCCGGGATTTATCGGCAGAAGTATCAGCGGCACTTCAGAAATATGCGATAGGTAACCACCCGGTTCACGGAAGGATACTGGCTTACGAGGTTGATGGTTTTGGTAACCAGTTGTTTATGGACGATGCCAATGCGCCGGGATTACTATCATTGCCTTACCTTGGGGCTATCAAAACCAGTGACCCTCTTTACGAAAACACCCGGAGGTTTGTATTGAGCCGCTCAAATCCATACTTCTTTCGGGGTAAGGCTGCGGAGGGTATCGGTGGCCCGCACGTTGGGCTGGGTTATATTTGGCCAATGAGTATCATTGTCAGAGCTATAACATCCACTAATGAAACTGAAATTAAAACCTGTTTAAGATGGCTGAAAAATACCCACGCCGGCACTGGTTTTATGCACGAATCGTTCAATCAGGATAATCCTGCCGATTTTACCCGCAAATGGTTCGCCTGGGCCAATACCCTTTTTGGCGAATTAGTGATTAAAATACATCAAAATCATCCGCAAATATTAAAAGCTATAGTATAATTATAGTTTAAATATTGCTATCAACAATATTTTAATTTAATAGGCTCCTGGATGTGTTTAATGTAAAAAAGGCATTAATTTTAACTTCTGGATAATTAATTTATTAAATCTGAAAGTATATTGGATATATAATTTTTATATTTTTAATATTACTATATTGATTTAGAAGCTGACGTTCGGCTAATAGCGTCGATTGCTGTCGTTGCTTCTCCCGCGTCTGCGGTTCTGGGGTTCTTGGTTTCCGCGTCCTTGTCGTCCTCGGCCTCGTCCTCGGCCTCTGGATTGGGGATTGGGATGTGGGCTTCTGGAGCGTCCTTGTGGGGGGTTGTGAGTCGAAGAATGAAACCGTCTCGACTGTGTTGGAGAAGTGGATCTTCCTCGTTCGTTGTTGTTGTTTCGGTGTCTGTCTCGCCCATTGCCATTTCTTGGTCCAGAAGTGGGCTGTTGATTTCTGCTGGACCTCTGTAAGTTTAACTGCGACAATGATTTTTCCAATGAATCAATACGTCGTAACAGTGCTGATGTGTCAGCGTTGTGTTCTTGATCCATAGCAACTGGTTGAGCTTGTTGTTGTGAAGC